>DASVUF010000211.1:0-94861 GCA_036387195.1 Pyrinomonadaceae bacterium | reverse complement strand
ACCGCGCCCGTCGTCGCTGACGAAAGAGGGGACGGCGACGACGACGGACATGACGGCGACGACGATGGCCGCGGCGGCGATGACGAGGGCTTACGCGCCGACCTTCATCATCGTGCCGAGCATGGTGGCGACGACCTTCTCGCCGGCGCCGTCGCCCGCGAGCGCGAAGAGGTCGCCGGCGCAGACCGTGACGTTGCGGCCGGCGCGGACGACGCGGGCGCGCGCGACGAACTCGCGCCCGGCCGCGGGCGAGAGCAGGTTGAGCTTGAACTCGATGGAGAGCACCTCGGCGCCCGCCTCCGTCAGCGTCAGCGCGGCGTAGCCGCAGGCCGAGTCCACGACCGCGGCCACGACCCCCGCGTGCAGGTAGCCGTGCTGCTGCGTCAGCGCCTCGCTGAAGCCGAGCCCTATCTCGACCTCGCCCGGCGCGACGCGCAGCAGCCGCGCCCCCATCGTCTCCATCACGCGCTGCCGCGCGAAGCTCTCGCGCACGCGCCGCTCGTAGTCGGGGTCTCTGGTCTTGAAAACGTTCATCACGCGAAACGCCGGGTCTTAAACAGAAACAGAAACAGAAGGCGCGCGCCGCCCTACTCGCCCTCGCCGCCCAGCAGCATCGAGACGAGGCTGCCCAGCAGCGGCGTCAGGATGGAGAGCGCGCCCGCGAGGCTCGCGAACAGCCCCGCGTTGGCGTGGAGCAGCTCGGTGACCGCCCTGCGCTCCGAGTTCCAGTCGTTCCAGAACTTCGCGCCCGGCGCGGGCGCCGACTCCGGCAGCGGGACGAGCGCTTCGCGCAGCGCCGACCGCGTGCGCGCGAGCTGCGCGTGCGCCGGCGCGTAGACGAGCGCCAGGAGCAGCGAGAAGGCCAGCCCGTAGCCGAGCACGTCCTGCACCATGAACTGCTTCTCGGCCGGCGGGCAGGCGGCGGTCACCGCCTGCCGCAGCGCGCCCGTGGCGAGCGTCGCCGCGCCGATGATGACGCCCGCGGCGAACAGGTAGAGTTCGAGGGTCGAACGTAACGCGAGGAAGTCGCGCACGCCCCCGCCCGGCTCGCGCGCCGGCCCGCCCTCGGCCTCCTTCAGCGCCGCCTGCGTCGCCCAGAGCCCGACGATGGCGAGCACGGCCACGACGCCCCCGACGAAGCCGAAGAAGCTCATCTTGTAGACGTGCCACGGGTGAAGCCCCGCCATCCCCTCGAACGGCCTCTGGTAGGCGACCGGCAATCGGGAGACCCACGCGAGGAAAAGCAGCAGCGCCGCCATCTTCAGCCACACGCCCGGCGCGAGCAGGCGGGCCCTCGTCCCTTTGGCCAGCAGCGACGCCAGCAGCGGCGCCGAGAGCGCGAACCACAGCGCCGTCTGCGCGCAGATGAGCAGGACCCAGAGGCGGTACTGCGACGTCCCCGTGAACGGCGCGGGCGGGCGGGCCGCGTCGGCCGCGCAGCCGAGCGCTCCAAAGTCCGTGACGAACCCGTCGTTGCCGAACCGGAGCACGGCGAAGGCCGTGACGAACCCGGCCAGCGCGAGCAGCACCGGCACGAAGCCGCCCAGCCCGAGCGGTGGGCCGTTCGCGGCCGCCGCCTCGCCGTCGTCCGGCGGGGTCAACTGTTCACCCACCCGCGCGCCCTCCCCGCGTAGGTCAACGCGGCACCTCGACGGCGTTGAGGATGTCCGTGATGACGGCGTCGGTGGTCGCGCCGTCGAGTTCGGCCTCGGCGCGTAAGGAGACGCGGTGGCGCAGCACGGGGCGCGCCACGTCGCGCACGTCGTCGGGCGTAGCGAAGTCGCGGCCGCGCATGGCGGCCAGCGCCTTGCAGCAGAGCAGCAGCGCGACGCTGGCGCGCGGGCTCGCGCCGTAGGCGACCGACGGGTGCTCGCGCGTGCGGCGGACGAGTTCGACCAGGTAGCGCTGCACGCCCGGCTCGACGGCGGCGGCGCGCGCCTCCGCGCGGCAGTGGACGATGGCGTCGGGCTCGGCGAGCGGGCGCACGTCTATCTGTTCGAGGCGGCGCGCGCTGAAGCCCGCGTCCCAGTTGGAGACGACCTGCGCCTCCTCCTCGGCCGTCGGGTAGTCAATCAGAATCTTGAGGAGGAAGCGGTCGAGCTGCGCCTCGGGCAGGGGGTAGGTGCCCTCGTACTCGATGGGGTTCTCGGTGGCGAAGACGGTGAAGAGCGGCGACAGGCGGTGCTGCTCGCCGTCAATCGTGACCTGCCGCTCCTCCATCGCTTCGAGCAGGGCGGACTGCGTCTTGGGCGGCGTGCGGTTTATCTCGTCGGCGAGCAGGACGTCGGTGAAGACGGGGCCGCGGCGGAGCGAAAAGCTGGCGGTCGCAGTGTTGAAGACGTTCGTGCCGGTGATGTCCGAGGGCATCAGGTCGGGCGTGAACTGGATGCGGCTGAAGTCCGCGCCGACGATGCGCGCGAGCGTCTTGACGAGCAGCGTCTTCCCCGTCCCCGGCACGCCCTCGACGAGCGCGTGCCCCTCGGCGAGGAGCGCCACCAGAATCTGCTCGACCACCTCGTCCTGGCCGACGACCACCTTGCGCAGCTCCGTCTTGATGTGCTCGACGGTTGCGGGGACGTGTTGAAGCATTGGCGATGTTCGATTTCCGAAGCTCGACTTGAGAGAGCGCGGGCGGCCGTATGTAACCACAGAAGGCCGCAAATCAAAAACCCGGGGACGAAAGATTCTCTTCAGCGCGCCTGCCGCAGCTCGCGCGAGCGCATGAGGATGCCGAGGTCGCGCTCCAGCTCGCGCAGCGCGCGCGCGAGCCCGAGCGCGCGGCGGGCGGTGAGCGGCGCGCCGGCCGCCGCGTCCTCGCACTCGCGCAGGAGCGCTTCGAGCCGCGCGCGGTCGCGCCCCGAGCGGGCGGCGGCGCGCTCGGCTATCTGCGCGAGCGGCGCGGTCGCGGGCAGCCCGCCGTAGCGCGCCAGCGCGCGCCGCGTCCGCTGGTAGACGTTCTCGACCGCCAGGTCGTAGGCTCGCGCCCTCTGCTGTAGCTCGGCCATCGAAGAGACGAATTCTAGCTTGGAGCGGCGGTCGGGGCGCGGCTCGGGGACGGGGCGCGCGAAGCGGCGGCCGCGCGTCCACACCACCATCAGCGCGAGGAGCGCGCCCTGCGCGAACAGCCAGAGGACGGGCGTGCCGCGGAAGTACGCGAACAGGTGGTTGCGCGCCTCGCCGTAGCCGTGGTGAAACTCGTCGAAGGCCACGCGCCCCTTGAGCCCGCCGGTCACGACGCCGACGGCGAGAAACAGGTTGTCGGAGCGGTTGATGCCGGCGTTCGAGATGACGTAAGGGTCGGAGAGGACGACGACGCGCCCCCGCCCGTAGGCGTAGTCAACGAGCAGCGCGCCCGCGCCCCCGCGCCCGTCGTTGACGTGGACGACCGGCGCGCCCTCGTCGCCCGCCGCGTCCCCCGCCTCATCCGCCGCCTCATCCGCCGCGTCACCCGCGCCGTCGGGCGTCGCCGGCGGCGCGGGCGGCGGCGGCGGCTCCTCCTCTGACGGGACGCCTCCCCACAAGTCTTCTTCGTTGTCGTCGTCGGCGACCGCGACGGCCGCCCCCGCGTCCGCGCGGTAGGCGTAGAGGCGCGCGGCGAAGCGCGAGCGCGTGACCCGCGAGACGTGGCGCGTGAGCGCGGTCGGCTGCGCGGGCGAGACGAGCGGCGTGTCGCGCGTCATGCCCTCGGCGTCGTCGGGGAGCGCGTCGGGGCCGGGGACCTCGACCGTCTCGGCGTGGACGCGCCAGCCGCCGGCCGGCGGCAGCAGCAGGGGGTTCGGCGAGCGGTCAACGAGCACGAGGCGGCCGCCGGCCGCCGCCCAGCGCAGCACGTGCACGGCCTCGGCCTGCTCGACGCCGAGCCTGTGCGGCCCGACCATGACGAGCGTCTGCGGGGCGTCCGGGCCGGCGAGTTCGGCCATCGGCCGCCGCCAGCGCGAGACGGCGTCGCCGCGCCGGCTCAGGTACTCGAAGAGGGCGCGCGTCCCCGTCCCGCCCGCGTTCTCGGTCGAGCGGTCGGGCATCTGCTCCGTCTCGGCCTCCTGCTCGACGCGCACGTACGACGCCGCGTTGATGGCCACCAGCAACGCGACCAGCAGGACGACCGAGAGGAGGATGAGCAGCCGGCTCTTCATCGTTGTAAGGCGGTGGTCGGTAGTCGGCGTCCGTCGGAAAAACGTCTTCGGCCGCGAGTCCGGATGAGAGTCGCGCCGCGCGGCCGGCGGGGCGCTGTTGACTACCGACTACTCAAAATCCTGCGGCAGCGCGCGGCGAAGCTCTGCCAGTCGGCGTCGGAGGCGTCGCGCAGCCCGTACCAGTGAACCTCGAAGTCGAAGGTGAGCGGGAGCATCTCGGCGTAGAGGCCGGGGGGCGCGGCGCGGCGGACGGCGCCGAGGTAGTCGCGGTTCGTCTTGTGACGTTCGAGCCGGACGACGCCGCGGTCGCCGAGTTCGCAGAGCAGCGCGACGTAAGCCTTGCGGATGGCGCCGCGCAGCTCGCCCGCGCGCGCCAGTCGCTCGGCCTCTTCGAGCAGGTCCGAGGCGGTCTGGTCGGCTTCGAGCCGCTCGCCGAGGACGACGCGCGCGCCGCGCTTCAGCTTGAGCGGGCGCACGCCCTGCGCCCGCCGCAGCCACAGCCGCCGCGCGACGTAGGCGATGACCGCGAGGCAGAGGGCGAGGACGACGAGCTGCGTGGCGAGCGACGCCTGCGGGCTCGCGCCCGGCGAGAGGCGCGGGAAGTCGGGCAGGAGGGCGAGCAGGCGCTCGACGAAATCGTTGACGAGGCGCCGGAGCGCGCCGCCCTGATGGCGAGCTTCGCGGCTGAACTCGGGCGCGCTCAGGATGGCGTTGAGCCGCCCGCGCTCGGCGTCGGCGTCGAACGCCTCGGCCGCGGCGCCCTCGGCCTCGGCGAGCCTCGCTTCGAGCGCGCGCAGCCTCCCGGCCGCGGCGCGCAGCGCGGCCGCCCGCTTCTCGTGTTCGCCCTGCGGCCCGCCCTCGCCGAGTTCCTGGTGGAGCCACGCGTTGTCGGCCTCGACGAACGACCCGCCCCACTCGACCCGCTCCTTCTGCGGCAGCAGCGAGAGCGCGCGGGCGAGGTCGGCCTTCTCCCTCTCCGGCAGCTCGGCCACGAAGTCCGAGTTAAAGCCCTCCCGGGACCAGACCTCGTACGACTCGCTCTTCGTCACCAGCTCGTGCGCCGAGGCCAGCCCTTCGAGCAGCGCGGCCGCCTCGCGCACGCGCGCGCGGTAGTCGCCGAGCGCCGCGACCCGCCGCGCGTCGGCCGCCGGCGCGGGCAAGGGTCGCGGCTGCTGCGCGCCGGCCGGCGCGGGCCAGAGCAGCGGCGGCAGCAGCGGCGGCGCGACCCACCACGCGCACAGCAGGACGAGCGGCGCGACGCGAGTCAGGCCGCCCGTCGAACGCCTCTTTCCCGGCGCGTGTCTCATCCGTTTTCAGAGCCCGAGGACGGAGCCGGGCGTCTTCGCCGCCCCGGCGTCCGGCGCGGGGCGCGGGTGGCGCGGCGGCTGCGGCGCGGCGATGGCCGGCGCGAGCGGCGCGTGCAGCCCCGCCGGTACGGCCGGCATCTCGCCGAAGACCTGCGACGCCAGAAGCTCTATGTCGTAGCCCTCGTGCCGCACGCGCTCGTCAACGTAGAGCAGCGAGAGCCCCAGCATCCACACGGGCGCCAGCAGAATCGTCGCCACCTGCCCCAGCACCTCGGCGCTGACCGTGTACCACGCCGGCTGCCTCGACGCGTCCAGCTCGAACGGGTTGACGCCGTTCAGCCACGCGAACCACCCGAGCGGCAGCAGCAGCAGCAGCACCGCCGAGTAGCCCGCGAACCCCGTGAACAGGAACATCCCCATCAGCCGCCGCAGGTTGCCGCGCGCCAGCCCGGCGCTGCGCCCGACCGCGTCGAAGACGCCGCGCCCCTCGACCATCAGGACCTGCGGCACGTACGCCACGCGCCCCGCCAGCAGGAAGAAGGTGAAGAGCATCAGCGCCAGCGCCAGCAAACTCATCAGGAGGAAGAAGGCGAGCAGCAGCCACTGCCCGCCCCCGCGCGTCGGGCCCGACGACGCGGCCACGACCCCCACGACGAAGAGCGCCGACATCCACACCACCATCCCCGCGAAGAGCGCCGCCGCCCCCGAGACGAACAGCCAGAAGAGCACGACCGCCGCCGCGCGGAACAGCCCGCCCAGGCGCGAGCGCACGCTGCGGTAGATGAGCCGCGCCGTGACGGGCTCGCCCCAGAGCAGGTGCATCACGAGGTTGCGCGACGCCCCGCCCATCACCACCAACTGCGCCAGCAGCCCGCAGACGTAGACGCCGACGCCGGCGAGCGCCCCGAAGAAGTAGAGCGCCACGCGCCCCTCGCTGCCGGCCGCCGACATCGCGCGGACGCAGACGAGCATCAGCACCCACCCGGAGGCCGAGAGCACCACGGGCGGCACGCTGGCGCGCACGAGCGCCCCGAAGTGCCGGCGGTAGAGCCTGACGGTGCGGTCGATGAGGTCGCCCGCGCCGAGCGGAGCCAGTTGCAGTTGTTTGACGGCGAGTGTTGACAAGGCTCTCCCCTGTCGGCCGCGGGTTATCAGAGAGACGACGCGGGGCTTGCGGCCCGGCGTCCGGGAAATCTTTAACCGACCGGCCCGCAAAAGACAAGGCGGGCTTTTCGGCCGCCTCGGCCGCCGCGCCAAAAAAAAAGGCGTCCCCCCGGGAGGGGACGCCTCTGTGAAGGCCGCGCGGGGAACTGGCCCCCGCGCGTCGAGCGCGCAAGCGCCGGCTTAGAACCGGTACTTCGCGGAGAGCGTGATGGTGCGCGCGCCCCAGTTGTTGAGGTTGCGGCCGAAGTCCGGGCTGTTGAGCAGGACGACCGGGCGGCCGTAGTTGTCCTGGTTGAAGGCGTTCAGGAAGTCGGCGCGGAAGATGAGCCGGTTGTCCTCGCCCCACGGCATCGTGAAGTACTTCTGAAGGCTGAGGTCGGTGTTGTAGAAGCCCGGCGCGCGGAAGGTGTTGCGGCCGAGGTTGCCGTTGCCGAGGCTGTTCGCCAGCGGCAGGCCGTTGGTGCCGAGCGGCACGACGAACTGGCCGCCGACGAGCGGGCTCGTGAAGGTGCGGAAGTCGCCCGTCACGGGGTCGAGGCGCAGGATGCCGCCCGGGTTGTAGTTCGGGCGGTCGCCGGTGGCGGTGCCGTTGCCGTTCGTGTCAACGCCCGTCAGGACGGTGAAGGGCTGGCCCGACTGGCGCTGGATGATGCCCGAGAACTCCCACCCGCCGAAGATCTGGCGGCCGACGCCCTCCTTGAAGAAGTCGCCGGGGAAGGCCGGAATTTCGTAGGTGAAGTTGGCGACGAAGCGGTGGCGGCGGTCGAACGCCGACAGGCTCTTCTCGGCCTTGCGGTTGAAGAAGTCCTGCGGAATCTGCGGCGAGCCGCCGGTGATGGCCGCGACGCCGAGCGACTCGCTGTTGTCGTCCATCAGCTTGCTGAAGGTGTAGGCGGCGCCGAGCTGGAGGCCGCGCGTCAGCCGCTTGTTGAAGTTGACGTAGCCGGCGTTGTAGCTGGCCTGCGCCTCGGTGGCGATCAGCGTGCGCGAGCCGAACTGCGGGAAGAGGCGGCGCGCCTGCACGCCGGGGATGGTGCCGCCGGCGCGGACGGTCGCTATTTGCGCGGCCGTCAGGATGGCCGGGTTGGCCTGGAGCTGGTTGACCTGGTTGATCGAGCGGCTGCCGGCGTAGCCGACCTCGACGAAGTAGCTGCGCAGGAACTCGCGCTGCCAGCTCAGGCTGTAGATGTAGGACTCGGGCGTCTTGGCCGTCTCGGGCGTGTTGACGAAGCCGGCGAGCGGGTCGAAGACCGGGTTGGCCGTGACCGGCAGCAGGTTCGGGTAGACGTTCTGGACGTTGTTCTGGAGGCCGACGACGACGCGCGGGAAGTTCGAGCCGTTGACGGTCAGGATGTTGTAGAACAGCACGTCGAAGCTGCGGCGCCAGCCGCCGCGGATGCTCGACAGGCCGTCGCCGAAGATGGCGCGGGCGATGCCGCCCGACGGGCGCGGGCTGTAGGCGAAGCCGACGGCCGGGGCGAAGTTGTCGTTGTCGCGGCCGACGGGGCCGGGCACGAGCGCGCTACGCACCTGCGCGCTCTCCGCGCCGAAGAAGCCGAACGGGTTGTTCGACGTCTCGTAGCGCAGGCCGAGGTTCAGCGTCAGGTTCGGGCGCACGCGCCAGTCGTCCTGCACGAAGTAGTACTGCTGCGTCTGGACGGCGAAGAAGCTCGCGGTCTGGAGCGCCTGCTGGAAGCTGAAGGCGTTGTTGTTGAGGTAGTCCTGAAGGTTGTTGAAGGTGAAGGTGCCCTTCGTGTCGAACGCCGCCAGGTTGTTGAGGCGGATGTGGCGGATGTCGGTGCCGAACTTGAGCGAGTGGGCGCCGGCCAGCCACGAGAGCGTGTCGGAGAACTGGTAGCTGTTCTGGACGCGCCCCTGCGGGAAGTTCGACGCGCCGCCGATGGTGAACAGGCCCGAGATGGTCGCCGTCGGGCTGTTCGGGTCGTTCTCGGGGAAGGCCAGGTTGCGGCGGATGTAGGAGAAGCGGAACTCGTTCAGGACGTTGGGCCCGAAGATGTGCGTCTCGCTGGCGGCCAGGTTCTGGTCGAGGATGTTCTGGTTGCCGGCGAACTGCGAGCCGAACTGGAGGTTGCTGATGACGTTGACGTCTACGGACTTGTTCGAGATGTAGCGCACCGTCAGGTTGTCGGACTCGCCGAGCTTGTGGTCGAAGCGCAGCGTGTTGTTGTACTGGTCGCTCGGCTGGATGATGCCGACGTTGGTCTGGCCGGTCTGGACGGCGACGCCGTTGACCGTGACGTTCGTCAGGTTGCGGAACTGCGCGCCCCCGCCGTAGACGGCGCCGAGGAAGCCCAGGCGCGAGAGCACGGCCTGGCGGCTGGCCGCCGTCTGCCCCGCGCCGAGCGGCACGCTCTGGAGCGCGGCGAAGCCGGCCGGCGTCGGGACGCGAATCGTCGCGCCGAGCCCCGCGCCCGTGCGCAGGCGGTCGCCCTGGAAGAGGTAGAAGAAGAAGGTGCGGTCGCGGCCGTCGTAGCCGCGCCAGTCGCCGTTGCCCTCGCCCGGAATCAGGTTCGGCAGCATGACGGGGCCGCCGATGTCGAAGCCGAACTGGTTGCGGTTGAAGCGCCCGGGGCGCTGGAGCCCCGCCGCCTTCTCGAGGTTGTCGCGCGAGGCGAGGCGGCTGCCGCGGTAGTACTCGAAGACGTCGCCGTGGAACTCGTTGGTGCCAGACCTGGTGATGACGTTGATCTGCGCGCCGGAGTTGCGGCCGAACTCGACCGAGAAGGGGTTGGTCTGGACCTGGAACTCGCCGACGGCCTCGGGGACGACCGAGGTGGTGGCGACCGTGATGCTGATGTCGTTGTTGTCCGAGCCGTCAATGGTGAAGTTGTTGTTGCGGGCGCGCTGGCCGTTGGCCGAGATGCCGGAGGAGCCGGGCGCCGAGAAGACGTTGGGGGAGAGCAGCGCCAGGTTGTTGATGTTGCGCGCCGCGCCCGTGGGCAGGTCCACGACCTGGCGCTGCGACACCGTCAGCCCGACGGTGGCGGTCGTCTTGTTGAGCGTGATGGCGTCGGCCTGCGCCGTCACGTTCACCGTCTCGGTCACGCCGCCCGCCTTGAGCGTCGCGTCCAGGCTGGTCTCGCTGGCGACGTTGACGACCACCTCGCGGGTCTCAAGCGTGCCGAAGCCCGTCCCCTGGATGGTGACGGTGTAGGTGCCGGGGTCGAGCGCGGCGATGCGGTAGAAGCCCTCTTCGTTCGTCGTCGCCTCGCGCGAGATGTTCTTTGCGGGGTCGTTGACGCGGACGGTGGCGCCCGCGATGGCGGCGCCGGCTTCGTCGCGGACGGTCCCGTTGATGGCTCCGCGCGTTAACTGCGCGTGCGTGTGCGGCGCGATCAGCACCAGGGCGGCAAGAGCGGCCAGGAGCATGGACCCGGGCCTCAGACGGCTAAACCTTGACTTCATTTTGCCTCCAGACGTTTAAGCTTACGGTTTTCCCTTGAGAGGAGTGGTTTTTTTGATTCCTAAGGATGAAGCGATGGGGTTAACCCGGAGACCTGGCGCTCGGAACAAAAAACGGTACGAATGTACGCCGCGGCGACGATGCAAAGCTTATGCCAGCAGCCGCCCTCAGTTTTTAAGTCCTATTTAATGTGGAATCTCCACGGAGAGGGATTTTTTCTCCTCTTAATCTTCAAATTTCTGGATTACCTTCCGAATCTTCAGAGAAGCCTGGGCCCCCCGTTCCAGGTTCGTACGCGGGACGGGCGCGGGCGGCGGCGGAGGGCGGCCGCCCGTCCGGTGAGGCTCGGCGAGGGGCGGCGGCGGACGCTGCGGCTCCCCCGCCGGCGAGCGCCGCTCGAAAGAGCGCGAAGACCGCCGGGAGTGTGGCGAAACATATTCAAAAATTTGAAGCCAACTTCAAAAATTCGGTCTTGAATCTTCGGAGCGCCTCCCGAGGGGGGTAGAGAGGGCGCGGAGGCGACCGTCGCTAAGTCGTCTGTTTTCCGAGTTTAGCGGGCAAAATCCGGCGTGGCCGCCGAGGTGGCCTTTGAGTTGCCTAAAACCCCGACCAGGGTAATCCTGTTCAGCATTGTCCTTCGACTCAAGACTAGAAACTTCTAGAAGGTTAAACACAACGAAAGGAACGGTTAGCATGAGAAATCCGATACGGCTCGTGACCGTGATGCTGACCCTCGCGCTCTCGCTCTTCACGGCGATTGGCGCGACGGCTCAGACCTCCACGACGGGTTCGATCGAGGGGACGGTGACGGACGTCAACGGCGCCGCTGTCCCGGGCGTGACGGTGACGGCCGCCGGCCCGAACCTGATTCGGCCGCAGACGGCGACGACGAACGAGGAGGGCATCTACCGCATCCCGAACCTCCCGCCGGGCCGCTACACGGTGACGGTCGAAGCCTCGCAGGGCTTCGCCCGCTTCGAGCAGACGAACGTCGAGGTCAACCTCGGCAGGACTTCGACGGCCGCCGTCTCGCTCCGCCCCGCGGGCGCGACCGAGACGGTCGAGGTGACGGCCAGCTCCGGCGCCGCCATCGACATCACCACCAACACGACGGGGACGAACATCTCCACCGAGCAGTTCTCGAACTTCCCGACGCAGCGCACCGTCCAGTCGCTCTACACGATCGCGCCGACGGTCTCGCGCTCGGGCCTGCGTGACTCTTCGGGGCGCGACCGCGACCCGTCGGTCGCCGGCTCTTCGGGCCCCGAGAACAACTACATCCTCGACGGCATCACGGTCAGCGACCCCGCCTTCGGCGGCTCGGGCGCCAACCTGCCGTTCGAGTTCGTCCAGGAGGTCGAGATCAAGACCGGTGCCTTCAGCGCCGAGTACGGCAAGTCCACGGGCGGCATCTTCAACGTCATCACCAAGTCGGGCGGCAACGACTTCCGCGGCGACGTCTTCGGCTACCTGACGACCAAGGGCATGGTGCGCGAGACCAAGCAGTTCTCCTTCACCGGCTCGGCCCCGAACGGCTTCTCCGAGATTGACGCCGGCTTCGACCTGGGCGGCCCCATCGTGAAGGACAAGCTCTGGTTCTTCGGCGCGTTCAACCCGCAGCAGCGCAAGAACTTCTTCCTGACGCAGACGTTCCGCGACGAGGTCGAGAACAAGGTCACGACGCCCTTCTACTCGGGCAAGGTGACCTGGGGCATCAACCAGAACCACACGATGACCTTCTCGACCTTCGGCGACTTCTCGAAGGAAGAGGGCTTCCTCTACGGCAGCGCCAACCTCGGCGTGTCGGGCTTCGGCAACGACCCGTCGAGCTTCCGCGGCGTCATCGAGCGCGGCGGCTCGAACTACACGACCCGCCTGAACTCGGTCTTCTCGCCCAACTTCATCGGCGAGTTCGCCTTCGGCCTGCACCTCCAGCGGCTGAACACGATCCCCGAAGACCCGACCGACCCGCTCATCACCGACAACTTCGCGATCCTGCGCCCCAACGGCACGGTCGCGCCGGTGACGAACACCAACATCGAGTCCTCGGCCGGCAACGGCTTCATCAGCTTCGTCAACTCGCCGGGCGGCTCGCTGGAGCGCCAGTTCATCCAGCAGGGCTTCGGGCTCTTCTCGACGCAGGACCGCAACCGCACCGAGGCGCTGGCCCGCCTGCAGAACATCTTCGGCAAGCACACGCTGAAGTACGGCTTCGAGTTCAACCGCAACAAGTACGTCATCGACCAGCGCTCGACCGGTCCTGACCGCACCTTCGCGAACCCGCTCGGCCTGCCCTTCGCCGGCGGCTTCACCGACACCAACCAGACCAACGGCTACCGCGTCACCAACAGCTTCACGGTCTGCACGACCCGCGGCAACCAGATCGTCTGCCCGAGCGCGGCGGGCGTCCAGCGCGCCGGCCAGATCGCGGCGACGGCCGGCTACGCCGGCGGCGCCATCCAGGGCAACATCACGCTGGCCGAGGCGCAGAACAACCCGTTCCTCGTCCTGCTCTCGACCCGCGTCCGCGACTTCCAGCTCGTCGCCGACACGTTCACCGACGTCGAGAGCTTCTACGTCCAGGAGGAGTACAAGGCGACGCGTAACCTCCAGCTCATCATGGGTCTGCGCTGGGACTACCAGCAGGCCAAGGGCAACCAGGGCGAGACCTTCCTGAAGCTCAACGACTTCATCGCCAACATGCAGCCGCGCCTCGGCGTGAGCTGGGACTTCACCGGCACCGGCCGCGGCAAGATCTTCGCGAACTTCGCCCGCTTCGTCGAGGCCCCGATCCCGCTCGACATCAACGTCCGCGCCGGCTCCGAGAACAGCCAGACCGACAAGAACTTCAACGTCAGCCGCTACGGCGCGCTCGGCGCCGACGCGTTCATCGTCCCCGGCCGCACCATCGCCAACCTCGGCGCGCACCCGACCCCGATCGACCCGGGTCTGAGCCCGCAGACGGTCGAGGACTACACGGCCGGCATCGAGTACGAGCCCATCAAGGACCTCGCGCTCGGCTTCCGCGGCGTCTACCGCCGCCAGGACAACGTCATCGAGGACGGCTCGTTCAATCAGGGCGTTGACTACTTCCTCTTCAACCCCGGCCGCCGCGTCGGCCAGGACGTGACGACCGAGGACCTGGCCTGCGTCCAGTTCAACGCCTGCTTCGGCCCGGCGCGCCGCTACTACCGCGCGCTCGAGTTCACGGCGCAGAAGCGCTTCACGAACAACTACCAGTTCATCGCTTCCTACGTCTACTCCAGCCTGATCGGCAACTACGAGGGTCTGTTCCGCAACGACAACGGTCAGAGCGACCCGAACATCACCTCGCTGTTTGACCTGGTCAGCCTGCTCAACGGGCTCTACGGCCGCCTGCCCAACGACCGCCCGCACCAGTTCAAGTTTGACGGCAGCTACCGCACGCCGTTCAAGCTGATGATCAGCGGGTCGTTCCGCGCGCAGTCGGGCATCCCCTTCAACCAGCTCGTCCCCGACGTGGACTACGGCGACAACGAGGGCTTCGGCGTGCCGCGCGGCACCGCCATCGTCCCCGCGACCGCCCAGTCGCCGTCCGGCTTCCCGAACGTGGTTGACAGCATCGGCAGCAACCGCACGCCGACGACCTGGAACCTCGACCTCGGCGCCTACTACCCGATCAACTTCGGCGAGGACCGCCAGCTCCGCTTCCAGGTTGACTGGTTCAACGTCTTCAACAACCAGCGCGCCATCCGCCTGGACGAGACGTTCGAAATCACCAGCGGCGTCAACGGCGTGGCGAACGTCCCGAACCCGTTCTTCGGCTCGGGCCGCGTCTTCCAGTTCCCTTCGTCGCTCCG
Organism: Pyrinomonadaceae bacterium; assembly: GCA_036387195.1. Lineage (GTDB taxonomy): Bacteria > Acidobacteriota > Blastocatellia > Pyrinomonadales > Pyrinomonadaceae > QHXN01. The sequence continues at coordinate 80,994 of DASVUF010000211.1, read as the reverse complement.
CCTGGGCGCGAAGTTCTCCTTCTAGTTTGTTCCGCCGCCGGGGCCCTCGCGGCCCCGGCGGGCTTCGCTGGGAGGGGTGCAAAACTCTTGCGCCCCTCCTTATTTTTTTCTGGTATCCTGTCCCCTCGTCAGTCGTTTCCCAAGACAGTCAGCGCCTGGACCGAGCCCCCACCCGGTCGCCTTCGGAGGAGCCGGAAATGTCTTCGCAAGCCTTCAATTTTCCAGCGCGCCGCCCGGCGGCCGCCCGCCCGCTCCGCGCCGCCGCCCGCCTCCTGCTCGCCCTTCTCGCGCCCCTCGTCTGCCTGCCGCCCGCGGCCGCGCTCGCGCAGGCCGGCGGCGGGACCGACACCACCGGGACGGGCGGCAACCACATCATTCAGGGTCGCATCTTTCTGCCCTCGGGGCGCATGTCGGACGCGCGCATGCGCGTGCAGCTTGAGAGCACGGCCAACGGCACGCTCTCGATCTTCAGCGACCCGAGCGGCGCCTTCCGCTTCACGTCGCTGATGGCCGGCTCCTACACCGTCGTCGTCGAGGGCACCGAGCAGTACCAGGCGGCGCGCGAGTCGGTCTACATCGAGCAGGGGTCGAACCGGAGCTTCAGGGACAACACGCCCCGCATCGCGACCGTCTACATCCACCTCCGCGCGAAGCGCGCCGACGGCGCGGGCGAGACGCGCGCCCCCGGCACCGTGGACGCCTCGCTGGCGAACGTGCCCAAGCCCGCCGCCGACCTCTACAACAAGGCGATGGAGGCGGCGCGCAGGAAAGAGACCGAGCGCGCCGTCGAGCTGCTCAGGGGCGCGCTCGAATTCCACCCGGACTTCCGCCTCGCGCTGAGCGAGATGGGCGCGCTCTACCTCAAGCTGAAGCAGCCGGAGAAGGCCGCCGTGGCGCTGCGCGCCGCGCTCCGCCTCGCGCCCGAAGACTACGCCACGCTCCTCAACTACGGCATCGCGCTCTACGACCGCAAGGAGTTCGCCGAGGCCGAGACGCACTTCCGCAAGGCCGCGCAGCGGAACAACGCCTCGCCCACGCCGCACTTCTACCTGGGCGTCATCCTGCTCAAGCGGCGCGAGCTGGAGGAGGCCGAGAAGGAGCTGCGCGCCGCGGTCGCCTCGGGCGGCGACGGGATAGCCGTCGCGCACTACTACCTCGGCGGCATCTACTGGGGGCGTCAGGACTACAAGCGCGCGGCCGACGAGCTTGAGACATTCCTCCGACTCGCGCCCGAAGCCCCCGAGGCCGAGCGCGTGCGCTCGACCGTCAGGGAGCTGCGCTCCAGAAAATAGCGCGCGGGTCGCGCCGCGGGCAGAGGCCACCCGCCTCTCCCCGCGGCTCATCCAAACGTGCGTAACCACCGAGCACGCGCCGGCCTCCCGCGCCGGCGCGCGACCCGAACCCTCCTCGAACGAATTAAAGCCGCCTGGACTTGCCAGGTAAGGAGAGTTTATGAAGACTCTGGTTTTAGTGGCACTCTCGCTGCTGTCGGCCGGCTCGGCCGCCGCGCAGACCCCGCCGAGTCAGAACGCGGCGGCGCCGCACGGCGTCGTGGTGCTCGAACACGGTTGGCACACGCAGGCGGCGTACAACCCGGCGCTCTTCGAGGACCCGCTCCGCGTCGCCGAGGAGCAGGCGCGGATGGACAGCGTCCGCAACGAGGTCATCCAGCTCAACAAGATTCGTGTGCAGGCCGGGGTGGAGCAGGTCCCCGTCCCGACCGGCGGCGGCATGACCAGCGCCTCGAACAGGGGAGTCCGGTCTAACAACCGCTCGCACTACGTCTACGACGTGAAGCTCACCAACACCGGGACGAAGAAGATTCGCAGCCTCGACTGGGAGTACGTGCTCGTTGACTCCTCGACGGGGACCGTCGCCGGCCGCCGCCAGTTCACGAGCAAGGTGGGGCTGCGCCCCGGCCAGAAGAAGAAGCTGTCCGGGCGCTCCACGCTGCCGCCGTCGCTCACCGTTGACGCGTCGCAGGGGCGGGACGCCCGGTTCAAGGAGAAGGTCGTCATCCGGCGCGTCGAGTTTGAGGACGGGGCCGTCTGGCAGAATCCCGCCGACCCCGACACCGACACCCTCTGACGCGGGCTTCGCTCAAGCGCAGTTAAAGCGCCCCGCCCCCGCCGCAGAGCCGCGACGGGGGCGGGGCGCGGCCGCCCACGCCCCTGACGGCCTCAACCCCAAAGACGGCCTGCCTCAACGCCTCAAAGGCGATTCATACGGACCCGCCCCCGCCCGCCGTCACCCGCCCCGCCCGACTCGCGCCCGCCGCTTCTTAACTCACAAACCACGTAACAGCACGCCGCCCGGAAGTCTTCAAACGTGTCTTCGGACACAGCACAGCCCCGACCTCCCCTATGTCCCCTATGTCCCCGACGTCCCCGCCGGCCGCCGACGGCGCCGCACGCGCTCCTTCGCCCGGCATTCCCTCGCCCGGCCGTCCCGCGCCGCCGAGCCCTTTGTGCATAAGCGCCCGCCACACAGCCTTTCCCAACCTTCCGACCGCCCCTCGGCCGACCCTCCGCGACGCCCGAAGACGGTTTAAAGCCCTTAATGAAGCCCGCGCCGGGATGCATAGACGCCGGCGCGCGGGCAAAAAAGGAGCCGGTCTGGAACAGCTTCATCTTTGCGGACGATTCTTTTGATTAAAGCCGCTAATTTAAAGGCCGCTAAATTAGCGGCTTTCCGGTGTTTGAACCGGGGCTCCATTTCTTTCAGGTAGAAATAGAAGTGTTCGCGGCTCACACCGTAGCAGTTCTTGAGCCTGGCCTTTGCCTGGCCCCGGAAGTTCTCGACGCCGTTGATGCGCCGACGCTTCCTGGTCGCAAAGCGTTCCCGACAGTTGATGCGGAAGTGCTTGAACCCGCAGGGCGCCGGCCCGCCGTGAGGGCGAAAGCCGTCGGTGTACATCACGCCCTCGGGCACGACCTTCGTCTTGACGAGCCGCCGCAAGGTCTTGCGTGACGCGTCCTCGACGACCCGCGTGTAGAACCTTGCCGTCAGGCTTTAACGGCCCGAAAGCGGGCGCTTCGCCGGCCGCGCTATGCCCCCGAGGGCCTTTACGCCGGCCGCCGAAGCGAGACTCGCCGCACCCGACCTCGCCGCCGGGCGGGCTGCCCAGTCCGCGCTCTCCAGCCAGTCAGCGGCGGATGACCTGGCGGACGCGCACGGCGACTGCGGCGGTTGACGCCCGCCGACGTCGCGGCGCGGCTCGCGTGCGCTTCCGGCGCGAAGCGCTTCGCTTAACGAGTCCGTCGAGCCGGCGGTCAGTCGGCTCGGTGTTTCTGGTCAGTCGCCGGGGCGCTCGGACAACCTGTTTCTCGACGGCCGTTTCATACAAGCTCAAAAAAAAAGGGCTCCCGGAAATTCCGGGAGCCCGAAGCTCGACTGTCGCGTTAGCGACTAGAAGTCGTAGCGGATACCGAACTGCATCTCACGAGCCGTGCTGGCGGACGTGGTGATCACGCCGAACGTCGTCGAGTTGATGTTGGCGTTCGGCAGGCCGAAGCTGTGGTGGTTGAAGGCGTTGTAGGACTCCCAGCGGATCTGCAACCGCTGCGTCTCCGACCAGGGCAGCCTGAAGTTCTTCAGGACGGCCGTGTCCACGTTCCAGAAGGAAGGCCCGCGGAAGATGTTCCGGTTGCCGATTTCGCCGTGGCGCGGGTTGCGGTTCGAGGCGAGCACCGCCTCGGCGTCGGCGAAGTACTGGATCGAGGTGCCGACGTCGCGGATGTTGCCCTGCGCCGCCGCGTTGTTCCCGCCGGTGAAGACCGCCGGGCTGTTGAAGACGAAGCCGACAGGGAACGAGCCCGTGGTGGTGCTGAAGGGCAGGCCGCTGCGGTACGTGTAGATGCCGCTGAGCTGCCAGCCGCCGATGATGGCGTTCAGCCAGCCGGGGGCGTCGCCCGCGAAAGCCTTGCCGCGACCGACCGGGATTTCCCAGATGCCGTTCACGTTGATCAGGTGACGGATGTCGAAGTCGGCGTCGCCGCGGCAGACGCGGAGGTTGGTCACGTCACAGACGAGGCCGCCGAACACCGTGTTGGTGATGCTCGACTGGTTGTCAATGGCGTGCGACCAGCTGTAGTTGAAGTCGAACTGGAGGCCCTGCGAGAAGCGACGGCGCAGGCTGAGCAGCATGCCGTTGTAGCTCGAAGACCCCAGGTTGGTGATGTAGGCGTTGGTCGAGAACTGGCCGCTCAGGCCGACGTTCGGCCTGAGGAACCCGGCGCCCTGAAGCACCTGAATCGTGTCGGCGGTGTCGCCGAGCGAGACGAGGTCGCCGAGGTTGTCGGCGACGAACTGGGTGCAGGACGAGCCGAGGACGGCGGCGCAGGGGGCGCCGAGCGCCGCGCTGATCTGGTTCTCAAGGAAGGGCTGCGCCGTGATGGCACCGCCCGCGTTGATCTGATCCTGCAGGTTGTTGAAGGCGCCGAACAGGAACTGCCCCGAGGCCGGGTCCCTGAAGTTCAGCACCTGCGCGGCGTCGGCCTGCGTGAAGAGCTTGCGCCCCTGGCGGCCGACGTAGGCCAGCTCCATGATGAAGTTGGCCGGCAGCTCGCGCTGGAAGCCGAGGCTGTACTGGATCGAGTACGGCGTCTTGAAGTTCGGGTCGACCACGTAGTTGGTCTGGCCGCCCTCGTTGCCGAACGGGAAGCCGTTGTCAACGAACGGGGTGAACGGGCGCGTGATCTCCGGCGCGACGTTCTGCACCGGGAGCGTGGCGAGGCCCGTGAACCGCGGGTCGTTGAGCAGCGAGTTGCGCGCGTTCGTCGAGCCGAAGTTGGTGGTGGCCGAGTTGTCGAACAGGTACGACACCTGGTCCTGGATGAAGGTGATGCCGCCGCCGACGCGGTCGTAGACGACCGAGCCGCCGCCGCGAATCACCATCTTGCGGTCGCCGAAGAGCGCGCCGAGGACGCCGCCCCGGAACGAGGGGTTGTAGGCGAAGCTCAGGCGCGGGGCGAAGTTGTTCTTGTCCGTCTCGTAGAGCGGGCGGCCGTTGTTGCCCGCGCCGGCCAGGTCGTAGCTCAGGAAGGGCTCGGCCGACGGGCCGGCGATGCCGAGCGCCGCGTTCCGGATGCGGGTGTTGATCAGGGTCTCGTACGGCACGTCGGCGGTGGCCTGGAAGCCGTTCGCCTCGTAGGGCGCCGGGTAGAGGTGGTAGCGCAGACCCGCGGTGATCGTCAGGTCGTTGCGCATGCGCCAGCTATCCGCGGCGTAGAACTCGTACTCGTTGTAGCGGTAGTCGCGGCTCTTGCCGGTGCCGGGGCCGAAGGCGTTGCCCGCGGGGTCGTAGTTGAAGTTGGTGCTGATCGAGGCGTAGCGGCCCAGCAGGAACGCGAACGCGTTGTCGAAGTTGGCGCTGCGCGTCGTGCCCGCGCCGAGGGTGCCCGGGCGCAGGGTCGCGTTGAGCGCCGTCAGGTTGCCGCCGAGGCCGAGCTGGACGAAGTTGAAGTCGTTAATCAGGCTCGACTGCTGGCGGATCGGCTTGAGCTGGGTGCCGAACTGGAAGTTGTGCGAGCCGCGCGTCCAAGACACGTCGTCGCGGATGGTCGGCACGGGGACCGTGCGGTCCTGGTAGCTGATGTCGGCGAAGGGCGCCGCGATGCCGATGCCGCCGAAGGTGCCGCCGGTGCCGGCGGCCGGCGTCCCGAAGATGTTCGGGAAGGCGGGCGCGAACGGCGCGGGGAACCTCGCCACGCCGCGCGAGACGCCGAACCGGAAGTCGTTGACCAGGTTCGCGTTGGCGACCCAGTTGTGGCCGACGACGTAGGTGGTGTCCTCGATGGCGATCTGACCCGTCTCGGGGTCGGTCGGGAACTGCTGCGCGACCGTGTTGGTCGTGTCGGTGTTCAGGCGGCGCGCGATGTTGAAGCGGCCGAACACGCGCTGGCGGTCGGTGGCGTTCCAGTCGATGCGCGTCGTGTAGGTGTTGTCCGTGCGGTGCGACGGCGAGTTGAAGCGGAAGCCGCCCGTGTTGATGCCGTTGCCGGCGGTCAGGTCGTTGGGCAGCGGGTAGCGCTCGTTAATCAGGTTCAGGAGCGCCTGGTTGGGCCCGATGCCGCGCGGGTCGAGCGCCGCCACCTGCGCCGGCGTCAGGATGGTGATGCACTCCGGCCTCGTGTTGAGGCGGGCGTTGGTCGGGCAGCCGGCCGTGTTGTTCAGGTAGGCCAGGCCGCCCTGGCGGTAGTGCTGGAGGGGGACGATGCGGAGGTAGGAAACGCCCTGCGCGTCGCGACGGCCCTCGTAGTCGAAGAAGAAGAAGAGCTTGTCCTTGCCGCTCCAGATGGCGTCGCCGTTACCCATCCCGAACTTGGGGAAGTAGACGGGGCCGCCGATGGAGCCGCCGAACTGGTTGCGGGTCAACTGCGGGCGGGCGACGCCGGCGCGGTTGTTGAAGAAGCTGTTAGCCGCGGTGGCCGCCGTGCGGTTGAACTCGCGGAGCGAGCCGTGAAACTCGTTGGTGCCGCTCTTGGTGATGAGCTGAATCTGGCCGCCGCTGCTGCGCCCTTCGGACGCGCCCGGGTTGGCGGTCACGGCGCGGAACTCCTGGACGGAGTCGATCGGCGCGTTGCCGATGGTGGCGCCGAACTGCTGCGTCGTCTGGTCGTTGGCGTCAATGCCGTCAACCGTGATGTTGCCCTGGTCGGCGCGCGAGCCGGTGACCGAGCCGACGGCGTTGCCGCGGGTGGTGCCCACGTTGTTGCCGACCACGCCCGGCTGGAGGCCGATGAGGGCCGCCGGCGAGTTGCGGATCTGCACGGGCAGGTCCATCAGGCGGCGCGTCTCGATGACGTTGCCGATGCTGGCGTCGGTCGTGTTCAGCGTCGCCTCGTTGGAGGCCGTGACCTCGACCGTCTCCGTGACCTGGCCGGCGGTCAACTGCGCGTTGTGCGTCTCGGCCGTGCCGACGCCGAGCGCGACGTCGTTGATCACGAGCGTCTGGAAGCCGGCGCCCGAGAAGGTGAGCCTGAAGCCCTGGCCGGGCTGCACCTGGGAGAACCGGTAGACGCCCTGTTCGTCTGTGGTCGTCGTGACTTCTTTTGATGTCTTGGTATCAGTGAGTGTCACAGTCGCGCCCGAGATTACTGCGCCGGTCGGATCCGTCACAATGCCGGTCACCGACGACGTCGTAGAGGTCGTCTGGGCGAAGGCAAGCGAGGAGCACAGCAGTAAAAGCAGCGACATGACCAGTGATTGCTTCGCTTTGGTCATTCTCTTCTCTCCTAGTTCTGTTGGGAGCAAAACGAGATTGGCGATTACCGGGTAAGAAGACTTACGCTTCTCTTCTCTGGCCCCGAATTTAACCGTGGAGCTTGCCCCGACGGAAGGTGAGTCATCACCAAATCTCGCCAAATATTTATCGGCGCAGGCGATAACGCAACTGCTATTCCCAACCTTGGATTATTACTAATTTGAGGTATTTAGACGGGTTCCCCGACGAAAAGCCGTGCGGCTCTTCAGATTCTCGGATGCAAGATTCAATTTCGTAAATAATTGTACCCGTGGGGTGAACGGGCGGGGCGGGTCTTCGTCGGCGGCGGCCGGCTCCGGCCCGGCCCGCGTCAGCCGAGCAGGCGCGAAAACCCTTCGAGGTCGAGCGCGCGCACGGGGAGCCCGAGGCGCGCCGAGAGGTCGTCGAGCCGCGTGCCGTCGAGCATGACGGGCTCGTCGGACTTGTGCGCGTTGGCCGGGAGGATGACGAAGTCGCCCTCGAACTCGCCGCGCGCGGCCAGCACGCACTCGCCCGTCATCAATCCGGCGACGACGATTTCGGGGCCGAAATACCTGTTCTCGACGCCGACGACCTTCAGGCGCGTCCCCGCGCTCTCGTTCAGACGCCCGACCAGCTCCGCGAGCACCGGCGCGAAGAGCGCGCCCGTCAGGATTGTCCCGCGCAGCCCCGGGGCCGCGGCGGGCGGGTTTTTCTCGACTTTGCGCAGCAGACGCCCGAAATCCTCGCGGAAAGAGCGCACCATGCCGACGCCGTCCTCGATTTGCGGGTAGTCGCCGTAATGCGCGCGGCCGGGCACGGCCAGCCCCGCGCGCAGGTACAGCTCGTCGCCAAGGAAGGCGAAATTCGTCCCCAGCCGCGCCCGCAGACTCTTCTGCATCACGCCGACCTCGCGAATGACCTGCCGGCACCACTCGGGCGTGACCGGCGTCAGACGCTCGTCCGTGTTGTAGCGCGTCAGCCCCAGAGGGACGACGGCGACGCTGCGGACGCGCGGGTGCTCGGCCGCGAGGTCTTCGATTGTTTTTCGTAAAATCTCGCCGTCGTTGATGCCGGGGCAGAGGACGACCTGCGCGTGAATCTCGACGCCGGCGTCCATCATGCGGCGCATCTTGTCGGAGATGTCCGCGCGGCGCTCGTCAACGCCGAGCAGGTAGGCGCGCACCTTCAGGTCGGTCGCGTGGACGGAGACGTACTGCGGCGTCAACCGCTGCTCGACGACGCGCGCCATCTCGTCCTCGGTGATGGAGGTGAGCGTCGTGTAGTTGCCGTAGAGGAAGGAGAGGCGGACGTCCTCGTCGCGGAAGAAGAGCGCGGGGCGCGCGTCGGGCGGGTTGCCCTTGCAGAAACAGAAGAGGCACTCGTTGGCGCACTGGCGCGGGGCGATGTGCTCGAACTGGAGGCCGAAGTCCTCGCCCTCGGCGCGCTCGACCTCGACCTCCCACTCCTCGCCGCCGCGCTTGAGCACGTCGAGCGTCATCTCGGTCTCGCCGCCGGTGTGGAAGCGAAAGTCGAGGTAGTCGCGGATGACGCGGCCGTTGACCTTGACGACGCGGTCGCCGGGCTCAAGCTCTAGCTCGGCGCCGAGGCTCCCGGGCTCGACCTCGGTGATGGTCACGCCGCGGCGGCGTATCTGCGTGACGGCTGGCGTGACTGCGAACTCGTACATCTTGAGACTTTCCCCGTTTCCGACGGCCCGCGCCGCGCGGGCGACTCACCGCGCCCCGGCCCGCGAGTATGGCCGAAGCCCCGCGACACTTCAAGCGCGCGGCGCGCCCGTTTTCCGATGGATTCCGGCGAAAGAGGATAGATGAGCGCGGCCTCGGGCCGGTTCGCCGCGCGCGCGGAATGCGTCGGCGGCGCGTCGCGCCGAGGCAGACTGACCGGCCGCCCGGTCAGAAAGAACGGGCCGGACCGAACCGCCGCCCGCCCGCAACCCACGCCGCGGGACGCGGGCGAGTTCGACCCGACGGGAAAGTGGCTTCCGGAATCGCTCAGGCCGAGGCTTGACGCGGATTCCGGCGACACCTAAAGTACCCGAGCCCGCGGCGTCGAGCCCGCGCCCCGCGCGCGGCGGACCGTCGAGCCGCGGGCACGCCACTTGCAGAACTTCGCGTGGGCGGCCGCCCTCTCCCGCCCGGCCGGCCCCCGGAAAGGTTCCCACACGCAGATGTGCACCCCGACTCAAGGGCTCGAACAGTCTGCGGCGCAAGCCGCCACACAGGCCGAAGCGCCGCCGGCGCGCCTCACGGTGCTGCTCGCCGAAGACGACCGCTCGCTGCGACGCTATCTGGAGGTCGTGCTGCGGCGCGCCGGTTACGAGGTGCTGACGGCGGCCGACGGGCTCGAAGCGATGAAGGCGCTGCTGTCGAACGCGGTGGACGCGGTCGTGACCGACGCCGTGATGCCGCACCTCACGGGGCAGCAGCTCTGCCGCTTCCTGCGCGACCACCCGAAGCTCAAAAGCCTGCCCGTCATCCTCCTCAGCGGCGCGGACTCCCCGGCCGACGACGCCGGCGCGGGCGCGCGCGCCGACGTCTACCTCTCCAAGCCCGTCCCGGCCGAAGAGCTGGTCGAGAGCCTCGCGCGGCTCGTCGAAGTGAGGGCTTAGGCCGGTGCCCGCCGCGGCCATCTACGTGGCCTTCGTCCTCACCCTCGTCGTGGCGACGGCCGCCGCGCTCGACAGGTGCAGGGCGCGCCGGAGGTGGCGCGTGCTTGTCTGGGCGGCGCTCGTCCTGTCGCTGCCCTTCTCTCTTGCCGCGTTTCTGGTGCTCGTGTGGCTTTGGAACGGCGCGCCCGGCCGGTTCTTCTGAGGGGCGGGGGCGGGGGCGTCGCAAAAAAGTAGAGGGCCGAGCGCCGGCGCGCTCGGCCCTCTACTTTTTTGCGACGCGCGGGGCGCTTCGCCTCAGCCGGCGCCGCCGGCCTGCGAGTTGGTCTGCGGCGAGAGGCCGAGCAACTGGTCGAGCGACGTGTATTCGAGCCCCTGGTCGTCGGCGACCGCCTTGTAGGTCATCTTGCCGGCGTAGGTGTTGACGCCCTCCTTCAGGCCCGGGTCGGACGAGATGGCGTCGAGGAAGCCGCGGTTGGCCAGCTTGAGCGCGTAGGGGAGCGTCGCGTTCGTCAGCGCGAAGGTCGAGGTGCGCGGCACCGCGCCCGGCATGTTCGCCACGCAGTAGTGGAGCACGCCCTCCTCGTAGTAGGTCGGGTTCGAGTGCGTCGTCGGCCGCGTCGTCTCGATGCAGCCGCCCTGGTCTACGGCCACGTCCACGACGACGGCGCCGTTCGGCACGTCGTGCAGCATCTCGCGCGTGACGAGCCGCGGGGCGGCCGCGCCGGGCACGAGCACCGCGCCGATGATGAGGTCGGCCTCGGAGATGGCGCCGTGGATGGCGTAGGCCGACGAGGCGAGCGTCGAAATCTTCGAGAGGAAGATGTCGTCCAGCTCGCGCAGGCGGTCGAGGTTGCGGTCCACGATGGTGACCTGCGCGCCCATGCCGACGGCCATCTTCGCGGCGTTGGTGCCGACGACGCCGCCGCCGATGATGACGACGCGCGCCGCCGGGACCCCGGGGACGCCGCCGAGCAGCACGCCGCGCCCGCCGTTCATCTTCTCTAAGTACTGCGCGCCGACCTGCACGGCCATCCGGCCCGCCACCTCCGACATCGGCGTCAGCAGCGGCAGCGTCCCGCGCCGGTCGGTGATGGTCTCGTAGGCGATGCCCGTCACCTTGTTCTGCAGGAGCGCCTGCGTCTGCTTCGGGTCGGGCGCGAGGTGCAGGTAGGTGAAGAGCAGCAGCCCCTCCTTCATCCGCGGGTACTCGGGCTCGATGGGCTCCTTGACCTTGACGACCATCTCGGCCTCGGCCCAGACGTCGTCGGCCGAGTCGAGCAGCTCGGCGCCCGCGCGCTCGTAGAGCGCGTCATCGAAGCCCGAGCCCTCGCCCGCGCTCTTCTCGACGACGACCCTGTGCCCGGCGTCGGTCAGAGCGCGCGCGCCCGCGGGCGTCAGCCCCACGCGGTACTCGTTGTCCTTAATCTCCTTGGGGAGTCCGACGATCACTGTTGTTTGTCTCCGATCTTTTAGTTTTGGACGAGGGCAAGGCGCCTTCAGTGAACGATGCTCTCATCTCGTCGGGAACCGCCTGAAACTTCCGGCTACTCGAAGTTGACCTCGTCAATCTGCGCGCGCTGCAGCTTGCCGCTGTAGTCCACGTAGACCGACTTCCACTCGGTGAAGATGTCGAGGACCTGCGTGCCGGCCTCGCGGTGGCCGTTCCCCGTGGCCTTGGTGCCGCCGAAGGGGAGGTGCACCTCCGCGCCGATGGTCGAGGAGTTGACGTAGAAGATGCCGGTGTACATCTCCTGCATCGCGCGGAAGGCGCGGTTGACGTCGGCCGTGTAGATGGAGGCCGAGAGCCCGTAGCGCACGCCGTTGCCTATCTCGACGGCCTCTTCGAGCGAGCCGGCCGGGATGACGGTCGTGACGGGGCCGAAAATCTCCTCCTGCGAGATGCGCATGTCGGGCGCGGCGTCGGTGAAGACCGTCGGCTCGACGAAGTAGCCGTTGGCGTGGGCGCCCGCGCCGAGGCGGCCGCCGCCGCAGGCGAGCTTCGCGCCGTCCTCCCTCTGCCCGACCTCGACGTAGCCGAGGATGCGGTGGAGCGCGTCGGCGTTGATGACGGGGCCGACGTCCGTCTTCTCGTCGAGGCCGTCGCCGACGCGCAAGCCCTTCGCGCGCTCGACGAGCATCTGCGTGAACTTCTTGTAGACCTTCTTGTGGACGACGACGCGCGACGAGGCCGTGCAGCGCTGCCCCGAAGTGCCGAACGCGCCCCAGACCGCGCCCTCGACCGCCAGGTCGAGGTCCGCGTCCTCCATCACCATGATGACGTTCTTGCCGCCCATCTCCAGCGAGCAGACGGCGTTGCGCGAGGCGGTCGCGCCGGCGACCGTGCGCCCGACCTCGGTCGAGCCGGTGAAGGAGACGAGCCGGACGTGCGGGTGCTCGACGAGCGCCGCGCCCGCCGTCTCGCCGTAGCCGGTCACCATGTTGACGACGCCCGCGGGCACGCCCGCCTCCTCGCACGCCTTGACCAGGTTGTAGGTCGAGAGCGGCGTGTCCTCGGCCGGCTTGATGACGACCGTGTTGCCGCAGACGAGCGCCGGGATGAGCTTCCACGAGGGAATCGCCATCGGGAAGTTCCAGGGCGTGATGAGGCCGCAGACGCCGACGGGCTGGCGGACGCACATCGCGAACTTGTCGGGCATCTCGGCCGGCGTCGTGTAGCCGTGCAGGCGGCGGCCCTCGCCGGCGGTGTAGTAGGTGCAGTCAATCGCCTCCTGCACGTCGCCGCCGGCCTCCTTCAAGACCTTGCCCATCTCGCGCGTCATGTCGCGCGAGAACCTGTCCTTGTGGCGGATGAGGATTTCGCCGAGGCGGAAGAGGATTTCGGCGCGGCGCGGCGCGGGCAGGCGCCGCCAGCGGTCGGCCGCCCCCTTGGCCGCCTCAACCGCGGCGCGCACGTCCTCCTCGCCCGAGACGGGGAAGCGGCCGACGATTTCGCGCACGTCGGCGGGGTTCTCGTTGTCGAACCACTCGCCCGACGCGGAGGCGACCCACTCGCCGCCGATGTAGTTGGGGTACTTTTTGACGGACGCGCGCGCCGCCGCGCCGCCGCCGCCGCCGTTCTTCTGGCCCTTGCCGAGAGCCTTTTTCGCTTGTGCCATTTACTTGGGTGCCTTCGGCGCGGGGCGCCCGGGGGGCGTCCCGCGGCCTCACGCCGTCAGGACGCCCCCGCGCGCGCCGCGCTGTTATTGATAAGTGAACTGGACTATTGACTGTGTGACGCGCTCGCCGTTGAAGGACGAGACGTGGAGGACGATGGGGTCGCCGGGCTTGAGCGCGTTGATGACGCGCTCGAAGTCCTCGATGGTCGAGACGGGCTGGCGGTTGATGCGCTGGATGACCATGAACTTCTGGACGCCGGCGTCGAAGGCGATGCCGGCCTGGTCAACGTCCTGCACGAAGAGGCCGCGGACGCCCTTCAGGTTGCGCTCGTTGGCTATCTGCGGCGTCAACTCGCTCAGCTTGAGCCCGAGCGCCGGGCGCTCGTCGCCGCGCTCGGCGCCCAGCTTCTTGGACTTCACGCCGCCCTTGTCCTCCTCGACGGCGGGCGGGCCTTCGCGGCGCGGCGGGCGCTCGCCGACGGTGACGCTGGTCGTGTGGCGTTCGAGCTTGTCGCCCGTCTCGCGCAGGTAGATGACGGGGACGCTCTGGCCGACGGGCGTGGCGGCGACCTTGTTGATGAGGTCCTGCGCGCTCTCGACCGGCTGGTTGTTGAACTCGACGACGACGTCGTTGGTCTGGATGCCGGCGGCGGCGGCCGGGCCCTTGGCGTCGGCCACGTCCTTGATGATGGCGCCCTTGGCCGACGGCAACTGGTAGACGCGCGCGAACTCGGGCTTGACCGAGTCGAGGAAGACGCCGAGGTAGCCGCGCCTGACCTTGCCGGTCGTCATCAACTGCTTGTAGACCGAGGAGGCGATGTTGGCGGGGAGCGCGAAGCCGATGCCGTTGTAGTCGCCGGTCGAGGTCGCTATCTGCGAGTTGATGCCGATGACCTCGCCGCGCATGTTGACGAGCGGGCCGCCCGAGTTGCCGCGGTTGATGGCGGCGTCGGTCTGGATGAAGCGGCGGAAGCTGGCGCCGGGGTCGGTCTGCCGCTCCTTGGTCGAGATGATGCCGGCCGTGACGGTCTGCTCCAGCCCGAACGGCGAGCCGACGGCCAGCACCCAGTCGCCGACCGACATCTCGTCGGAGTTGCCGAGGGTCACGGCCGGCAGGTCGCGCCCGGCGTTGACCTTGATGACGGCGATGTCCGTCTCCTCGTCCGAGCCGACGACCGTGCCGCGCAGCGGCTCGCCCGACTGGAGCTTGACCATGATGCCCGACATGTTCTCGACGACGTGGTAGTTGGTCAGGATGATGCCCTTCGGGTCCACGATGAAGCCGGAGCCCACGCCGCGCGAGGGGCGGCGCGCGTGGCGGCGCAGCATGTCGAGCAGCGGGTTGTCGGCGCCCTCCTCGCCCTCCTCGTCGTCGCCGTCCTTGTCGGCCACCTGCGGGGCGGCCGAGACGGTGTCTATGTTGACGACGGCCGGCTCGACGCGGCGCGCTATCTCGGCGAACGAGGCCGAGAGCGCCTCCGGCGCGCGGGCGATGGCCGCGGGGCTCGCGGCGGGCTGGTCGGGGCCGGCGAAGACGCTCGTGCGCGTGAACATCGCGCCGACGCCGACGCCGACGAGCAGGCAGGCGGCCGCCAGCGCCGCGATCCACACGCGGAGGTGGCGCAGGATGGCGCGCTCCGCATCAGTCGTCTGGCCCTTCGGGATGTGCAACATAAAACTCTTCACCTTCTGAATTCAAAGGAGCCGGCGGGGTCCGGGCGGCCGCGCCGCCCCATCTGTGCGCCGAAACGAGGAGACTGAAAAAGCCACGGTGGCGAGCCCTGAGTATAACTAATGCCGCAGGAAAGTAGAAGCAGGGAGCAGGAAGCGGCCGGCGGCCTGCGGGCGGCCGAAGAACCTTTCTTCGGCCGCCCGGACGAAAGTCGCGCCCGGCGCCCGCGGGGCGGGGTTCGCGGCGTCTACCGGCCGCCTTCCGCCTCGCCCCCGTCCCTCCCCCAGCGCAGTTCGGAGGCGAGGACGCCGGCGACGACGAGCAGCGCGCCGAGGGTGGCGCGGCCGCCCGTCCACTCGGCCGAGCCGCGCAGCAGCACGGCGAACAGCGTGGCGAAGACCGGCTCAAGGCTGAAGATGACGGCGGCGTGCGTGGCCGACATCCGCGCCTGCCCCCACGTCCAGAGCAGGAAGGTCGCGACCGTGGCGAACAGCGCGAGGTAGGCGAGCTGCCCGGCGACGGCCGCGCTCCACACGAGCGGCTGCGTCTCGCGCGCGAGCCCCGGCGGCAGCGACTCCGCGCCCGCCAGCGCCGCGAAGCCGCGCACCGCCAGCCAGGCCCCCAAGACCAGCGCCGCGGCCGTCGTCACCTGAAGCGCGCTCAACTGTCCCGGGTCGAAGCGGCGCGCGTAGAGGCTCATCAGCGTGATGTGCGCGGCGAAGAGGAGCGTGGTCGAGAGCGTGATGAGGTCGCCCGTGTTGACGCCCGCGGCGTTGGCCGGCGCGAGGATGAGCGCGCCGCCGGCCGAGGCCAGCACGATGCCGGCCAGGTTCTCGCGGCTCGGGCGCGCGCGCCAGACGGCGTAGGCGACGACGGGGACGAGCGGCGTCGTGATGCCCGTGATGAAGGCCGACTTGGCCGGCGTCGTGTAGAGCAGCCCGACGGTCTGGCCGATGAAGCCGACGCCGACCAGCGCCCCGAGCGTCGCGCCCGCGCGCCACGCCTCGCGCGACGCGCCCAGGACCTTGCGCGGGAAGAGCGCGGCGAAGACGAGCGCCGCCAGCGGCATCCGCGTCGCCAGGTACGTCAGCGGCGGCCACTGGTCGAGCACGCCGCGCGCGACCGAGAAGGTCGAGCCCCAGATGAGCGTCGTCAGCAGTATCGCGCCGTCGGCGGCGAGGTTCGACTTGAGCTTCATGAAGCGGCGGGTGACGGGCGGCGGGGGCGTGACGGCGTGCGGCCGGCGGCGGGCGGCGAAAGCCCGGTCATCGTCTGCGGTCTGTCGCCCGTCGTCCCCGCGCCGCCCTCACTTTTTTTTCTAAGGTCTGAGCGGTCTTCTAAGGTCTGAGCAGGACTTTGAGGACGCCGGGCTCGGCGGCGCGCTCGAAGGCGCGGACGCCCTCGGCGAGCGGGAACTCTTCCGTGACGAGCGAGGCGACGTCCACGGCGTCGCGGCGCAGCAGTTCGAGCGCGGGGTGGAAGCGGCCGCAGCGCGAGCCGACGATGCTGATCTCGTCCACGACGATTGGCGCGGCGTTCAGCTCGGTCGTCCCGTGGAAGGTTGACTTGAGGACGAGCGAGCCGCGGGGCCTGAGCAGCCTGAGCGCCGTCGCAAGCCCCTCGGGCGAGCCCGAAGCCTCGACCGCCACGTCGAAGGCGCGGTCGAAGGCGGCCGGCAGCTCGTCGGCCCTGACGGCGCGCACGCCGCGCCCCGCCGCTATCGCCAGCTTCGAGTCGTGGCGGCCGACGAGCGTGACGCCCGCGCCCGTCGTCGCCTTCAAAGCCTGCGCGCAGAGCAGCCCGAGCTTGCCGTCGCCGACGACCGCGACGCGCGTCTCCGTCTCGACCCGCACGCGCTCAAGCACGCCGCAGGCGGCGGCCAGCGGCTCTGCGAAGACGGCGCGCTCGTCCGACACCTCGTCGGGGACGGGCAGCAGGTTCGAGGCGGGCAGTCGAAGGTACTCGGCGAACGCGCCGTCGCGGCCGACGATGCCGAGCACCGTCCGGTCGGGGCAGTGGCGCGGGTCGCCCGCGCGGCACAGCCGGCAGCGGCCGCAGCCGGCGTTAATCTCGCCGACGACGCGCCGCCCCTCAAGCTCGGGCGCGCCCGGCGCGCTCTCGACCTCGCCGACGAACTCGTGCCCGAGCGTCCCCTGAAAGCCCGCGTACCCGCGCGCTATCTCCAAATCCGTGTTGCACACGCCCGCCAGACGCACGCGCACCAGCGCCTCGCCGGCGCGCTCGGGCGCGGGCACGTCGGCCACGCTCAACCGATTGTCCTCGAACCGTAAAGCCTTCATGGGTGACGGGCGCCGGGCGCTGAGTGTCGAGTGTCGGGCGTTGACGAGCGCGGGCCCGTTTCGCTCGCCACTCGACGCTTCCTTCAGAACCTTTTGGCGCGGAGGTAGGCGTTCTCTTTCGTCAGCTCGACGGTCTTTTCGCGGCCGCTGACGTTGACGGCGAGGCGCCAGGTCAGCTCGCGGTCGCCCTCGACGGTGGCGTGCACCCACCACCTGCCGGGCGGGACGGCGAGCGCCGCCTCGCCGCCCTCGTCCAGCTCGACGCTGAGCGGCTGGCGGCCGCCCATCAGCCGCGTGGCGAAGTCCTCGAAGCGCTGCCCCGGCCGCCGCTCCGAGTCGAACTCGCTGCGCGCGGCCGCCATGTTGATGGGGTAGAGCTGGACGGGAATCCTGCGCGCCGAGACGGGGAAGCCGACCTGCTCCGGGCGCAGCCGCAGCCGCAGCAGCGTCGTGCGCGGCGTCGCCTGCGGCGCGCGCCCCGCCTGGCGTCCGCCCTCGGGCAGCCGCCGGTAGACGCCCCACACGGCCGCGGCCAGCGCCGCGACGAGCGCGAGCCTCAAGGCGGCCGCGGCCAGCCTGTGCGTGTAGCCGTGTCTGCTGTCGCCCATCGGTCGTGGAGCCCCGCCCGGCCGCCGGCCGCTTCCTTCAGGCCATCAGGCCCCGCTCGCGCAGCGCCGCCGTCAGGTCGTGGTCCGACGGCACGCAGAGCACCTGCCCGGCCACGTCAACGGTCGGCTTGCGCTCCTTGCCGCCGTTCTGCTCCCTGACCCACGCCGCCGCCTTTTCGTCCTGCTCGACGTCCACGTACTCGTACTGCACGCCGAGCCCGTCGAGGAACTGGCGCGCGCGGCGCGTGTCCGCGCACCAGTCCGCCCCGTAGACCTTCACTCCGAACACGGCTGTCACCTCCGCCGAATAAAATTCCGAGCCCACATCATAGCACGCGCCGGCCGGATTCCCGGCCGCGGCCGGGCGCGCCGCGTCGCGGTTCTTTCGCGCGCGCGCCGGTGCTACAATGGCGTTTCAAACCCGGTCAAGGACTTAAGGACTTTCGGCGGCCACGATGACTCCAGACGGCGGCGCGGGCGAAGAACTCAGGGACGGCTTCCGCGACGAGTGCGGCGTGTTCGGCATCTACGGGCACGACGACGCCGCGCGCCTCGCCTACCTCGGGCTCTACCAGTTGCAGCACCGCGGGCAGGAGTCGTGCGGCATCGTCGCCGCGGACGGCGACATCCTGCGCTCGGAGCGCGCGATGGGGCTCGTCTCGGAGGTCTTCGACGAGGAGCGCCTGAACCGCCTGCCGGGCGCGGCGGCCATCGGCCACACGCGCTACTCGACCGCCGGCGAAGTCTCGGTGCGCGAGGCGCAGCCCTTCCTCGTCAACGCCGGCCCGCACGGGCAGGTCGCCGTCTGCCACAACGGCAACCTCCCCTTCGCGACCGAAGACCGCCGGCGCTTGCAGAGCCACGGCGCCATCTTCACCTCGACCTCGGACACGGAGGTCGTCCTCCACGGCATCGCGCAGTCCCGGGCGCGCACCGTGCTCGAAGCCATCCCCGAGGTGCTGTGCGAGACGGAGGGCGCCTTCTCGATGCTCTTCCTGACGCCGGACGCGCTCGTCGCCGTGCGCGACCCGCGGGGCTTCCGCCCGCTCGCGCTCGGCCGCCTCGGCGACTCGTGGGTCGTCGCCTCCGAGACGTGCGCCTTCGACCTGATTGACGCCGAGTACGTCCGCGACGTCGAGCCGGGCGAGATGGTCGTCATCACGCGCGAGGGCCTGCGCTCCACGTTCCCGCTGCCCGAGCGCCGCCGCTCGTTCTGCGTCTTCGAGCACGTCTACTTCTCGCGCCCCGACTCGATGGTCTACGGCCGCTCGGTCAACGAGTCGCGTCACAAGATGGGCAAGCGGCTCGCCGTCGAGCATCCGGCCGCGGCCGACCTCGTCGTCCCCGTCCCCGACTCGGGCGTCGCCGCCGCCATCGGCTACGCCGCCCAGAGCCGCCTCAACTTCCGCTTCGGGCTGGTGCGCAACCACTACGTCGGCCGCACCTTCATCGAGCCGAAGCAGTCCATCCGCTCGTTCGGCGTCCGCCTCAAGCTCAACCCCGTGCGCGACCTGCTGCGCGGCCGCAGCGTCGTCCTGATTGACGACTCCATCGTGCGCGGGACGACCTCGAAGAAGATCGTGCGGCTCGTGCGCGAGGCGGGCGCGCGCGAGGTCCACGTCCGCATCAGCTGCCCGCCGACGGTCAGCCCCTGCTACTACGGCGTGGACACGCCCGACCGGGACGAACTCATCGCCGCGCGGATGTCGGTCGCCGAGGTCTGCCGCTTCATCGAGGCCGACTCGCTCGGCTACCTCTCGATGGAGGGCATGCTCGAAGCCTGCGGCCTGCCGGCCGACACCTCCTGCGTCGGCTGCTGGACGGGCAGCTACCCGACGCGCATCAACTCCGCCGCCGAGACCCAATACGCCCGCGAGCACGAGCCCGTGCCGTCGGACTAAGTGATGAACCCGGAGGTACATTCGTAAGTGGCACGTAGCAGACGCGGGTGCGGGTGCGCGCTGGTGGCGCTGGTGGCCGTGGCGGCGCTGGCCGGGCTGGCCGGTTACCAGTTCGTCGTCAAGCCGTGGCTGGAGAGGCAGCGGGCGGAGGCGCCGCCGCCGGCGTCGGGCGACGAGGCGAAGGTCGTCGTGCTCGACGTCGGGCAGGGCGACTCCATCCTCGTCGTCACGCCGGGGGGGAAGACGGCGCTCGTGGACGCGGGCGAGCCGGGCGACGGCAAGGTCATCCTCGCGGCGCTCAAGAGGCACGGCGTTGACCACATAGACCTGCTCGTCGCCACGCACGCGCACGCCGACCACATCGGCGCCGCCGACGAGGTCATCCGCGGCACGAACGTCGGCCGCGTGCTCTACTCCGGCGTGCCGAACCCGACGAAGAACTACCAGGACTTTCTCAAGGCCGTGGACGAGAAGCGGCTCGAACTCATCCGCGCCGAGCCGGGGCAGACGTTCGAGCTGGGCGGCGGCGCCGTCATGCGCGTGCTGGCCCCCGTCGAGCCGCTCTTCAAGAGCGAAGACCTGCGCTCGGGCGGCAACGAGCCGAACGCCAACTCGGTCGTGGCGCGGCTCGACTACGGCGCGTTCTCGATGCTTTTGACCGGCGACGCCGAGGAGCAGACCGAGCGCGAGCGCCTCATCAAGAGCGGCGCCAACTTCCGCGCGCACGTCCTGAAGGTCGGCCACCACGGCTCGAAGTACGCCACGTCCGAAGAGTTCCTCAAACGCGGCGAGTTCAAGCTGGCGGTCATCTCGGCGGGCGCCGACAACCGCTACGGCCACCCCTCGCAGGAGGTGCTCGACCGCCTGAAGGCCGCGGGCGTCAGGGTCTACCGCACCGACTTCCAGGGCGAAATCGTCATCTCGACCCGCGGGCAGGAGGGCGACGCGAAGGTCACGACCGCGCGCGAGCCGAAGCCGAGCGAAGACATGCAGGCCGGCCGCCAGCCACTGCGCGACGACTCGGCCCGGCGCGGCTTCATAGACTTCGGCGACCTGCCGCCCGCGCCCAGGCCGAGGGACGAGGCGCGCTCGAACTCGAACTCAAGGAACGCCAACGCCAACCGCGCCGGCGCGCGTTGACGCGGCCGACGACGACGCGGCCGCCCGTGAAGGCGCGCGGCCGCGGAGGTTCCCCGTGCTGACAGTCCGCGCCGAGGCTCCCGAAGACCGCGAGTCAGTCCGCCGCGTCAACGAGGCGGCCTTCGGCCGCGCGGGCGAGGCCGACCTCGTCGAGGCGCTGAGGGCGGGCGGGCGCCACTCCGTCTCGCTGGTCGCGGAGGAGGCGGGGCGCGTCGTCGGCCACATCCTCTTCAGCCCTTTGACGGTCGAGTCGGGGGCGGGCGAATGGGTCGCGCAGGGGCTCGGGCCGATGGCCGTCGTCCCCGGGCGGCAGCGCCGCGGCGTCGGCTCGCTGCTCGTCCGCGAAGGGCTCAGGAGTTGCGCGCGCCTCGGCCACGAGGTCGTCTTCGTCCTCGGCCACGCGGACTACTACCCGCGCTTCGGCTTCCGCGCGGCGGCGCGCGAAGGGCTCGCATGCGAGTTCCCCGCGCCGGAGGAGTGCTTCATGGTCGCGGAGCTGCGGCCGGGCGCGCTGGCCGGCCGCAAGGGGCTCGTCAGGTACGCGCCCGAATTCAAAAACGTCTGACGGCGGCCCCCGCGGCCGTCCGCCGGGCGAAGTCTGCAAAGCCAAGTCTGCAAAGCGAAATCTGCCGGGCGAAGTCCGCCGGGCGAAGTCCGCAAAGCCAAGTCTGCAAAGCGAAGGTCGCCATGAGTTCTGAGAGCAGGGACGAGCACACGGAGACGCGGCGCACGCGCGCCGTCGTGGACCGCATCGAGGACGGCGGCGCGGCCGTCCTTTTCGTCGGCGAGGACGAAGGCGCGCAGGTCGAGCTGCCCGCCTCGCTCCTCCCCGAAGGCGCCGCGTCGGGCAGCCACCTCCTCATCACCGTCGCGCTCGACGAGGGCGCGCGCCGCGACGCCGAAGACCGCGTCCGCGCCCTGCAAGAGAAGCTCGAAAGGCGCGGCGGGCAGAAGAATTTCAAGCTCTGAAGGCGGGGCGGGCGGTTTTTCGGCCCCTTGCGAGGCGAGATGACCAAATCAATCACCTACTCCGACGCGGGCGTCTCGATTGACGCGGCCAACGCGGCGGTCGAGAAGATAAAGCGGCTGGCGCGCGGCACCTTCAACGCGCGGACGCTCTCGGAAATCGGCTCGTTCGGCGGCATGTTCGACGGCGCGTTCCCCGGCATGCGGGAGCCCGTGCTGGTCGCCTCGGCCGACGGCGTCGGGACGAAGCTCAAGCTGGCCTTCATGACCGGCGTCCACGACACGGTGGGCCGCGACCTCGTCAACCACTGCGTCAACGACATCCTGGTTCAGGGCGCGCGCCCGCTCTTCTTCCTCGACTACGTGGCGACGGGCGTGCTCTCGCCCGAGACGATAGTCTCGGTCGTGGACGGCGTCGCGCGCGGCTGCCGCGAGAACGGCTGCGCGCTCCTCGGCGGCGAGACGGCCGAGATGCCCGGCTTCTACGCCGAGGGCGAGTACGACGTGGCGGGATTCATCGTCGGCGTCGTAGACCGCGCGAAGGTGATTGACGGCGGCCGCGTCGAGCCGGGCGACGTGGTGCTGGCGCTCCCCTCGGCGGGGCTCCACACCAACGGCTACTCGCTCGCGCGCAAGCTCTTCTTCGAGGTCGCCGGCCACGGCGTTGACACGCGCCTGGACGAGCTGGGCGAGACAATCGGCGAGGCGCTGCTGCGCCCGCACCTCAGCTACCTGCGCCCGCTCGAAGGACTGCTCGACACGGGCGCGGTCAAGGCGCTCGCGCACATCACGGGCGGCGGGCTGGTCGAGAACATCCCGCGCGTGCTGCCCGAAGGGACGGCCGTCGAAATCAGGCGCGGGTCGTGGCCCGCGCCGCCCGTCTTCGGCGTCATGCAGCGGCTCGGCTCGGTCGCCGATTCCGAGATGCACCGCGCCTTCAACATGGGCGTCGGCATGGTCGTCGTCTGCGCCGGGGCGGACGCCGCCTCCGTCCGCGCGCACTTCGACTCGGTCAACCAGCCCTGCCACGAGATAGGCGTCGTCACGCGCGGCGCGCGCGAGGTCACGCTGCTGTGAGCCTTGAGGCCGCGGGCCCGGGGCGCGAGGTGGCGGGGGCGGCCCCTCGACCCCGGGCTTCGCGCCCGCGGCTTCGCGCTTGAGACTTATGAACGTCGGGGTTCTCATCTCGGGGCGCGGGTCGAACATGGTCGCGCTGGCCGACGCCGTCGCCGCGGGCGCCGCGCCCGGCGCGCGCGTGGCGCTCGTCCTGAGCGACAGGCCGCAGGCGGGCGGACTCGCCCTCGCGCGCGAGCGCGGGCTGGAGACGGCCGTGGTCGAGCGCCGCGGGCGCACGCGCGAGGAGCACGAGCGCGAAATCATCGAGCACCTGCGCGGGCGCGGCGTCGGGCTGGTCTGCCTCGCCGGCTACATGCGCCTGCTCTCGGCGCGCTTCGTCGAAGAGTTCCGCGGGCGGGCGCTCAACGTCCACCCGTCGCTGCTGCCGGCCTTCCCCGGCCTCGACGCGCAGCGGCAGGCCGTCGAGCACGGCGCGCGCGTCTCGGGCTGCACCGTCCACTTCGTTGACGAGACGCTCGACGGCGGCCCCATCATCGCGCAGCGCGCCGTCCCCGTCCTCGACTCCGACACGCCCGACACGCTGGCCGCGCGCATACTCCGCGAGGAGCACGCCGCCTACCCCGAGGCGCTCGCGCTCGTCTGCTCAGGCCGCTACGAGATAGTCGGCCGCCGCGTGTTGCGCACGTAGCCGCCGCGGCCCTGAACTTTGAACTTTGAACTTTCAAACCTTAAACTCTCGCGCATGACCATCGAGGAGCAGTTGGAGTTTTTGAGGAAGGGCGCGGTCGAAATCATCCGCGAGGAGGACCTGCGCGCGAAGCTCAGGAAGAGCGCCGACACGGGGCACCCGCTGCGCGTCAAGCTCGGCGCCGACCCGACCGCCCCCGACATACACCTCGGCCACACGGTCGTCATCCGCAAGCTCCGGCACTTCCAGGAACTCGGCCACACCGTCGTCTTCCTCATCGGCGACTTCACGGGCATGATAGGCGACCCGTCGGGCAAGTCGGCCACGCGGCCCCAGCTCACGCGCGACGAGATACACGCCAACGCCGAGACGTACAAGCGGCAGATTTTCAAGCTGCTCGACCCCGAGCGCACCGAAATCCGCTTCAACTCCGAGTGGATGGGGGCGCTGGGCTCGGACGGCTTCGTCCGCCTCGCCTCGCACGTCACGGTCAAACAGATTCTCGAGCGCGACGACTTCCAGAAGCGCCTCGCCGAAGAGCGCCCCGTCGCGCTCCACGAGCTGCTCTACCCACTGACGCAGGCATACGACTCGGTCGCGCTCGCAGCCGACGTCGAACTCGGCGGCACCGACCAGAAGTTCAACCTGCTGATGGGGCGCAACCTCCAGCGCGAGTACGGGCAGGAGCCGCAGGCCGCCTTCATCACGCCGCTGCTGGAGGGCACGGACGGCGTGCAGAAGATGTCGAAGTCTTTGGGCAACTACGTCGGCATAGACGAGCCGCCGCAGGAGATGTTCGGCAAGCTGATGTCCATCACGGACGACCTCATGTGGCGCTACTACGAGCTGCTGACGGACGTGCCCGCCGCCGACCTGCGCGCGATGCGCGAGCGCGCCTCCGGGGGCGGCTCGAACCCGCGCGACCTCAAGGTGGCCCTCGCCAAGCGCGTCATCGCGGACTTCCACACGGCGCAGGCGGCCGACGCCGCCGAGGAGGAGTTCGTCCGCCGCTTCCGCAACAAGGAGGTCCCCGAGGAGGTCGAGGAGCGCGCCGTCGCGCCGGGCGACTGGGACCTGGCGCAACTGCTGACGACCGTCGGGCTGGCCGAGTCGAAGGCGGAGGCGCGCCGCCTGATTCAGCAGGGCGGCGTCCGCGTCGGCGGCGAGCGACAGTCGGCCGCCGGCGCCGCCGTCGGAATCAAGACCGGCGACGTGGCGCTCCTCCAGGTCGGCAAGCGACGCTTCCTGCGCGTGCGCGGGGCGTGACGCGGGTCTGAAGCCGCCCGGCGGCTTCGAAAAGCGCAGGCCCCGGCGGCGGGGCGTTCAACATCTATGGAATCTTCGGGCGGGTCGTACAGCGGGTGGGAGCGTCGGCGGGCCGAACGCTACCGCGTGAACCTCAGCGCGCGCTGGGAGGGGCGCTGGGCCTCGCGCGCGGCGACCGTGACGGACTTGAGCGTCTACGGGTGCTTCGTCCTGACGGACGACCTCGTGGACAGGGGCGAGACGGTCAGGCTTGAGCTGTCGCTGCCGCGCGGCGGCGACATCACGCTCTGGGGCGCGGTCGTCTACCAGGCGCCTGAGATAGGCTTCGCGCTCAACTTCGAGGAGTTCAAGGACGAGGACGACCGCCGCAAGCTCGAATGGCTCCTCCGCGCCGAGGCGCACCGCGTTGGAAGGCAGAAGGACGAGGAATGAGGGCCGGGGGAAGGGCCCGCCGCCTCCCCTTCGTCCTTCGCCACTCGCCCCTCCCCCTTGTCGCTTCAGATGTCGGCCGCGCACACAGACGAGACGCTAATCATCGAGACGCCGGAGCGCGTGCCGCTGCACTTCGCGCTGGCCTCGACGGGCAACCGCTTCCTGGCGTGCGCCTTCGACCACTTCCTGCAAATTCTCCTCATCGTGTGCGTGGCGCTGGCGACGCTCTGGGCGGTCGGCGCGTCCGACCTCGGCCGCTGGGTGACGAACGCGCCGAAGTGGGCGCTGGCGCTGCTCGTCGTCGCCGTCTTCCTGACGTGGTCGGGCTACTTCGCGCTGTTCGAGTGGGCGTGGGCGGGGCAGACGCCGGGCAAGCGCTGGCTCCGGCTGCGTGTCATCCGCGAGGACGGCCGCCCCGTCACCTTCTGGGAGGCGGCCGCGCGCAACCTCGTCCGCATCCTCGACATGGAGCCGTTCCCCTTCTACTCGGTCGGGCTCGTCGCGGTCTTCGTCAGCCGCCGCGACCAGCGGCTGGGCGACCTCGTGGCCGGCACGGTCGTCGTGCGCGAGCGCGAGGCGCAGGCGCCCACCTTCGAGCAGGTCTTCTCGGCGCCGACCTCGGACGCGGCGCTGCGGCGCTCTTTCAAGCCCGTCGCGTTCCGCGCAGACCTCTCGGCGCTCGCCGAGCCCGAGGTCGAGGTGGTCGAGGCTTACCTGCGCCGCCGCTGGGACATGGAGGAGATGCCGCGCCAGTGGATGGCCTGGCGCGTCGCCACGCCCATCCTCCACAAGCTCCGCCCCGAATACGACCCCGCGCAGTTCACCTACGAAGGCTTCCTCGAAGAACTCCTCCACCGCTACCGCGCGACGCGCCGCTTCGCCGACTGAGATAAGGCGGCGCAGGTCGGACGTGGGCCTTCCCCGCCGCCGTCAGGGCGTTGAGGGCGACGGCCGCCCCCGGCCCGCGGCCGCCGCGCTCACTTGCGCCACCTGACGGGGAAGAGCGCGCCCGCCTTCTCGGGGTCGAGCTTGACGCCGAAGAGCGCGGCCGCCCCCGCCAGCACGGGGTCGCGCCCGGCGGCGAGGTCCGCGGCCGTCGGCAGCAGCGGGTGGTCGGGCGTGACGCCGACGTGCTCAAGGCTCTTGCCGTCGGCCATCAGGACGTCCGCGTCCGTGACGCTCGCGCCGTAGACCGAGTAGATTTCGCTGCCGGTCTGGTGCTGGTGGAACCTGCTCCGCATGACCGCGCCGGCCGAGGCGTCGCCGACGACCACCCCGCGCTTCTCAAGCTGGACGACGCGCGCGAACACCTCGGCGGCCGAGCCCGACCCGCTGTCGAGGAGCACGGCGAGCCGGCCCTTGAAGACGTTGTCGCCGCCGCGCGTCTTCGCCACGAGCGGCTTGAGTTCCTTGCGCCGCTTGATGTCGCCGACCTTGACGTCGCGGTCGAAGACGTTGCCTATCAGGCGGAGCATCGTCTTCTCGGCCCCGCCGCCGTTGCCGCGCAGGTCAATGACGAGCGACTGGTATTTGCGCGCCTTGGCCAGCGCCTCGTCCACCTCGGCGTCGGTCAGGTTGAAGGCGGCGAACTTCCAGACGAGGAGGTCTTCGGCGACGGCGGCCGTGCGGCTCGACTCGCGCCGCTCGCGCTCGTCGTCCTCGGCCTCCTGCCTGAAGACGTTGATGTTCTGCCCGAAGAGGTCAACCACGCGC
The DNA here is from genome assembly GCA_036387195.1 of Pyrinomonadaceae bacterium. Classification (GTDB taxonomy): domain Bacteria; phylum Acidobacteriota; class Blastocatellia; order Pyrinomonadales; family Pyrinomonadaceae; genus QHXN01. The sequence continues at coordinate 54,261 of DASVUF010000211.1, read as the reverse complement.
TGCCCCTGCGTGACCCTGGTCAGCACGTCCACCTGCCGCTCGGCGCCGACGGGGCTTTGGACGACGAGCCGGACGCCGGGCCTCGGGCGCAGCGAGTAGTAGAGGTAGCCCAGCTTCCAGAAGTTCGCGCGGCTCGGCCGGAAGCCGTCGAGCGTGACGACCTCGTCGCCGGGGCGCAGCCCCTTCGCCTCGGCGTCGCTGCCCGGCTTGACGGCGGTGACGAAGCAGCGTTCGCCCACCATCTGCATCAGCCAGCCGTAGTCGTAGCTCGCCGTGCGGCCGGGCGGGACGAAGTAGAGGTGCGAGTCGTCGAAGTCGAGCAGCGCCTGCGCGATGACGCCGAAAATCTGGCCGAGCGACTGCGCCTGCTTCAACTTCTCCTCGGCCGCCTTGAAGTGCGCGTCGAGGTCTTTGCCGCGGAAGGCCGGGTCGTAGTAGTTGTCCTTGACGTCGTACTTGATGGAGTTGAGCGCCTCGCGCCACTTGTCGCGCTCCAGGCCGCTCACGCCCTGCGCGGGCTGCGCGCGGGCCGTGGCGGCGGCCGTCGCGACGAGCAGGAGGGCCGGGAGCAGGAGCGAGGCCGCGCGCGCGCGGGTGCCGCGGGGGGCGTTCGGTGTCATTAACGCTTTCCTTTCATGGCGTGTCCGGAGGTTCGCGGGTCGGGTCCGTGGGCCGCGACGATTTTTGAGGGCCGCCGGCGGCCGCGGGGGCTGAGATTATCACGCGTCCCGGGCGCGGTAAAGCGCGGTTTTCGGCCTAAATTGACGCGGCCGCCGGCGCTCGGCTACACTGCCGGGTTATTTCGGCGGGCAGATTTTTGGCAGAGAGGCACATCTAAGTAACACCATGAACAAAGACATCTTCATCCTCGGCGGCAAGCGCACGCCGATGACCGAGTACGTCGGCGCGCTCAAGGACGTGAAGGCCCTCGACCTCGGCGCGGCGGCCGCGCGCGGCGCGCTCGAAGCCTCGGGCGTCGCGGCCGAAGAGATTGACCACACGGTCTTCGGCAACGCCTTGCAGACCTCGGGCGACGCCATCTACGGCGCGCGCCACGTCGCGCTCAAGGCGGGCGTGCCGGCCGACCGGCCGGCGCTCACCGTCAACCGCCTCTGCGGCAGCGGCATCCAGTCGGTCGTCTCGGGCGCGCACATGATTCTGCTCGGCGAGGCGCGCACGGCCCTCGTCGGCGGCATGGAGTCCATGTCCATGGCGCCGCACGTCGTCTACGGCGCGCGCTCGGGCTTCGGGCTCGGGCAGGGCAAGATGGAAGACTCCCTGATGGTCGCCCTGCTCGACACCTACTGCAACACGACGATGGCGGGCACGGCCGAGAACCTGGCGCGCCGCTACGAGATTTCGCGCGAGGAGCAGGACGCCTACGCGCTGCGCTCGCAGCAGGAGGCCAAGCGCGCGCAGGACGCCGGCGTCTTCGCCGAGGAGATAGTCCCCTACGAGGTCAAGACCCGCAAGGGCGTCCGCGTGGTGGACAGGGACGACCACCTGCGCCCCGACACGACGCTTGAAGTGCTTGCGAAACTGCCGACCGCGTTCAGCAAGGACGGCTTCGTCACCGCCGGCAACGCCTCGGGGATAGTGGACGGCGCGGCGGCGCTCGTCATCGCGGGCGAGGAGTACGTGAAGGAGAAGAACGCGACGCCCGCCGGCCGCGTCGTCTCGTGGGCCTACGCCGGCGTCGAGCCCGACGTGATGGGCATCGGCCCCGTCCCGGCCATCCGCAAGGCGCTGGAGAAGGCGAACCTCAAGCTCTCCGACATAGACCTCGTCGAGGTCAACGAGGCTTTCGCCTGCCAGTACCTCGCCGTCGAGAAGGAGTTGGGGCTCGACCGCTCGAAGACGAACGTCAACGGCGGCGCCATCGCGCTCGGCCACCCGCTCGGCGCGTCGGGCACGCGCCTCGTCCTGACGGCGCTCAACGAGCTGCGCCGGCGCGGCGGGCGCTACGGCCTCGCCTCGGCCTGCATCGGCGGCGGCCAGGGCATTGCCATCATCTTCGAGCGCGTGTAAGATTTGCGCGCTCTTTGGTCGGGGCGGGCGTGCCGGGTTCCCCGCGCGCCCGCCTTCGTTTGTCCGTCCGCGGCGTGGACGGCGCCGGCTCCGCGACTCCCCCGCGGAAACCTCGCCCGCCCGCCCTTTAAGAACTCCCGACCCGCAGCCCTTCATCGCCGCGCGCGGCCGCGTTTGAGCCGGCCCGCCTTCGCCCCCTTGTAGACGGAAAGGAACCTCTTCATGCCCCGCACGACCCCCCGTGGCCCCGCCGCCGCGCCCCGCAGACTTCTGACGCTCGCCCTCTTCGCGGCGCTCGGCCTCGCCGCGGCCTCCATCTCCGCGCGCACGGCCGCGGCGCAGACGCTCAACGCCGGCTCGCCCGACCTCGTCATCAGCCAGGTCTACGCGCGCGGCGGCGAGCCCGGCGCGGCCTTCCGCAACGACTACGTCGAGGTCTTCAACCGCGGCAACACGACCATCAACCTCGCGGACTACTCCGTTCAGGTGTTAGTCATCGCGCCGCCGCAGCCCGGCGGCTTCCCCGGCGGCCCCGTCATCGTGGTGACCAGGTTCGTCTCTTCGAGCGGCTCGTACCTGCTCCCGCCCGGCGAGCACGAACTCCTCGCCTACGGCAGCAGCGGGAGCAACGGCGCCCCCGTCCCCGGCGTCTTCGCCCCCAGCAACGACTTCAACATGCCGGGCAACTTCGGCCGGGTCGCCCTCGTGAGGGGCGTGACCTCGCTCGGCCAGTTCGGCTGCCCCGCGGGCACGGACGCCGCGCTCGTGGACTTCTTCTCCTACGGCGCGGCCACCTGCGCCGAAGGCCCCGCGGTCTTCCCCGCGCCGGCGGCGTCGAGCGCGGCCTTCAGAAACAGCAACGGCTGCGCCGACACCGACAGCAACGTCACAGACTTCACGACGGCCGCGGCCAACCCGCGCGACGAGCAGGCCACGCCCGCGGCCCCCTGCAACCTGACCGCGCCCGCCAACACCTTCCGGTTCGAGGTCGCCGGCGCTTCGTTCAACGAGAGCGCGGGCGTCGCCGAGGTCTTCGTCACGCGCGCGGGCGACGCTTCGGGCGCGGCCTCCGTCCAGTACGCCACCAGCGACGACCTGAACTCGGCCGCCGACCGCAGGGACTACACGACGGCCTTCGGCACGCTCAACTTCGCCGCGGGCGAGACGCGCAAGAGCCTCCGCGTCCTCATCACCGACGACGTGCGCCCCGACAACGGCGAGCTGTTCTACCTCGGCCTCGCCAACCCGACCGGCGCCGCGCTCGGCTCGCCGCACATCATGCGGCTGACCATCAACGACGCCGACGCGGGCGGCGCGCCGAACCCGATAGACTCGACCGACTTCTTCGTCCGCCAGCACTACGCCGACTTCCTCGGCCGCGCCCCTGACGAATCGGGACGGACGTTCTGGACGAACGAGATTGACTCGTGCGGCGCCGACGCGCAGTGCCGCGAGGTCAAGCGCATCAACGTCAGCGCGGCCTTCTTCCTCTCGATTGAATTTCAGGTGACGGGCGACTTCGCCTACCGCGCTTACAAGGCTTCGTTCGCCGACCACGCCGTCTTCCGGCCGCGCGGCTTCCCGACCTACCGCGAGTTGTGGCGCGACGCGCGCAGGCTCGCCGACGGCGTCGTCGTCGGGCAGGACGACTACGAGCAGCGGCTCAACGCCAACCGTCAGGCGTACATGGCCGAGTTCGTGACGCGCCCCGAGTTCCTCATCCGCTACCCGGCGACGCAGACGCCCGCCGAGTTCGTGGACGCGCTCAACGCGAACGCGGGGAACCCGCTCTCGCAAGACGAGCGCGACCGGCAAATCGCCGACCTGACCGCGGCCGGAAACACCGCGGCCGGCCGCGCCGCCGTGCTCGCCGCGCTCATCGAGGACGCGGACTTCAGGCAGGCCGAGCGCAACCGCTCATTCGTCCTGATGGAGTACTTCGGCTACCTCCGCCGCAACCCCAACGGCGGGCCCGACACGGACTTCACGGGCTACGACTTCTGGCTCTCGAAGCTGAACCAGTTCAACGGCGACTACATCGAGTCCGAGATGGTCAAGGCGTTCCTCTCCTCCGACGAATACCGGCAGCACTTCGGGCAGTAGTCTCGGAAGGATGAAGGGACGGCCGAAGTCCCTCGACTTTGGAGCCGGGCAAGGTCTTCAACTTTGGAGTCAAGTCATGTTTAGTCCTCCTCGCGCCGCGGAAATCCGCCGCCACGCTTGTCGTCGTTTCGCCGCGAGCGTCGCGGCCGTCGCCGCGCTCGCGTTCGTCTTGACGGCGGCGTACCCGCGCGCGGCCGCGGCGCAGACGCTCAACGCCGGGTCGCCCGACCTCGTCATCAGCCAGGTCTACACGCGCGGCGGCGAGCCGGGCGCGGCCTACCAGCACGACTACGTCGAGCTGTTCAACCGCGGCCGGGCGCCCGTCAACATCGGCTCCTGGGCGCTGCACATCACGCAGAACAGCGGCCAGTCGCCGACGACCATCTACATCCGCCTGCCGACGTTCAGCTACGTCGTCGAGCCCGGCCGCTACGTCCTCGTCAAGCTGGCCGGCGGCGAGCACGGCGCGCCGCTGCCCGCGCCCTACCTCGACGTCAACCTCTCGTTCATCCCCTTCCCCATCGGCCTGACGCGCTCGGGCACGGTCGGCCTGCTCACGGCCGACGGGAACTTCGCGGGCTGCCCCGACCCGGGGACCGAGGGCGTCGTGGACTACGTCGGCTACGGCCCCGGCTCGGCCTGCTTCGAGGGCCCCGGGGGCGCGGCCCCCGAGCCGACGCTCACGCAGTCGCTCGCGCGCGAGGCCGGCGGCTGCTCCGACAACGACAGCAGCAAACTCGACTTCCGCCTCGGCGCGGCCGCCCCGCGCAACTCCTCGACGCCGGCCGCGCCCTGCGCCGCGCCCGAGCCGACGAGCTTCTTCGAGTTCGCCTCCGCCGAGTTTGAAGTCTTCGAGGACGGCGAGCGCGCGCAGGTCACCGTCACGCGCGAGGGCGACGTGTCGGCCCCGGCCAGCGTGGACTACGCCACGACGGGCGGCACGGCCTCCGAGCGCTCCGACTACACGACGGCCGCCGGCCGCCTGCGCTTCGCCCCCGGCGAGAGGCAGAAGCGGTTCGACGTGCTGCTCACCAACGACGTCACGCAGGAGCCGACCGAGACTATCGGGCTGCTGCTCTCGAAGCCCGCCGGCGCCGCCAACGGCGCGCGCGACCGCGCGACCGTCGTCCTCTACGACAACGACAACGGCTCGGAGACTACGAACCCCTCGGACGGGTCGCAGTTCTTCGTCCGGCAGCACTACTTCGACTTCCTGGGCCGCGACGCGGACGAGTCGGGGCTGTTCTTCTGGTGGGGCGGCATTGACTCCTGCGGCGCCGACACGGGCTGCCGCGAGGTCAAGCGCATTGACACGTCGGCCGCCTTCTTCCTCTCCATCGAGTTCCAGACCACGGGCTTTCTCGTCCACCGCCTCTACAGGGCGGCGCTGCCCGCGAGCGGCGCCCGCCCGCGCTCGCTGCCGCGCTACGCCGAGTTCGCGCGCGACACGCAGGAGGTCGGCCGCGGCGTCGTCGTGGGCGACGACGACTGGCGGCGGCGGCTCGAAGCCAACATCGCGCTCTACCTCGAAGACTTCACGTCGCGCGCCGAGTTCGCGCTCGCCTACCCCGCGACGCTGACGGCCTCCGAGTACGTGTACAGGCTGGACGCGGAGGCCGGCTCCGTGCTGACTCAGGCCGAGCGCGACGCGCTCATCGCCGGCCTCCAGACTCAGGCCGAGACGCGCGCCACCGTCCTGCTCAAGGTGGCCGAGCACCCCGAGTTCCAGCGGCGCGAATTTAACCGCGCCTTCGTGCTGATGCAGTACTTCGGCTACCTGCGCCGCGCGCCGAACGACGCGCCGGACGCGGACTTCTCGGGCTACGACTTCTGGCTCTCGAAGCTCAACAGCTTCGGCGGCGACTACCGACGCGCCGAGATGGTCAAGGCGTTCCTCTCCTCGGACGAGTACCGCGCGCGCTTCCTCGCGCCGCCGCCTTAAAGGCTCGGGCCGCCGCCGTCTCGCGCGAAACGTCAGGGCGCGTTGACCGTCCCGTGTTACGGGGCTGTTAACGCGCCCTTTCGCGTCCGCGCGGGCGCAGGGCCTTCGCGGGGCATCTCCTTGACGGCGGGGCGGCAATCCGATAAAACCCTTGCGCCACTTCTTCCGCGCACACCTCCACCGTCTGGGAGGGCGCCTTCTGAGCATTCAAGTCGAGAAAGGAATACAAAGCCCCGTGCCCACTTCGTCCACTGGCAGTCGGCGCCACGCCTCTGCCCGACGCCCCCTTCTGGCCGCGCTGACGGCCGCCTTCCTGCTTCTACAGCAGGCCGCCTTCATCATCCCCGCGTCGGCGCAGACGCGCCACCCCGCCGCCGACAAGGTCGTCGCCGCGAAGACGCAGGTCGGCAGAGCCGCGCCGCCGGTTTCGGCCGGGGCGGCGCAGGGCGACGCGCCCTCGCCCGCCGCGCCCTCGACCACCGTCGTCATCAGCCAAATCTACGGGGGCGCGGGCTGCGGCACGGCCGGCTGCTCGACCTACAAGAACGACTACATCGAGCTGTTCAATCGCGGCACGACGGCGCAGTCGCTCAACGGGTGGTCGGTGCAGTACGCGGCGGCCACGGGCACGGCGTGGCAGGTCACGCCGCTGACGAACGTCACGCTCCAGCCGGGCCAGTACTACCTCGTCGCCGAGGGCGCCGGGACCAACGGCGTCAACAACCTCCCGACCCCGGACGCGACGGGCACCATCGCCATGAGCGCCACGTCCGCCAAGGTGGCGCTCGTCAACGCGACGACCGCGCTCTCCGGCGCGTGCCCCACGTCGGCCAGCATCGTTGACCTCGTCGGCTACGGCACGACGGCGAACTGCAACGAGGGCGGCGCGAACGCGCCCGCGCCCTCGACGACCAACGCCGACTTCCGCGCCGGCGCCGGCTGCACCGACACGGACAGCAACTCGGCCGACTTCACGGCCGCGGCCGCCGCCCCGCGCAACACGGCGACGGCGCTCAACGCGTGCGGCGGCGCGCCCGCCACGCCGAGCCTCGCCGTCAACGACGTCTCGCAGGACGAGGGCAACGCCGGCGCGACCACCTTCACCTTCACCGTCTCGCTCTCGACCTCGACGCACTCCGGCGTCACCTTCGACGTCTGCACCGCCGACGGCACGGCGCAGGACGGCGCCCCCGCCGGCGAGGACGCCGACTACACGGCGAAGTGCCTGACCGGCCAGACCATCCCCAACGGGAGCCAGTCCTACCAGTTCACCGTCACCGTCAACGGCGACACGACGCCCGAGCCCAACGAGACGTTCTTCGTCAACGTCACCAGCGTCGCCGGCGCGACCGTCTCCGACGGGCAGGGGCAAGGCACAATCGTCAACGACGACGTGACCATCGCCGCCATTCACGACATTCAGGGCAACGGCGCCGCCTCGCCCCTCGCCGGCTCGAACGTCACCACCACGGGCGTCGTCACGCTGCTCAAGACCGGCGTCAACACCGGCGCCGGCAGCGCGGCCAGCGGCTTCTTCCTCCAGACGCCCGACGCCGGCGCCGACGCCGACCCGAACACCTCGCAGGGCATCTTCGTCTTCACCTCCTCGGTCCCGACCGTCGCCGTCGGCGACGAGGTGCGCGTCTCCGGCACGGTCGCCGAGTTCAACGGCCTGACCGAAATCACCTCGGTCACGAGCGTCACGGTCATAGACACCGGCAACACGCTCCCGACCGCCGTCACGCTCGACGCGACCCTCCTCGACCCGACCGCCCAGCCCACGCAGCCGCAGCTAGAGAAGTTCGAGGGCATGCGGCTGACGGGCACGCTCAGGACGGTCGCGCCGAACGACAACTTCTTCGACGTCTACACGGTGCTCTCGACGGTCGCGCGCCCCATGCGCGAGCCGGGCATCCCCGTCTCGGACCCCGTGCCGCCCGACCCGACCACGGGGACGCCCGACTGCTGCATCCCGCGCTGGGACGAGAACCCCGAGCGCCTCAAGGTTGACACCAACGGGCGCGCCGGCGCGGCCAACGCGCCCTACACCTCGAACGTCACGTTCACGGCCGTCTCGGGGCCGCTCGACTACGGCTTCGGCGAGTACCGCCTCGTCGCCGACGCGGCGCCCGCGGCCTCGGCCAACATGACGGCGGCGCCCGTCCCCGCGCCCGCGGCCGACGAGTTCACCGTCGCCAGCTACAACCTAGAGAACTTCAACAACAACGCCACGCAGCGGCAGAAGGCCGCCGACACCGTCCGCAACCTGCTGCACTACCCGGACGTCATCGGCATGGTCGAGATTTTCGACCTCGCAGACCTCCAGGCGCTGCGCGACGAGATAAACGCCGACGCCGCCGCGGCCGGCGACCCCAACCCCGGCTACGAGGCTTACCTCGTCGAGCAGGACGGGACGAGCGAGGACAGCGACCAGGACGTCGGCTTCCTCGTCAAGACTTCGCGCGTCTCGGTGACGAGCGTCACGCAGGAGCGCGAGGAGGAGACTTACACGGAGCCGGGCGGCGGCACGGCCCTCCTGCACGACCGGCCGCCCCTCGTCCTCGACGCGGTCGTTGACCCCTCGGGCGCGAACCCGCGCCGCGTCCTCGTCGTCGTCAACCACCTCCGCTCGTTCATAGACGTCGAGCTGGTGGCGGGCGAGGGCCCGCGCGTCCGCGAGAAGCGCAAGCGTCAGGCCGAGTCGCTGGCCGACCTGCTCAACGACTTGCAGACGGACAACCCCGGCGTCCCCGTCATCTCGGTCGGCGACTACAACGCCTACCAGTTCAACAGCGGCTACGACGACTCGCTCTCGGTCATCAAGGGCACGCCGACGCCCGACGACCAGATTGTCGTTGACCAGAGCCCCGACCTCGTCAACCCCGACTTCGTCAACCTGATAGAGACGCTGCCCGCGGCCGAGCAGTACAGCTTCGTCTTCGAGGGCACGCCGCAGGCGCTCGACCACCACATCGTCAACGGCGCGGCGCGCAACCGCAACACGCGCATCGCCGTCGCGCGCGTCAACTCGGACTTCCCCGAAAACCCGCCGGCCGCCTACGCCTCGAACGCGGCCACGCCCGAGCGCAACTCCGACCACGACCCCGTCGTCTCCTACTACTCGCTCGCCGCGGCGCAGCCGGCCGGCGCGCTCATCATCAGCGAGTTCCGCTTCCACGGCCCGAACATGGGCGAGGAGGTGGCGCCCGTCAACGGCGACGGCGGCGGCCCCAGGGCGCCGGGCACCGCCGCCGAGAACGACGAGTACATCGAGTTCTACAACAACACCAACGCGGACATCACCGTCTCGACCATTGACGGCTCGTCGGGCTGGGCGCTGGTCGGCTCGGACGGGCAGGTGCGCTTCATCATCCCCAACGGGACGGTCATCCCCGCGCGCCGCCACTTCCTCGCCGTCAACACGGACGGCTACTCGCTCGGCGATTACGGACAGCCCGACGCGGTGCTGCTGCCCAACGGCTCGCCCGCCGGCGGCTACACCCTCGACCTCCTCAGCGAGTCCGGCGTCGCGCTCTTCCGCACGGCCGACCCGCTGAAATTCACGGTGGAGGAGCGGCTCGACGCCGCCGGCTACGCCAGCGCCCCCGCCCTGTATCGCGAGGGCGCGGGGCTCGCCGCCGGCGCCGAGGTCGGCTCCGAGCTGGAGTACGCGTGGGTGCGCCACATGTGCGCCTTCGTCCAGGGCGTCGGCTGCACGACGGGCGGGCTCCCCAAGGACTCGGGCGACAACGCGGCCGACTTCGTCAGCGTGGACACCAGCGGCTTCACGCAGAGCCTCGGCGCGCCGGCCCCCGAGGGGCTCAACAGCCCCCACCAGCGCAACGCGGAGTTCCCCTCCTCGCTGCTCGACCCCGCGCGCTCTCAGTCGCAGTCGCCCAACCGCTTCCGCGACCTGAGCGACACCGGCCAGAACAAGACGTTCGGCACGATGTCCATCCGCCGCACGCTGACGAACAACACGGGCGCCCCCGTCAACTTCCTCTCCTTCCGCATCGTCGCCATCACGACCTTCCCCGCCCCGGGGGGCGTCGCCGACCTGCGCGCGCTCGACTCCGAGGACATCGTCGTCACGCGCTCGGACGGCTCGCAGGTGACCGTCAGCGGGACGTACGTCGAGGGGCCGCCCTCCCAGCCGAACGGCGGCGCGCTCAACTCCTCGCTCGGCGTCGGCCTCGTCAACCTCGGCGAGGCGCTGCCGGACGGTGAGACGGTCAACGTCCAGTTCCTGCTCGGCGTCAACCAGCCCGGCGCGTTCCGCTTCTACGTCAACGTCGAGGCGTGCGAGTGCTCCGAAGAGGGCGGCGGCGCGGCGGCGCCGGCGCTCTCTAAGGGGACGAAGAAGCTCGTCTTCAAGAAGCAGCAGCGCCCCGGCCCGCGGCCGCGGGCTCGCGCCGGGAAGAAGTAGACGGCGACGAAGCCCCGGGGCCGCCCGCGCCTTGCGGCGCTCGGGGCTTCGGACGATTCGGACGAGGGGCCGCGCGGGAGGGTTCGAAAAGCCCCTCCGCGCGGCCCTTCCGCTTTCGCACAGCCGGGCCCTACGGCGCGGCCGGCGATGCCTCTCGGGAAAGTCTTCGACGCGCCCGCCGCGCCCCCGCGGCGGGCGCGTCTGCTGGCATACTTTTTGTCTCTTCGGCACGGGTTAGGTTTGAGACTGTAATTCGCCCCCCCGAACGGCTCGGCGCGCGAGCGTTGAAACCTTTCCGCCTGTGCTAGTTAAGATGCCCCGGCGGGGAGGCGTCCGCCCGGCGTCGGAAGAGGGCGGGCGCTCGCATCCGAGTTTTTGGACTTTTTGATTCAGGTTTTTGGACGGACAGCTTGACGCCCCGTGACTGTTTCGGTCGCACGCCTCCCCTCAGACTCCGCGCCCGCGCGGCCCCCGTTCGGGGCGGCCGGCGCGGGCGTTTCGCGGGGGAGGGCGCGCGGCCTTTTCAGTCTTGCGCCGCCGCGGGAAGTGTAGTATTTAACACCGCGTTTACGCCGGCGTAACGCTCGCGAAAGCTTCTTCCCGTATGGTATAAGTTTCCGTTCTCTTCTAGCCATCTTTCAAGCAAACGGGTCGGCCGAGAGCATCGGGAGACGTTGGAAAGCATGGCGCCGGAATCCCGAATCACCGCAACAACCCAAGCAGCCAAAGGAAGAAATATGCCGAAAAATCCCTCCAGCAAGTCCGCCTGCGCGCTGGCCTTGCTCATCTTGTGCTTCGCCTTCGGCGCGCCGCACGTCATGGCGCAGTCCACGACGCAGGGCGCCATCGGCGGCACGGTCAAGGACCCGCAGGGCGCCGTCGTGCCCAACGCGCCGGTCACCGTCCGGAACGAGGAGACCAACAGGGAGTTCACCGCGACGACCGACGACGAGGGCCGCTTCCGCGTCGTGCAGCTCGACCCGGGCAACTACAGCGTCGTCATCAGCGCCTCGGGCTTCGCCGGCTACACGCAGCAGCAGGTGGTCGTCGAGGTCGGGCGCGTCACGCCGCTCGACATCTCGCTCGCCGTCGGCGGCGCGCAGGAGACCGTCCAGGTGACGAGCGAGGCGCCGGTCATCAACACCGAGCAGCAGGACTTCTCGACCAACATCAACCAGACTTCGATAAACAACCTGCCGATTAACGGCCGCCGCTGGTCGAACTACGCCATCCTCGCGCCCGGCGCCGTGCCCGACGGCACCTTCGGCCTCATCTCCTTCCGCGGCATCTCGGGCCTGCTCAACAACAACACCATCGACGGCGGCGACAACAACCAGGCGTTCTTCGCCGAGGAGCGCGGCCGCACCCGCATCAGCTACTCGGTCAGCCAGTCGGCCATCCGCGAGTTCCAGGTCAACACGTCGAGCTACTCGGCCGAGTACGGCCGCTCGGCCGGCGGCGTCGTCAACGCCGTCACCAAGTCGGGCACCAACGAGTTCAACGGCGAGGTCTTCTACTTCCAGCGCAACAACCGCTGGGGCGCGCGCAACCCGCTGGCGACCAACAACGTCCTCGTCAACGGCGTCTTCGACGTGGTCGGCATCAAGCCCAAGGACGTGCGCCACCAGTTCGGCGGCGCCGTCGGCGGCCCCATCGTCAAGGACAAGGCGTTCTTCTTCTTCTCCTACGACCAGCAGAAGCGCGACTTCCCCGGCCTGGCCCGCTTCACGCAGGCCAGCTTCCTCAACACGGTCAACCGCACCCTGCTCCAGCAGCGCGGCCTGACCTCCGCGCAGATTGACGAGGGGCTCAGCTTCCTCAACAGCCTGACGGGCGAGGTCGAGCGCAACGCCGACCAGAAGCTCTTCCTGCCGAAGGTCGACTGGAACATCAACGACAAGAACACCTTCACCGCCACCTACAACCGCCTGCGCTGGAACTCGCTCAACGGCGTCCAGACCCAGGCCACCAACACGCGCGCCCGCGACAACTTCGGCGACGACCTCGTCGAGATAGACTGGATCACGCTGCGCCTGACCTCGACGCTGACCTCGACGCTGCTCAACGAGGGGCGCTTCCAGTACGGCCGCGACAACGAGACGCAGTTCAGCCAGGGCGCGCTCTCGAACGCGCCGACCAACTCCGTCGGCGGGCGCTCGCCGCAGGTCTTCATCCAGAACGGCCTGACCTTCGGCATCCCCGACTTCCTCGAGCGGCCGGCCTTCCCCGACGAGCGGCGCTGGCAGTTCGCCGACACGATGACCTACACGACCGGCAACCACACGCTCAAGTACGGGGCCGACATCAACTTCGTCAAGGACATCATCAGCAACCTGCGCTTCGCCGGCGGCGAGTTCAGCTACAGCGGCGCCAACGGCATCAACGACTTCATCTTCGACTACACTAACTTCCGCACCGCGGGCGCCGTCCGCGCGCTGACGCCGACCGCCGACAACGCCTTCCTCGGCGTCTGCCCGCGGCTCGCCACCAACACGCCCGCCGCCCAGCGCATCCGCGCCGGCCAGTGCTACGCCGGCAACTTCACGCAGGGCATCGGGCCGCTCGGCCTGACGATGGAGACGACCGATTACAACTTCTTCGTCCAGGACGACTGGCGCGTGACCCCGCGCCTGACGCTGAACCTCGGGCTCCGCTACGAGTACCAGCAGAACCCCGACCCCATCAACGTCAACCCGGCGCTGCCCCAGACGGGCAACATGGTCAACGACAAGAACAACCTCGGCCCGCGCCTCGGCTTCGCCTACGCGCTGACCGGCGACGGCAGGACCTCCCTGCGCGGCGGCTGGGGCCTCTACTACGGCCGCGTCATCAACTCGACGGTCTACAACGCGCTCATCAACACGGGGCTCGGCGCCGACCGCGCGCAGCAGCAGCTCATCATCTCGGCCAACAACCTGCCGTCGGGCTGCACCGCGCAGACCTGCCTGCCCATCTACCCGAACCTGCTGGTGCCCATCGGCTCGACCTCGGCCAACGTCGTCGTCCGCCCGGCGGTGCAGTACTTCGCCGACGACTTCCAGCTCCCGCAGATTCACCAGGCCGACCTGATCTTCGAGCGCCAGATAGCGCGCAACACCGCCGTCTCGGCCGCCTACCTCTTCAGCTTCGGCAACTCGCTGCCGACCTTCATTGACGTCAACCTGCCGGCGCCGAGCGCCGTCGTCAACGTGCCCATCGTCGGCGGCGAGTTCGCCGGCCAGACGCTGCGCACGCCCATCTTCACCGGCAACCGCCCGAACGCCAACTTCGGCGCCGTCACCGAGATTCGCAGCAACATCTTCTCGAAGTACCACGCGCTGGTGCTCCAGGCGAACCGCCGCCTGACCAACGGCCTCCAGTTCCAGACGAGCTACACGCTCTCGCGGGCGGAGGACAACGGCCAGACCTCGGCCACGTTCACCCAGACCAACACGCCGTTCAACGTCTTCGACCAGCAGAACGAGAAGGCGCTCTCGGCCTTCGACCGCCGGCACAAGTTCGTGGCGAGCGTCGTCTACAACACGGACTTCGCCAGCCTGCGCAACAGCGAGGTGGGCCGCGCCATCTTCAACGGCTGGACCATCGCGCCCATCTTCAACGCCTTCTCGGGCGCGCGCAACACGGCCTCCATCTCGGGCTCCATCACGCCGACGGCCTACGGCTTCGCGTCGAACACGACGCCGGCCGGCGGCATCAACGGCTCGGGCGGCGCCAACCGCTTCTCGCTGCTGCGCCGCAACTTCTACAAGCAGCCCAGCATCTGGTACCTCGACATGCGCGTCTCGCGCCGCTTCAACCTCGGCGAGGGGATGCGGTTCGAGCTGCTGGCCGAGGGCTTCAACCTCTTCAACCGCACGCAGGTCACGGGCGTCAACAGCACCATCTACAACTTCTCGACCACGGGCTGCCCCGCGGGCGCCGCGCAGTGTCTGACGGCCAACGGGCCGTTCGGCCAGACGACGGGCGCCGACAGCACGCTCTTCCGCGAGCGTCAGGTGCAGCTCGGCGCGCGCTTCGAGTTCTAAGCTTTAGAGCTTCGCAAGCCGCCCCACTCCGAAGGGCGCGCGAACCCGAACGGTTCGCGCGCCCTCTTTTTTCCCCTCCAACGCCCGCGCACAAACGACGCGCGGCCGCGCCCGCCGCCTCTTGTCTCAAGACAGGGCGCGAAGCCGCGACATCGTACGAAAACGAACCCGCCCGAGCCCCTCCCCTCGCCCCGCGAAATCCGCGCCCGCGCCCGCATCTGCGTCGCCCGTAAAGGCTTCCGCCCGCGCCCACGCCCCGAGCGCCGCGCTGGCATGGCCGTTGCCATCTCTAACCCCGAACGAGCCGAGGCGGCGCTCTCCCGGATTTAAACCTGAAGGAGGATTGACGAGAATGGGTGCTCCGAATCACGACGAGGTTGAAGGCAAATACGACCAGGCTAAGGGGTCTCTCAAAGAAGGCTTCGGCCGCCTGACCGGCGACGACGAGATGGAGGCCGAGGGCTCGGCCGACAAGCTCAAGGGCGACGTCAAGGAAGGCTGGGGCGGGGCCAAGCGCAAGGTCGGCGACATGCTCGAAGACGCGGGCGACGCCGTCAAGCGCTGACGCACGCCGCACACCGAACTCCGAAACTGAAGCGAGGCCGCCGCCGGGCGAAAGTCCCGGCGGCGGCCTCTAAACTTCCTGACGGCCCGACCCTCGACTTCAAACTTCCCGACGGCCCGGCCTTTCAAACTCAAACCGCTTACCGCCCGGCCCCCGACCCTGAACTTTCTACGGCCCGGCCTTCAACTTCGCCCCCTGCGCGCCCTGTCGTCGGGCGGGTGTTCGAGCAGGCGGTCAACGCCGCGCCGCAGGTACCAGCCGGCGGCGCGCCTCTGCTCCTCCGCGCGGCTCTCCTCCCACGCGCGCTCTCGCTCTCGCTGCCGCTCGCGCGGCGTCATCGCGTACCGCGCGCGCGGCTCTTCGCCGGCCCCGCGCGGCTCCCGCGCCCGGGGCCGTTCACGCTCGCGCGCGTCCGGGGCGTGACGCCTCTCGCCGCGCGCCCTGTCGTCGTAGTCCGGCCCGGCCGCGAGCACGCCCTCGCGCCGCCGCGTGCGCTCGGCCAGACGCCTGAAGCGCGCGAGGTCTTCCTCCAACTGCTCGCCGGGGCGGCGGCCGAAGAAGCGCGCCACGTCGCGCCCCGAGCGCCCGCCCGGCGTCTCGAACCCCCGCACCACGCGGACGAGCGTCGTGCCTTCGGGCGTCACGGAGAAGACGGCCTCGCAGTCGGCGCGCACGTCGCCGCCGACCGAGCGCCAGACGACGCGCCGGTCGGGCGCGAAGACGACCACCTCCGCCTCCCACTCGACGTCGAGCCCGAGCGCCGTCTCCGCGACCCACAGGAACGTGCGCCGCCCCACGCGCCGCACGCCGCGCACGCCGCCGACCCAGCGCGGCGCCGCCTCGAAGTCGGCGAACAGGTCGAAGACGCGCTCGACCGGCGCGTCCACCTCGACTAAACGCTCGTACCTACGCATACGCCCCTTCGAAAGTAGACACTAATCGGTAGTCGGTGGAAGACCTTAAGTCGTTGGAAGACCTTCCTTCGGCCGACCCGTCGTCACCCCGCCGCCTGCCGACCACTCGTCATTACTCCTGCCGCACGTGCTCCGCGCCGAGGTCGCCGAGCAAGCCCTGAAGCTTGTCGGCCTCCTCGTCGGTCTTGGACTCGACGCCGATGAGGATGCCGCCGGCGCGCAAAGAGGCGTCGTAGACCTTCGCGCGGTGCTCCGGAATCCCCGCGCCGACGAGCGCGCCGATGAGCCCGCCCGCCGCGCCGCCCGCGCCCGCCCCCGCGAGCGCCGCCGCCAGCGGCCCCGCCACGACCAGCCCGAGTCCGGGCAGCACCACGTTCGTCCCGACCGCCACGATGGCCGCCACGACCGCGCCCACCGTCCCGCCGAGCGCCGCGCCGTAGCCGAGCCCGTCGGCCGCGTGCGTGCGCGTCTCGATGGCGAACTCCTTCGACTTCGTCGCGTCGGACATCAGCACGCTGATGTCGTCGCGCGTGTAGCCGCGCTTGATGATGGCGTCCACGGCCGCCTCGGCCGCCACGCGCGTCTTGAAAACTCCCGTCACAAGTTTAGCCATAAAAGACTCCTCCGGCCTCTCTCTCCCACTTCCGGGCGCCGCGGGCGTTCGCCCGCGCCGCGCGCCGCAGAGACTCGTCCGACGCCGATATGGGCAAGCCCCGTGCCGACTCGGCCGCGCCTCGCAAACTCAGAGCGGTAGAACCAACTTGGCCGCCGCGCGCCGCGCGAGCGCGTCCGCGTCCGCGTACCAAAGCGGAACGAGACGCCGCGCCTGTGTTCTGTTCGGCGTCAGCCTCGCGCGGCGCGACGCGCCTCCACGCGCGCTGCTATAATGCGGCCTTCGCAAACGTCACAGGCCAAACTTTCACGGGGGAGACTTCTTTGCTCAAGGCTGTCATCTTCGACGTTGACGGGACGCTCGTTGACTCCGTAGACCTGCACGCCGGCGCCTGGCAGGAGGCGCTCGTGAGCTTCGGCAAGCGCGAGGAGTTCGAGCGCGTCCGCTACCAGATAGGCAAGGGCGGCGACCAACTGATGCCGGTCTTCCTCTCCGACAAAGAGCTTGAAGAGTTCGGCGACGAGCTTGAGAAGCGTCGCGGCGAAATCTTCAAGCGCGACTACCTGCCGCGCGTCAAAGGCTTCCCCGCCGTGCCCGAGCTGTTCGAGCGCATCAGGCGCGAAGGGCTCCGCATCGCGCTCGCCTCCTCGGCCAAGGGCGACGAGTTGCAGACCTACAAGAAGGTCGCCGGCATCGAAGACCTCGTCGAGGAGGAGACTTCCGCCGACGACGCCGACAGGTCGAAGCCGCACCCCGACATCTTCGAGGCGGCGCTCGCGCGCCTCGGGGGCGTAAACCCCTCGGAGGCGTTCGTCGTCGGCGACACGCCCTACGACGCCGAGGCCGCGGGCAAGGCCGGGCTCCAAACAATCGGCCTGCTCTGCGGCGGCTTCCCGGAAGAAGACCTGCGCGCCGCCGGCTGCGTCCGCATCTACCGCGACCCGGCGGACCTGCTCGCCAACTTCGACGCCTCGCCGCTCGCGCGCCGGGGATGACGGACGCGGCGACTCTCATGCCCCATCGCTTTCGCCTTTCGCCTTTGTGAGAGTCTTACAGGTCAGCTCGGCGCGCGCGTTCGGCGGGGGCGAGCGTCACCTCTTGGACCTCGCGCGCGGGCTCGACGGGCGCGGCCACGAAGTCTTCGTCGCGCTCGCCCCGGGCTCGCCGCTGCGCGCGCGTCTCGACTTTTTACCCGCGCGGAACGTCTTCACGCTGCCGCTGCGCAACGCGCTCGACGTGGGCGGCGCGCTCAAGCTCGCGCGGCTCGCGCGCGAGCGACGTGTGGACATCCTCCACGCGCACGTCGCGCGCGACTACACGCTGGCCGCCTTCGCCGCCCGCCGCGCGCGCACTCCGCGACTCGTCATCACGCGCCACGTCCTCTTCCCCTTAAGCCGCGCGCACCGCCTCGCGCTCTCGAACGTCTCGCGCGTCATCGCCGTCTCGGGCGCGGTCGCGCGCGCGCTCCGCGGGCAGAAGATTTTCGACGCGGACAAGATTCGCGTCGTCACGAACGGCGTTGACCTCGCGCGCTTCGACCGCGCGCGGGCCGCGTCAGCGAAGGAAGAGGGCGCGCCCCTCCGCGTCGGCATCGTCGGCGAGTTGAGCGAGGTCAAGGGTCAGGCCGACTTCCTGCGCGCCGCGGCGCTCGTCGCCGGGAGGTTGGGCGACGGGGTCGAGTTCGTCATCGTCGGCGAAGACGCTTCGGGGGGCGGCGAACACCGCGCGCTCCTCACGCGGCTCGTCGGCGAGTTGGGACTGGGGGCGCGCGTGCGCCTGCTCGGCCTGCTCGGCGAGGAGGAGTTGGCGCGCCTGCTGGCTTCGCTCGACCTGCTGGTCTCGGCCTCGCGCTCCGAAGCCTTCGGGCTGGCGATGGTCGAGGCGCTGGCGTGCGGCGTCCCCGTCGTCGCGACCGCGACGGAGGGCGCGCGCGAGGTCGTCGAAGACGGCGCCGACGGCCTGCTCGTCCCCGTCGGCGACGTGAACGCGATGGCCGCGGCCGTCCTCTCGCTGCTCGAAGACGAAGAACGGCGGGGCGCGTTCGGCGAGAGGGCGCTGGCCGCCGCGCGCGAGCGCTTCGACCTCGCGCGCATGGTCGAGGCCACCGGGCGCGTCTACGCCGAGGCGCTGGCGCGCGGCGGCTCTTAAACTTTTAAGACGCCGGGGCTATCATTGCGGCCCCGGCGTCGAGACTTTCGGGAAGAATTTCTGAGCGGGAGGCGCTATGTCTAAAGCGACCGCGCGCGTGCGCGGCGTCGAGATGGCTTACGACGAAGAGGGGCGCGGGACGCCGCTCGTGCTGCTGCACGGCTTCCCGTTCGACCGCTCGATGTGGCGCGGGGAGTTGCAGTCGCTGGGCGCGACGTGTCGCGTCGTCGCGCCCGACCTGCGCGGCTTCGGCGAGACGCCGCCCGGCGGCGCGGCGTTGACGATGGACGAGATGGCCGAGGATGTCGCCGCGCTCATGGACGCGCTGGGCGTCGAGCGCGCCGTGCTCGGCGGCCTCTCGATGGGCGGCTACGTGGCGTTCGAGTTCTACCGTCGCTTTCCGGAGCGCGTCCGCGCCCTCGTCCTCGCCGACACGCGCCCGCAGGCCGACACGGACGAGGGGAAACGCGCGCGCGAAGAGACCGCGCGGAGGGCCTTGCGGGACGGCATGGCGCCAATCGCCGAGGCGATGCTGCCGAAGCTCCTGTCGGCCTCCACGCTTGAGCGCAGGCCCGACGTGGTCGAGCGCGTGCGCGCCATGATGCTCGGCGCCAAACCAGAGAGCGCGGCCGCCGCCCTGCGCGGGATGGCCGCGCGCCGCGACCAGACCGACCTGCTCGCGTCCGTAGACGCGCCCTCGCTCGTCATCGTCGGCGGCGAAGACTCCATCACGCCGCCGTCGGACGCCGAGGCGATGCGCGCGAAGATTAAGGGCGCGCGCCTCGTCCGCATAGAGGGGGCCGCGCACCTGTCGAACGTCGAGCGGCCGGAGGAGTTCGGCCGCGCGGTCGGCGATTTCGTGAGCGGCCTGCGCGCGTGATGCGCGGCGCGGCCCGCCCCTTTCAGACTTGGAATCAAAGACGTGAGCGAACCCTGGAAATACAGCATCGAGGAGCGCGTCCGCTGGGGCGACGTGGACGCGGCGCGCATCATCTTCTACGGCGCCTACATACGCTTCTTCGAGTTCGCCGAGACCGAGCTGTTCCGCGCCGTCGGCCTGCCCTACGGCGTGATGTTCGACGAGCTTGACGTGTGGCTGCCGCGCGCGCACCTCGAATGCGACTTCCGCCGCGCCGCGCAGCTCGACGACCTGCTGGAAGTCTCCGTCTACGTCGGCCGCGTCGGCACGAAGTCGCTCCGGCTCAACTTCGAGGTGCGACGCGACGGCGAAGAGCTGGTCGCCGAGGCGCACTTCGTCCTCGTCGCCGTCCGCCGCAACACCTTCGAGTCCGTCCCCATCCCCGAAGAACTCAAACGCCGCCTCGCGCCCTACACACGCCCCGCCGACAAAGTTTGAGTCGAGGGCCCGCGTCGCGCCGCCGTCTCAGAAGGGGTTGAGGGCGCGCCGCGCGAGCGTGCGCTTGAGGTCCACGTAGCCCTGGTCGCCCGTGACCAGCTCGCGCAGCGTGCGGCGGATGCCGGCGTGCGCGCGCGCGAGCTTAATCATGCGGTCTGTGAAAGGGCCGCCCCAGAAGTCGCCGTAGAACCTGCGGCGCATCTTCGACGCGCGCCGCAACTCGCCCCCGAAGTCCGCCCGCCACTTCGCCTCGTAAGACGCGACGTCGCCGGCGAGATACGCCTCCGCGAACAGCTCGGCCGAGCGCAGCGCGTAGTAAATCCCCTCACCCGTCACCGGGTCGGCGAAGCCCGCCGCGTCGCCCAGAAGCGCCCACGCGTCGCCGGCCGCGCGCCGCGCGTCGAACGTCTCGGGCGCGAGCCCCGGTATGCGCGCCGCGTAACGCTCGGCCACGCCGCGCAGCCTCTCCGCGACCTCGCCGCCGTCGCGCGCCGCTCTTTCGAGCGACGGCCACGCCCCGCCCTCCTCTCGCGCGCGGTAGTAGCCGGCCATGAAGTCCCACAGCATTCGGTCGAGCGCGCCGTGCTCGAAGGCGTCCTGCGCGGTGGCGATGCCGAAGGAGATGTGGTCGAGCCGCGGGAAGGCCCACGCGTAGCCCGCCCAGCCCGGCAGAAAGGCGATGACCGTCGGGGCTTCGTCCGCCTCGCCGAGCGGCGTCCGGTAGCCGAAGGCCACCTCCATGTCCGAGTTCGACAGCGGCCCGGCCAGCCTCCGCGCAATCGCGCTGTTGGCGCCGTCGGCCGCGACGAGCACGCGGCCCGCCCACGCCTCGCCCCCGCGCTCGCGCACGACCCACCGCCCGCCGGCGTCCCTCTCCGTGGCGACCGAGACGCGACGCTCAAAGACTCGCGCGCCCGCCCTCTCCGCGCGCGCGCGCAGGTAGGAGTCAAGCGCGCAGCGCGAGTAGATGGCGAAGGGCTCGGCCAGCTTCAGACGGACGGCGTCGCCCGCCGGCGAAACCATCTCGACCTCGGTGACTGCGCGCCCGCCGGCTTCGAGCAGGAAGGGCCAAGCCTTCAGCGCCTTCGACGTGACGCCGCCGCCGCACGCCTTCGCCTCGCCCGCCGGCCGCCCGTCGAACAGCGCCACGCGCGCCCCGCCACGCGCCAAAAGCTCCGCCGCGAGCGAGCCCGCCGGCCCCGCCCCGACGATGAGCGCGTCGAACTCTCCGTTAGTCTCCGCCACCGTTCTCCTTAAACGTCTTGCCCGCCGGCCTCTCGCCGGCGCTTCCGTCCGTCGCGGCGGCCGTCATGCTTGCCGACGAAAACCGCAGTTGTTAGAATCCACGTCAACCCCTACAAGTCGAAACACTTTTCCCCGCGTCGCTTTTTGACGACGCCGCCCGCTTCGGGCGCCGGGTCTTGAGCCTGAGGCCCTTCAGCCGCAAACGCCGAGGATGGTCAACAGCAGTCCTCTCGTCTTCGTCGGCATCGCCCCGCACCCGCCGATCATGGTCCCGGAAGTCGGCGGCGCGCGGGCCGCGGAGACGCGCGCCTCCGTCGAAGCCATGCGCGAGCTGACCCGGCGCATCAAAGCCCTCGGCGCGGAGACGGTCGTGCTCGTCTCGCCGCACGCGCCGCTCGAAAAGAGCGCCTTCGTGGCCTACGGCGGCGCGCTGCTGCGCGGAGATTTTGCCAACTTCCGCGCCCCGCAGGCAATCGTCGAAGCGCCGCTCGACGCTGAACTGCTCGCCGCCGTCGGCGAGGCCGCCGAGGAGGAACGGCTCCGCGTCGTCAGCCTCGGCCAACGCCGCCTCGACCACGGGACGGCCGTGCCGCTCTATTTCCTTCTGCGGAACGGCTGGGAGGGACAAGTCGTCGCGCTCGGCTACAGCTTCCTCTCGGACGACGACCACGTCCGCTTCGGCCGGTGCGTCCGGCGCGCGGTCGAACGCGTCCGCAGACCCGCCGCCTTCGTCGCCAGCGGCGACCTGAGCCACCGGCTCAAGCCCGGCGCGCCCGCCGGCTTCCACCCGGAAGCGCGCCGCTTCGACGAGGAGGTGGTCGAAGCGCTTCGCCTGAACGTCCCCCGCCGAATCCCTCAGATAGATTCCGGACTTCGCCATCTCGCAGGCGAGTGCGGTTATCGCTCGATGCTTGTCGCCCTCGGGGCTTCGGCCGGCGGCGACGAGGACTGTGAAGTCCTACACTACGAAGCCCCCTTCGGCGTCGGCTACCTTGTGGCGCAACTGTCGCGCGCGGGACTGAATTGACGATGGCTCTCAAGTTTAACAGTGTCGAGAGCGCAAGCCCGCCGGCGTCCGGCGCGCCGGACAACTCTGAGGCGCAGGCTTACCTCTCTGCACGCGACGCAGGTCAAATCCCGGCGCTGGCCCGGGCCGCTGTAGAATCCTTCATCCTCGAAAGGGGCGTCATCAAGCCGGCTCGCGCCTCGCACACGCCCCTGCTGACTCGCCCGGCGGCGTGCTTCGTCTGCATCAAGACCCTGGGCCGCCAACTCAGGGGCTGCATCGGCGCCGTCGAGCCGGAACAGCCCTCGCTCGCCGAAGAGGTGATAAACAACGCCATCAAAGCCGCGACGCGCGACAGACGCTTTAAACCCGTCGCGGCCGACGAACTTCCGTCACTGAGTTATTCGGTTGACGTTCTCGGAAGCCTTGAGCCGGCCGCCTTCGAGGACTTGGACCCTTCAATTTTCGGCGTGGTCGTCACGAACCGCACGGGCTCGCGGCGCGGGCTCCTTCTGCCGGCCCTAGACGGCATCCGTACGGCCGACGAGCAGGTCGGCGTCGCCGCCCGCAAGGCCGGCATTCCGGCCGGCGAGCCGCTCAAGCTTTACCGCTTTCGCACACAACGCTTCGGCGAACCGACCTAAACCCTTAATTCTCAAAGAGGAGGAAGAAGATGCCTGATTTCAAAGAGACCAAAAGCTCCCTCGGGGGGCGGGACGAAGACCCCGACCTCAAACCCGACGCGACGCCAAACCCGATTGAGGACATCAACCCCGCGAACGACGAGCGGGCCATAGACGTCGGCGAGTCCGGCCAGTTCGCGCCGGGCGGGCGCTACAACGAACTCGGAGCCACACGCCCGCGCCGCATTGACCTGGACGAGCAGGTGGACAGCGCGCTCTCCAAGGACGAATAGACCGCTCAGGCGGAAATATCCCTGAAAAGAAGCATTATTTTTGTTAGTGCTATGACTATGGGAGGATATTTCCGCAACAAATTTTGCTGCAAAAAAATTCCGCTGCATACGCGAGATGCATGCAGCGGTAAGATCCACAGGAGGAAAGGGTCTTCATTCTACATGAGCGGGCTGAGTGTGTCAAATAGATTCACACTCAGCCCGCTCATGTGTTCCGGACTAAACGTCCAAGTTCTTCACATCCAAGGCGTTATCTTCGATGAACCTGCGTCTGGGTTCAACCGCGTCGCCCATCAGAATCGTGAAAATCTGATCCGTCTCCACCGCGTCGTCAATTTTGACCTGAAGCAGCGTACGCTTCTCCGGGTTCATCGTTGTCTCCCAGAGCTGCTCGGGGTTCATCTCGCCGAGCCCCTTGTAACGCTGAATCGTCAAATCCTTCTTCGCGGCTGTAAGTACGCGGTCCAAAAGCTCTTCGCGCGTGCCGATGGTTTCCTTCGAGCCGTTCTCGCCCAGGGTGAACGGCGCGG
This sequence comes from Pyrinomonadaceae bacterium, assembly GCA_036387195.1. Classification (GTDB taxonomy): domain Bacteria; phylum Acidobacteriota; class Blastocatellia; order Pyrinomonadales; family Pyrinomonadaceae; genus QHXN01. The sequence continues at coordinate 30,443 of DASVUF010000211.1, read as the reverse complement.
TCAGACGCCTTTCGAGCGTCTTGTATAAATCAACGGCCTTCTGGAACTCGACGTGGCTCGCCAAATCCCAGTCTATTTTAGCTTTTGCACCGCCGGGGACAACCGTCTCAATCTCCCACAGCCCGTGTTCCTCGTCCGGGGCGAGTTCGGTCTTATAACCGGCCCTGGCCAGAGCCGCCTCGACGCGCCCGATTCGTTCGCCCTCCTTGTCCTGGAAGACTCCCTTGAGCGTGGCCCCCTCTTCGACCAGCACGCCCTCGCGCCCGCCGAAAGCCTCAAGGAGCAGGCGCAACAAACGCTCGTCGTTGCCGAGACGCCTGATAAGCTTTTCGCAGTAACGGTTTAGCTCGACCATCTGCTCAAGGGCGCGCGCGAGTTCCCGGCCCTCGATGACGCCGCCGCCGTTCGCCGAGGCGACCTTCATGTCGCTGGTCGCCTGGCGCATGAGGTAGCGGACGATGGACTTTTCATCCTTGATGTACTCTTCGCGCTTACCGCGTTTTACTTTAAACAGCGGCGGTTGCGCGATGAAGACGTGTCCTGCCTCTATAAGCTCAGGCATCTGCCGGTAGAAGAAGGTCAGGAGCAGCGTGCGGATGTGCGAGCCGTCCACGTCCGCGTCTGTCATGAAGATGACTTTGTGGTAGCGGAGTTTGTTGACGTCGAAGTCGTCCTTGCCGATGCCCGTCCCCATCGCCGTAATCAGCGTTTTAATCTCGCTGTGGCCGAGCATCTTGTCGAAGCGCGCCTTCTCGACGTTCAATATTTTACCTTTTAGAGGAAGGACCGCCTGGAACCGCCTGTCGCGCCCCTGTTTGGCGCTGCCGCCGGCCGAGTCTCCTTCTACAATGTAAAGCTCACACTGAGCCGGGTCCCTCTCCTGGCAGTCGGCCAGTTTACCCGGCAGCATCGTCGAGCCCATCACGCCTTTGCGGACGATTTCGCGGGCCTTACGCGCCGCCTCGCGGGCGCGCGCCGCGTCAACGGCCTTGCCGACGATTTTCTTGGCGACCGTGGGATTCTGCTCGAAATACTCGGTCAGACGCTCGTTGAGGAAAGACTCGACCGCGCCCTTGACGTCCGAATTGAGCTTGCCCTTGGTCTGCCCCTCGAATTGAGGCTGCGGAAGTTTGACGGAGATGACCGCCACCAGCCCCTCGCGCACGTCGTCGCCTGACAGCGAGCTTTTGAAGTTCTTCGCCAGCCCGGAGGACTGGGCGTAGGCGTTAATCGTGCGCGTCAGCGCCGAGCGAAAGCCCGAGAGGTGCGTGCCGCCGTCAACGGTGTTGATGTTGTTGGCGAAGGAGTAGACCTTCTCGTCGTAGGCGTCGTTGTACTGGATGGCGACGTCCACCGAGAGCGCGTCGCCCGATTTTTCAAAGTAAACCGGCTTATCGTGAAGGACGGTCTTGTTCTTGTTGAGGTGCTTGACGAATTCGGCGATGCCGCCGCGGTAGTAGAATTCGTGCGAGCGCTCGGGCTCCTGCCGCTCGTCCTTGATGGTGATGCGGATGCCTTTGTTGAGAAAGGCTTTTTCGCGCAGGCGCTCGGAGAGCTTATCGAAGCTGAACTCGCTGACCTCGAAAATCTCCGAGTCGGGCTTGAAGGTGATTTTGGTGCCCCGGCGGCGGGTCTTGCCCGTCATCTCCAGTTTGGTCACAGGGATGCCGCGGACGTACTCCTGCTCGTAGGTCGCCCCGTCCCTCCAGATTTCGAGCCGGAGCGTCTCAGAGAGGAAATTTACGCAAGAGACGCCCACTCCGTGGAGTCCCCCGGACACCTTGTAGGCGTTCGAGTCGAACTTGCCGCCGGCGTGGAGTTTGGTCATCACGACCTCGGCGGCGGATTTCTTCTCCTGCTTGTGATAGTCCACGGGGATGCCGCGGCCGTTGTCTATGACCGTGATGGAGTTGTCGAGGTGGATTGTGACCTCGACCGTGTCGCAGAAGCCGGCGAGGGCTTCGTCAACGGAGTTGTCTACGACCTCGTAGACGAGGTGGTGGAGCCCCATCTCGCCCGTCGAGCCGATGTACATGGCCGGGCGCTTGCGGACGGCCTCGCGGCCTTCGAGGACTGTGATAGAAGTCGCGGTATAAGAGTCGTTCTTCTTCTTTGTTAAAGTGGCAGTTGGCAAAGTGCTCTCCTCTTCGTGCATATCTATATCCTGTTCCGGTTCCTGACTCGGGAAGACGTACGGAGGACGAGGTTTAGATGCTTTCGGCGGGCGCGGCGATTGTTCGCTCACGCGCGACCCGCCCGGCGTCGGCGGCCACGCCGTCCCTCACTTCAACCAGCTTTGCGTGCGCGGCAAGCCCTTTGATGAGGTCATTTTTAGAGGTCGTAAGGAACGTCTGCGTGCGCCCTTCAAGGTATTCCAGCAAATGACCGATACGCCTCTGGTCCAGTTCCGCATCCACGTCATCCATCAGGAAAAGCGGATACTCATTGTGCCACGAATAATACACCGAAATTGCCGCTAAGTCAAGTAGAATCAACGCGCTACGCTGCTGGCCGGAGCTGCCGAAGGCGCGTATGTCGCGGCCGTCGAAGAGCACCTCAAGCTCGTCGCGGTGCGGGCCGATGAGCGCGTAGCCCGAGGCGATTTCGGCCTGCAACCGCAGACGCAGCCGCTCTCTAAGCAGCGCCTCGTAATCCCCCAAATCTCCCTTGCCTTCGAGCGACGAGGCGTAACGAATGGTGACCTCCTCGCGCTCGAAAAGGCGTTGCTGAAGGCTTTGCGAGAGGCGTTCGACGTAGTCGAGGCGCGCGCGGTGGATTACGGCGCCGAGGTGGATGAGCTGCTCGTTCCAGGGCTCGATCAGGTCGCGCGCGTTGTCAACGCTCGTCTCCGAATCGGAGAGGTCCTGGAGCAGCCGATTCTTCTGCTTGACGACGCGCTGGTAGTCGGCGAGCGTCTGGACGTAGCTGTGGTGCAGCGAGACGACGCCGCGGTCCAGAAAGCGGCGCCGCGCGTCGGGCGCGCCGCGCACCACCTCCAGCTCGTCGGCCGTGAAGGGCACGACGTGGAGCTGGCTGAGGTAGCTTGCGAGCGTCTCGCGCTTGCCGTTGAGCGTGAGCGACTTTGAGCTGCCCTGGAGCGTGACCTGCAAGTCCCTGTGCACGTCTCTCGCGCGCGCCACGCGCCCGCGGACGACGGACAGGCTCTCGCCGAAGCGCACGGCCTCCTGCGGCCGCTGCGTGCGGAAGGATTTGCTGGTCGCCAGGAGGTAGATGGCTTCGAGCCAGTTGGTCTTGCCCTGACCGTTCTCGCCGTAGATGACGTTGAGGCCGTCGTCGAAGAAGATTTGGCCGCTCAAATTCCTGAAATTGTGAGCCTCAATGGATTCGAGCAGCATACGTTAAATTTTAACATATGCTGCTCGAAAGGACGCGGGCTCGCCAATTTTGCGGCCGCCGAATCAGAGGCGCATGGGCATGACGACGTAGCGGTAGTCGTAGCCGTCGTCGGAGGCGGGGCGGAGTTGCGCCTGGGAGTTGCCGTCCTTGAACTCGAAGGAGACTGAGCCGTCGTTGAGGACGTTGAGGAAGTCCTGAAGGTAGGCGGCGTTAAAGCCTATCTCAGTCTCGTCGCCCGCGTATTCGGTGGTGACCGTCTCGCGCGCGTCGCCCTCTTCGGCCGTCTGGGCGCTGATGTCGAGGCTGCCGGGCTTCAGGTGGAAGCGGACGGCGTGCGAGCGGTCGTCGGCCATCAGGGCGACGCGGCGGATGGCCTGCCCGAGCTGCGCGGAGTCGAACTCGGCGCTCTTGTCGTTCGTCTTCGGCATCACCATCTCGTAGTTCGGGAACTGCCCCGAGAGCGTGCGCGAGATGAGAAGGCGCGTGCCGACCTCGAAGTAGATGTGATTCTCGTCGGCGCCGAGCCCGATGTCGCCCTCGAAGGAGGAGGTGAGCTTGGTCAATTCGGCGAGCGTCTTGCGCGGGATGAGGACGTCAATCTCCTCGGCCGGCGCGCCCTCGCCCAGGTCCTTGCGCTCGACGTAGGCCAGGCGGTGACCGTCGGTCGTCACCATCCGCGCGCCCGTCTTGTCGAGCATGAACTTCGCGCCCGAGAGCGTATAGCGCGACTCTTCGAGCGTAATGGCGAAGATGGTTCGGTCAATCAACGTCTTGAAGACGCCCGCCGGCAGCCTGACGGGGGCCGACTTGAAGCTGGGGACTTCCGGGAAGTTGTCGCGGTCAATGCCGGCGATGCGGAAGTTGGAGCGCTCGCACTTGACCGTCGCCCAGTTATTCTCCTCCTTCCTGAAACTGACGGGGGCGTCCGGCAGCACGCGCGCGATCTCGAAGAGCTTGCGCGCGCCGACGCACATCGAGCCCGGCGTCTTAATCTCCGCCTCCGTCTCGCAGCGCAGCGTCACGTCAAGGTCTGTGCCCGTGACGCGTATCGTGCCCTCGCCCACCGACTCGATCAGGATGTTGGAGAGCGCCGGAATCGTGTTCTTCTTCTCGACCGTTCCCTGCACGAGTCCCAACTCTTTTTGAAGGGAAGTTTTACTGATCGTGAACTCCATCTTTAAACTCCTCTGAGGGATTTAGCTTTTCAAATCACCTGATACTTACTCAAGCCTTTAAGGTGATGCAACTGTACACGCCTTTTCCTATTACTTCTAATTCAATACCTTATATTTATATCTAGTAGTAGTAGTAGGGCCTGTGGAAATGTGGAAAACTGGCTTAACTGTTGTAGCCAATGGAATTGTTTTCCACAGCGGCTGTGGAAAACGCTGTGGAAAACTTCATCTTTGTGTGGAAAAGAGTCTCAGGGAAAAAGTTTTCCACATTTCCACAGGCCACTTTTCATAGCCCCCTGTGGAAATGTGGAAAACTTTTAGTTAATTCATTGATATAAAACAAGTTATTGGAAACAGGGGCTGTGGAAAACAATTTACCCTAAAAGTGAGCTAACTACTTGCAAAGATTATCCATAATGTCGCTCACGACCCTGTGGAAATTCTGATCCTTGGAAACGAGCGCCTCAATCTTCTCCACAGAGTGGATGACGGTCGTGTGGTGCTTCCCGCCGAATTCTCGTCCAATCTCGGGGAAGCTGTGTTTTGTCAGACGTTTGCAGAGGTACATCGCGACCTGGCGCGGCACGGCTATCTGGCGCGAGTTGTTCTTCGACTTCAGGTCGTCAACACGGAGCTTGTAGTGCGCGCCGACCGCGCGCTGAATCTGCTCGATGGTGATGCCGGCGGGCTGGGCGTCCTCGGCGATGTTGCGGATGGCGTCCTGCGCGAGCATCTTTGAGATGGGGAGCCCGCGGAGCGACGAGATGGCGATGAGGCGCACGAGCGACCCTTCCAACTCTCGGATGTTGCTCTTGACCTTGCCGGCGATAAAGAAGGCCACGTCGTCGGGCAGCGCGACGCCGTCCAGGTCGGCCTTGCGCTTGAGGATGGCGACCTTGGTTTCGAGGTCAGGCGGCTCGATGTCGGCGATGAGCCCCCACTCGAAACGCGAGTGGAGCCGCTCTTCGAGCGTCGGAATCTCACGCGGCGGGCAGTCCGAGGTGATGACGATCTGCTTCTGGCCGTCGTAGAGCGCGTTAAAGGTGTGGAAGAACTCCTCCTGCGTGCGCTCCTTGCCGGCCATGAACTGGATGTCGTCCATCAGAAGGACGTCAATCGAGCGATACTTCTCACGAAAAGTCTGCGTTTTATCGTAGCGAATCGCGTTAATCAGCTCGTTCATGAACCGCTCCGCCGAGATGTAGGACAGGCGGAGGTAGCGGTTACGCTCTTTGACGGCGTGGCCGATGGCGTGCACGAGGTGCGTCTTTCCCAAGCCCACGCCGCCGTAAATGTAGAGCGGGTTGTAGGTTTTTCCCGGGGCTTCGGCGACGGCCAGCGCCGCGGCGTGTGCGAACTGGTTGCAGGAGCCCACGACGAAGGTCCCAAACGCGCACTTGGGGTTGAGCGAATTCTCCAGCGGCTCGATGTCTACGAAGGTCGTAGCGCCCGGCGTCAGACCGTCCGACTGCGCGGCCTCCAACAGTGAGAAGAGGCTCGAAGACGCGTTTTTCGGGGAGTTCGAGACGGGCTGCTTCTCCAAATCCAACGTCCCGAGGTTGCCAATCTCTTTGTCGGCAATCGAGCCGGACGCCTGCGACTCCTCGTCCACCGTCCAGTCCACCTGATAGTCCGCGAGATTCAGTTCGGAGAGAGAGGCGTCGAGCACGTCCGAGTAATTCGAGCTAACCCAGTCCTTGACGACGTGGTTGGGGGCGCGAAGGTGGAGCACATGGCCCGCCTCGTCGTAGCCCTCGAAATGGATGGGTCGAATCCACGTCTCGAAGCTCTGACGGTTGAGGCGCTTCTCGACGGCGAGAAGGATGTCATTCCAGATTCTGTGCTCGTAAATTGTGCTCATGGGCTTCTCGCCGCCAGCCAAACCTGGGAGATGAGTGACTGACCTAAAAAAATACAATCGTCTTCTATGATTTGCTCAAGCTAACTGTTGAACCAATCAATGGAAGATGTTGTAAAACTTCCCTTTTAAGCTTCGTTTTGGAACTCCCCGAAGGATTTTCCACAGAGTTTTCCACAGCCCTGTGGAAAACTCTTGAGAACTTAAAGTGAAGCTTTAAGTGTTTTACTTTCAATTATTTACAGGCGATGACCGTCTGTGAAACGGGCGCGAGACTAGCATAATCCGACCCGAGATGCAAGAGAATTCCACAGGGTTAAAAAAGGCGCGCGGCGGTCGGATTTCCCTACTTTTTCGCTACTCCGGAATTTTGGGATTTCTTAAAAAATACGAAAAGTGTGACTTATTTTAGGACGGTCAATTTTTAGGAATCCTGGAGAAATAAGCGGGGACAGAGTGGGTGGAAGGAGAAAATCTAGCCCCCGGAAACGTCTTTAATAATTATCCCCTTTCCTTGACACAATCCACATTAAGGGCTAGTCTTAACATTTTCGTCTTAAGGAGAAAAATTGAACAGCTATGCCTAAACGGACTTTCCAACCGAATAATCGCCGGCGCGCCAAGACCCACGGCTTCCGCGCGCGTATGGCTACGAAGAGCGGCCGCCTGGTTCTCAAGAGGCGGCGTGCCAAGGGCCGCAAGCGTCTGACTCCGTCGCACTACTAACCGGGACTGCTTTGCCGAAAGATGCGCGTCTGCGTAAATCTGCCGAATTCCGCACGGTTTACGACGAAGGTAAGCGTTTTGAGGGGCGTCTGACGACGGTCTTTGTGCTGCGGACGGGGCTTGAGCGGCATCGGCTGGGCATTACGGCTTCGCGTAAAATGTCGCGTCTGGCCGTCAAGCGCAATCGCGCTAAGCGCCTTCTGCGTGAGGCTTTCCGGCTGACAGGCTGCGAGTTGGACGCTCTCGGAAACAGGTATGATTGGGTCTTTAACGCGCGGCGCTCGTTACTCGAAGTCAAGGCGGATGCGGTTATCGCGGATTTACGTCGGATAATCGCCCAGGTCGAGCGCGGCGAACAGACATCTCCGTCCGAAACGGAAAAGTAATTGGTAAGAGCCGCTCTTACATCTTTACTCCGGTTCTACAAGGCGTTTATCTCGCCCCTGCTCCCGCCCGCGTGCCGATTCTACCCAACCTGTTCAGAGTACGCGCTTGAGGCCGTGGAGCGTTACGGGGCTTTGCGCGGCGTGTGGATGGGGCTGCGCCGTCTCCTGCGCTGTCACCCTTTTCACCGGGGCGGATACGACCCGGTCAAGTGATTAGGCGAGCTTATTCACACTTCTACGTATAGTTTAGTGCGAATGGTATGAAATAGATGGATCAGAAGCGTCTTCTACTGGCTTTCGTACTCTCGGCTGTAATTCTTTTTGGATGGAGCTATCTCTTCCCTCCTCCGGCGAACGACCAGCAGAACGCCAACGCCCCGCAGCCGGCTTCAAGCGCGACCCCGACGCCTGCCACCGCCGTCCAGACCACCCAGCCCGAAGCGCAGCAGAGCCCGTCCGTGGGCCCCGCCAGCCCTGACACTACGCCTCAGCGTACTGTGACTGTCTCGACTCCCTTCTACGAGGTCGAGTTCGACAGTCGCGGCGCCATCGTTAAAAGCTGGATTATCAAGCAGAACAAGGAGAAAGGCGGCGCGGCCAAGCCTTTGCGCTCGGCTTCGAGCAGCAAGGATAACCCGCGGCCGCTCCAGCTCGTCTCGCAGGAGGGGCTCGGCCGCGGCCTCGCGCCCCTCAAGATTTTGACGGGACGGCAGGACTTGGACGCGTCCCTCAGCTCAAGAAATTTCTCCATCGGCGGCGTGGAGGGTGAAGCGGCGGCCGCCAGGCTCGACGTGAAGCCGGGCGAGCAGAAATCTGTCGAATTCAGGCTGAGCGACCCCGCGAGCGGCGTCGAGGTGCTGAAAAGGCTTACTTTCGACGCCGATCATTACGTAGTCAGGCTTGAGACGAAGGTTTCACAGGCGGGCCAGCCGGTTCCCGGAGCGAAAATAGCCGTCGGCCCGAACATCGCTGACCAGGGCGTCAAGCACTACGACTTCTATTCAATCGCGCCCGAGGGAATAGCAGCCGTCGGCGACGGAGTCCAACACCTGACGGCCTCTTCGATAGACGGCGATAAGAAAAGCCCGCACGTTCAAAGATTTGAAGGCCCCGCACGCTGGGCCGGCGTCGGCGACACATATTTCGCGATGACGCTGGTGCTGCCGGCTCCCGCGCCCGGGCTGGAATACCACACGGAAAAGTACGAGCATCAGGCTGACGGGAGTAAGGAGGACAGGTTTTTCATCACCGGCTTCGTCCCTGTCCCCGCCGACGGCGCGCCTACTTACATCTTTACGGGTCCCAAAGACCACGAGCAATTACAGGAAACCAGCGAATTTATTAATAAAAGCCTCCCCGGTCAACAAATTGACCTCGGGCAGTTGATAAATTACGGGTGGACGCAGCGTATAACTAAGCCGCTCTCCGCGCCCATCCTGTGGTCTATCAAGAAGCTCAACGTGCTGACGGGCAGCTACGGGCTCGCCATTATCCTCTTCACCATCATCATTTACACGCTCTTCTTCCCGCTCAAGTGGCGCTCCTCCAAGTCCATGAAGAAGGCGCAGAAGCTCGCGCCGCGCATGAAGGAGCTGCAAGAGAAGATCAAGGGGATGAAGCAGAACGACCCGCGGCTTAAAGAGCTGCAAATGGAGCAGTTACGTCTGATGAAGGAGGGCAACCCGCTCGGCGGTTGTCTGCCCCTCCTGATTCAGATGCCGTTCCTGATTGCGCTCTACGTCGCGATTACCATCTCGATTGATTTTCGGCAGTCTTCGTTTCTTTGGATTCAGGACCTCTCGGCTGGCGACCCTACGAAGCTGCTCCCCATTCTGATGGCCGGCTCCATGCTGGTCTTGCAGTTAATCACTCCCGCGCCTTCAGCAGACCCTTTGCAGAAGAAGATGATGGCGGTCATCATGCCGACGATGATGCTCTACATCCTCTGGAGCGCCCCTGCCGGCCTGCTCGTCTACTGGCTGGTCGGTAACCTGGTCGGCTTCGGGCAGCAGGTTCTGATTAACCGCATGCTCAAGTCGAAGGACGACGAAGAGCAGCCGCCGCAGGAGAAGAACCGCGCAGGCACGCCGCGCCCGAAAAAGAGTCTCAACGACGCGAGCCCGACACGGGCGTAAAGAGCTGAATTTAAACAGTTTACCGGGTTAAGACGCCAATGAAGGAAGTTTACGGACAGGCGGAACAGTTCTTGAACGACATCTTTCGTTCGGCCGGATTCGAGCTTCAGGCTCAGGCGAGCGAGGGCGAGGGCGGCTGCGTCCTGAACATCGCCGGCGAGGACTCTCCGCTGGTGCGCAGCGAGGGCGGCGAGCTTTTAGACGTGCTCGAACATTTTGTTAACCAGGCCTTTACGCGCGGCCTCTCGGAGGGCGAGCGTTTCGTCTGCGACGTTGATAACTTTCGCTCCATCCGTGAAACCGAGCTTCGGGCGATGGCGCGCCTCGCGGCCGACCGCGTCCGCTCGACCGGCCTGCCCTTCATGTTCGGCCCGATGACCGCCGCGGAGAGACGCGTAATCCACCTCTCACTCGCGGAGGATGAGGGTCTTTTCACCGAGTCGGTCGGCGAAGGCAACGAGCGCCGCCTCAAAGTCAGCCTGAAGACGTCTCCCAAAAAGTAGTTTTCCTGTGAGGGGCCGCGCGAACCCCTTAAAAGCGCGGCCCCTCTCTCTTTTATTGTGCGATTTCTCACCCTTTGTGCAGGCCGCAGACACCATCGTCGCGCTCTCGACGCCGCCCGGGCGTAGCGGCGTCGGCGTAGTCCGAATCAGCGGCGAATCCGCCCTTGAGTTAACGCGCTCCCTCCTCCTTGATTCTAGTTTCGACCCTGAGCCCAACCGCGTCACCCTCAAGGCGATTTACGACCCCGACACGCGGGAAGTTATTGACCGCGCTCTAATTACCTTTTTCAAGTCACCTCATTCCTACACGGGCGAAGACGTTGTAGAGTTGAGTTGTCACGGCTCTCCACCATTGCTCCTGCGAGTTCTCGATTCACTGCTTTTCTTCGGGGCGAGGACGGCCGACCCGGGCGAGTTCACTATGCGCGCCGTCGCCAGCGGCCGCCTGACACTCACACAGGCCGAAGCCGTCCGCGACCTTATTGACGCCCAGACGCACGCGGCGGTCCGCCAGGCGGCCCGCCAACTCGGCGGAGAACTCTCGACGAGGCTCCAGCCGATAAAGGACGCGCTCCTTGAGATAATCGTCCCGCTTGAATCCTCGCTTGAATTCGTAGAGGACGACTTGCCCGACGATATCGCGCGCGACATCTCGGAAAAGCTCTCCGCGCTTGCCGCAAAAGTTGATGAGATGGCCGACTCCTTCCGCCGCGGGAGGCTTCTGAAGGAAGGACTGCGCGTCGCGCTGGTCGGACGGCCTAACGTTGGCAAGTCCAGCCTTTTCAATAAGTTGCTGTCTTCTGACAGGTCAATCGTCACCGAAATTCCGGGCACGACGCGTGACACTATCAGCGAAGTCGTGAACCTGGAGGGCATCCCCGTCTTGATAACAGATACGGCGGGCGTGCGCTCTTCCTCGGACAGAATTGAGCAACTTGGCATAGAGCGCACGCGGCGCGCAATAGCCGACGCGGACCTCATTGTTGCAGTGCTTGACGGCTCTCGTCCGTTAACTGAAGAAGATAAAAAAATTATAGAAGAGGCTGCGGAAGGCTTCTGCGTCATTGCCCTAAATAAAAGCGATTTAGAAAGCTTTCGCACCAATAACGAGGCTCAAATAGACAAGAATCTGGTTTCAATTCCCGTCTCGGCGAAGAACGGGGACGGACTCCAGGCTCTCTGTGCGGAGGTGATAAAGCCTTTTTCGGCTAATCGCCTTGACGAAAGCAGCTTTGTCATAACGAACGCCCGGCATTATGATCTCCTTAGACGGACGAGCGGCGCTCTCAATTCTGCCGGAGAGTTGGTTCAGGAGGGCGTTAGCGAAGAGATAGTCTTATCCAAATTGTATGAGGCTTTGAGCCTTTTGGGCGAAATAACGGGCGAAACAACCCCGGAAGACATTCTTTCTCAGATATTTTCGAGCTTCTGCATAGGAAAATGAAAGAGAGCTTTGACGAATACTTCGATGTGCTCGTAATTGGGGCGGGCCATGCCGGCTGCGAAGCCGCTTCAGCCGCGGCGCGGATCGGGTGTCAGACCGCTCTGGTCACGATTAGCCTGGACATGATTGGCCAGATGTCCTGCAACCCGGCCGTCGGGGGAATCGCCAAAGGTCATCTGGTGCGTGAGATTGACGCCCTCGGCGGCATCATGGGGCGCGTAATAGACCGAACAGGCATACAGTTTAGACTGCTCAACCGCTCCCGCGGCCCTGCCGTACAGGCCCCCCGCGCCCAAGCTGACCGGGCCTTGTACCGGACGGAAATGCGGCATGTGCTCGAATTTACGTCCAACTTACACCTCCGGCAGGGTGTCGTCACAGATTTTGTCATCGAGAACGGACAAATTTTAGGCATTCAGCTTCAGGACACACGACGCCTCAAAGCTGACGCCGTCATTCTCGCCGCCGGCACGTTCTTAAATGGCTTAATTCACACAGGGCGTTCTACTTACACGGCTGGACGCGCCGGAGAGCCCGCTTCGATTGAGCTTGCGGAAAGCCTGAAAAGATTAGGATTCCCTGTAGGCCGTCTGAAAACGGGCACCCCCCCGCGACTGGATGGACGTACTATTGACTGGGACGCCTTTGAAACGCAGCCGGCCGACGAACGCCCGGTTCCCTTCTCGTTTTTGACGGAAACTATTGAACAGTCACAAGTTAACTGCCACATCGGTTATACGAATGAAGAAGTCCATAAGGTTATTCAGAACAACCTTCATGAATCTCCTCTGTATTCGGGACTGATTAAGGGCGTCGGCCCCCGGTACTGTCCTTCAATCGAAGATAAGGTAGTTAAATTTCCTGAGAAAACGAGACACCAACTCTTTCTCGAGCCAGAGGGCTACGACACTTACGAAGTCTATTTAAACGGTTTCTCGACCTCATTGCCTTTTGAGCTTCAGCAGGAGCTTGTTCATAAGATTCCCGGCCTTGACCAAACAAAAATCATCCGCCCCGGTTATGCCATTGAATATGATTTTGTTGACCCGCGTGAGTTAACCCCTTCTCTTCAGACAACAAGGGTCCAGGGGCTCTTCTTTGCCGGCCAGATTAACGGCACCACCGGTTATGAAGAGGCGGCCTGTCAGGGACTGCTGGCGGGAATCAACGCCGCTCTGTATGTGCAAGGTCGTGAAGGGTTTACACTGAGGCGTGAGGAGTCCTACATCGGCGTTCTGATTGACGATTTGATTACGCAGGGGGTGGACGAGCCCTACCGAATGTTCACTTCCCGCGCTGAGAATCGTCTGAATCTTCGTTTTGACACTTCCGACGCGCGCCTTTCACCCTACGGAAGGAATCTGGGACTTATCGCCGATGCGGAATGGGACCGATTTTCATCTCGACGTGACCGGATAGCTCATCTACGTAACGCTTTAATAAATACCCGGTTTAGACGCTCGGACAGAGAGTATGACGAGGTTGCGCGTCTCTTTAAGAAGGATTTAGGAGACTCGATTTCGCTGGCGGCTCTCTCGCAGCTTCCAGACGCCGATTCAGCACTAATCTTCAAATTTTTACCTCCGGCCCTCCGAGCGGAGGCAAAACTCTCCGAGCTGGAAACCACCGTTGGAGATTTGCTCTATCATGGATACATTCGCGCCCAACAACAGAATAATGAGCGCGTCCGTAATCAGGGAGAGCTTCAGATTCCCGCCACGTTACAATTCACACGGGTCAGCGGGCTTTCACACGAGATGGTCGAAAGGCTTGAGCGTGTTCGGCCGCAGACTTTCGGCCAGGCCAGTCGTATCCCCGGAATGACGCCGGGAGCCCTCTCCACACTTCTCTTCTTTCTTAAGACTTCCAAGAATTAATTTGAGAGCCGGCTTTGATGTTTCACGTGTCACACCGTCAGATGTGGCACGTGAAACATGAAAAATTTTCCCTTCGGCCACATGCGCGAGCGATTTTGTGGTTGCCAGGTAGAAAGTGTGCTAATTTGTCTTGGATTAGCGATGCCCGCGCGTTTAAGGAACATCTAAATGGCAAAAGTTATTGCTGTCGCGAATCAGAAGGGCGGGGTCGGAAAAACCACCACATCTGTTAATCTGGCGGCGAGTCTTGCAGTCTCGGAAACTCGTGTCCTCCTTATTGATACAGACCCCCAGGCGAACGCCACCTCGGGAGTCGGGATAGCCCGAGGCAGTTTGAGGAGAAGCCTGTATCACGTCCTTGTTCTGGACGAAGCGCCACAGAATGTCATCCAGAACACCGAACTCCCCTTCCTCAAAATACTGCCCTCTGATAAGAATCTCATCGGCGCGGAAGTTGAGTTGGTTGACCTTGAGGGCCGCGAGTATAAGTTAGAGCGCGCAATTCGCAGTATTGAGGCGGATTACGATTTTATAATTATAGACTGTCCGCCGTCGCTAGGGTTGCTCACCTTAAACGCCTTGACGGCCGCCCACTCCCTCCTGGTTCCTATTCAATGTGAGTACTACGCTCTTGAAGGAGTGACGGAACTCTTCGACACTCTGGCGCGAATCAGACGTTCTCTCAATCCTTCTTTAACGATTGAAGGGTTGCTGCTGACGATGTATGACGAGCGCACAAATCTGTCGGCCGCCGTGGCCGCAGACTTGAGAGATTTTTATGGTAATCAGGTCCTTGAGGCGGTGATTCCTCGCAATGTCCGTTTAGCGGAAGCTCCAAGCTACGGAAAGCCAATCATTCTCTACGACATCAAGTCCCGCGGAGCGGAAAGCTATCTTCAGCTGGCAAAGGAGATAATAGCTCATGACAAGAAGAGCGTTAGGACGGGGACTGAGCGCGCTGCTATCGGACAAGCCGCCGACAACTAATGAGGAGATGATAGAGATTGATCTAGACCTGATCGAGCCCAACAATTTTCAGCCACGGACGACCTTTGATGAAAGTCGTTTGGAAGAGCTTGCCCAGTCAATCAAAGCCAACGGGATAATTCAGCCATTATTAGTTCGCAAAGTGTCCGGCGACCGGTATCAACTGGTGGCCGGCGAGAGGCGTTGGCGCGCCTCTCAGCGGGCGGGGATGCAGAGGGTTCCCTGCGTTGTAAAAGAGATACCCGAAGATAAGATGTTGGAGCTGGCTTTAATTGAGAACATACAAAGGCAGGAACTCAACGCGATAGAAGAAGCTCATGCTTATAAAAGGCTAATCGAGACACTCGACCTCACGCAGGAGATGGTCGCACAGAGAGTTGGAAGAGATAGAACCTTTATTACCAACTATTTACGCCTCCTGCGCCTGCCGGAAGACATTCAGCAATTAGTGGAGGCGGAGCAGCTTTCGATGGGGCACGCGCGGGCCCTTCTGGGGGTTGACGATGCGGAAATTCAGAGGAAGCTTGCTAAGGAGATTATAGACAAAGGGCTCTCCGTACGGCAGACAGAGCGCACGATAAAGAGAATTGTGGAGGGCGCCGATGTGGCTGCCGTTTCAGCGGCGAAGGCTGATCCCAATTTTAAATCAGCGGAAGACAAACTGCGCCGAAAGTTAAGCTCAAAGGTTCAAATCGTCGTCAATCAGAAAAATAGCGGCGGGCGGATTGAGATCGAGTTTTTTGACGTTAATGACTTGAACAGGGTATATGAAATAATCATGGGTAAAGAAAGTTAAAAAGAAGTTAGGCTCAGTAAGCTTTTACGTGTAGAAAGCAAGTAACTCCTTATTTTGCTTAGAGTTAAGAGGCGGTGACGTGTTGGCCTCGGAAACCCTTCCGGGCAAAGATTAGAACTTCGACCTGACTTGTTAGCATTAGCTGTAAGTCACCCACAATGCCCTCACAATCTTGACGCTCCAAAATCCTGCATGTTAAACTCCCGCTCTTTAGCCATACCGCAAACTTTACTTACAGTTGAGTTTTGCGCCAGACTTGTGCTTACGGACTGAATCCGTTCCTCGACACCAACGCTATGTTAGCTTTCGCGGAATCTATACAACTGGTGCCAGACGGCACGCTCTTCATTCATATTGCGCTCATTATCACAATGGTCTTCGTCCTGAACAGGATTCTATTCAGACCTGTGGGGCGAATCCTCAGTGAGCGCGAGGCGCGGACGCACGGGCGTACGGACGAGGCGCGGGGCACGATTCAGAGGGTTAAAGAGAGCCTGTCGCGCTACGAGAATTCGTTGAGACAGGCGCGCGCCGAAGGTTACAGCCTTCTGGAGCAACAGCAGGCCGCGGCGTACGAGGAGCGGCAGCGCAAGGTCGCCGCGGTGCGTGGAGAGGTCGAAGGACAGGTCGAAGCGCAGAGGGGCGAGATTCACGCTCAGGTCGAGCAGGCTCGCTCCACCCTCCGCGACGAGGCGGAGCGCGTGGCGGCCAGAATCAGTTCGCAAGTTCTTCGCAGGTAAACGCCTTGTTCGCCGCCCGACGGCGATTTTAACTATTCGAGGGGCGCGCCGCCCCTTCGAGTCAACGGTTAGGGTTATTCGACATGAGTCTTCAGGAGCTTCTGCCGACCATCGCGAAGCTGTTCAACCTGCTGCTGTTCGCCGGGGTGATGTTCTACTTTTTGCGACGCCCCATAAGGGAAGCTTTCGGGGGGCGGCAGCGTAGCATCCGCGAGGAGTTGATGCGCGCCGAGGCGGAGAAGGCGGCCGCGGTCGCTCAGCTCGAAGAGGTCGAAGGCCGGCTCGCGCGGCTCGACTCGGAGACGGAGGCCATCCGCGCGCAGGCGCAGAGGGAGGCCGCAGAGGAGCGGCTGCGCATCGAGCGCGCGACGGAAGAGGAGATGCGGAAGATTCGCGAGCAGGCGCGCCGCGAGATAGAGAGCGCCGCGAAGGCCGCGCGCGCCGAGCTGCGCGCTTTCGCCGCCGAGCAGAGCGTGCAGATGGCCGAGCAGATGATTCGCAGGGACATCCGGCCCGAGGACGACGCGCGCCTGGCTAAAGAGTACGTGACAGAGCTGGGAGGTGTCGGGCGTTGAGTTCACAGGCGGTCGCACGTCGTTACGCAATGGCCTTGGCCGACGTCGTCGTGTCGCGCGGCGAGGCGCGGGAGGTGCGCGAGGAGTTGACGGCGTGGGACGAGTTGATGCGCTCTAACGCGCAACTGCTCGAAGTCTTCCGCCACCCGACGATTCCTCACGAGCAGAAGCGCGGCGTGCTCGAAGACCTCATCGGGCGCGCGCGGCCGCGGCCGACGACGGCCAACTTCCTGAGGGTGCTCTTAGAGAATCACAGGCTCTCAGAGCTGAACGAGGTCAGCACGCAGTTCGGGCAGGAGTTGGACCGGCGCTCGGGCGTGGTGACGGCGCAGGTGACGACGGCGCGGCCGCTGCCTTCGGACGCGCAGGAGGCTCTGCGGGCCAGGCTCGGCCAGTTGACGGGGAGCAGCGTGCGGCTCCAGTTCGAGGTTGACGAGGAGCTGATAGGCGGCGTCGTGACGCGCATCGGCTCGACGCTGTACGACGGCTCGGTGCGCGGCCAGTTGCAGCAGATAAAGCAGAGGATGGTCGGAGAAGGGTAAGATTTCCGGTTTTAGAATCTTGACGCGCGCGGGGCGCGGCGGGAGAGGGTGAGAGCCCGGCCGTCGTCAACCGGCGCAAATCGCGGGTCAAAATTCCAGGGTCAAAAATAAAATCATGGAACCGATTAGAGCAAACGAGATAAGCGAAATCATCCGCCAGCAGATCGAGAACTTCGAGGCGGGCGTGACGGTCACGGAGGTCGGCACGGTCATCAAGGTCGGCGACGGCATCGCCGAGGTGCACGGCCTTGAGAAGGTGATGGCCGGCGAGCTGCTTGAGTTCCCGCACGAGGTGCGCGGCCTGGCCCTGAACCTCGAAGAGGACAAGGTCGGCGTCGTGCTCTTCGGCGAGTACCAGATGGTCAAGGAGGGCGACACGGTCAGGCGCACGGGGCGCATCATGAGCCTCCCCGTGGGCGAGGCCGTCGTCGGCCGCGTCGTCAACGCGCTCGGCGTCCCGATTGACGAGCGCGGGCCCATCACGGCCGACGCCTACAACCCTTTGGAGCGCATCGCGCCCGGCGTGGTTGACCGCCAGCCGGTGAAGGAGCCGCTTCAGACGGGCCTGAAGGCCATCGACTCGATGGTGCCCATCGGGCGCGGCCAGCGCGAGCTGATCATCGGCGACCGGCAGACGGGCAAGACCGCCGTCGCGCTCGACGCCATCATCAATCAGAAGGGCAAGGACGTCATCTGCATCTACGTCGCCATCGGCCAGAAGAACTCGACCGTGGCGCAGGTCATCAAGACGTTGGAAGACTTCGGCGCGATGGACTACTCCATCGTCGTCTCGGCGACGGCGTCCGACCCGGCGGCGATGCAGTACCTGGCGCCCTACGCCGGCGCGGCCATCGGCGAGTACTTCCGCGACAGGGGCCGCCACGTCCTGACCGTCTACGACGATCTGTCGAAGCACGCGGCGGCCTACCGCGAAATCTCTCTGCTGCTGCGGCGCCCGCCGGGGCGCGAGGCGTTCCCGGGCGACGTCTTCTACCTGCACTCGCGCCTGCTGGAGCGCGCGGCCAAGCTCTCGGACGCGAAGGGCGCGGGCTCGCTCACCAGCCTCCCCATCATCGAGACGCAGGCGGGCGACATCTCGGCCTACATCCCGACGAACGTCATCTCGATTACGGACGGGCAGATTTTCCTTGAGGCCGACCTCTTCAACTCGGGCATCCGCCCGGCCATCAACGTCGGCAACTCGGTGTCGCGCGTGGGCGGGTCGGCGCAGACCAAGGCGATGAAGCAGGTGGCGGGCACGCTCCGCCTCGACCTGGCGCAGTACCGCGAGCTGGCGGCGTTCGCGCAGTTCGGCTCGGACCTCGACCGCGCGACGCAGGCGCAGCTCGCGCGCGGCCAGCGCCTCGTCGAGATTCTCAAGCAGCCGCAGTACCGCCCGATGGGCGTCGAGCAGCAGGTGCTCATCCTGTGGGCGGCGACGACGGGGCAGATTGACGACGTGCCCGTCGAGCACGCGCGCCGCTTCGAGGCCGACTTCACGCGCTTCGTCGAGACGTCGCACCCGGGCATCCTCAACGCCATCCGCGAGAAGAAGGCGCTGACCGATGACATCAAGGCGGGGCTGACGCAGGCCATCGGCGACTTCAAGGCGTCCTGGCAGGAGCGCGGCCTCGGCGCGCAGGCCGACGCGACGAAGGCGGCGGCCACCGTGGCGTAAACGAAGGGCGGGCGGCGGCCGGCAGTCTCCGCCCGTCGGCGTCGCCGCCGGCGGGGCCGGGCCCGCGGCCGCGGGATTTTCCGCCGGCGCCGTCCACCGACCACCGTCTACTGATTTATGGCTAACCTCCTCGACATCCGCCGGCGCATCAAGTCGGTCAAGAACACGCAGCAGATAACGAAGGCCATGAAGATGGTCTCGGCGGCGAAGCTGAAGCGCGCGCAGGAGCGCGCGGTCTCGGCGCGCCCGTTCGCGGTGAAGATGGCGGAGGTGCTGACGGACCTCGCGTCGCAGGCGGGCGAGGACTTCACGCACCCGCTGATGGACGCGCGCGGCGACGCGCGCTACCTGCTCGTGCTGGTCACGGCCGACAAGGGGCTGGCCGGCGCCTTCAACGCGAACCTCATCAAGGCGGCGCAGGCCTTCATCCGCGAGCACGAGGGCAAGACGTTCGAGGTGCTGGCCGTCGGCCGCAAGGGCCGGGACTTCTTCCGCCGCCGCGGCTCGGAGATGGCCGGCGAGTACATCGGCATGACGGGCAAGGGCCGAATCGAGCACGCCGAGGCGCTCGAAGTCGCGCGCGACGTGATGCGCCGCTTCACGGAGGACGAGGGGCTTGACAAGGTCTTCGTCATCTTCAACGAGTTCCGCTCGGTCATCTCGCAGCGCGTCATCGTCGAGCAGATTCTGCCCGTCTCGCGCGTCGAGGCGGGCGGCGAAGAGGCCGAAGGTCAGGCCGCGCAGAGCCGCGTCGGCTACAAGTACGAGCAGCCGCCGGCCGAAATCTTCAGCCAGCTTTTGCCGCGGCTGGTCGAGACGCAGATTTACCGCGCGCTGCTGGAGTCGGTGGCGAGCGAGCAGGGCGCGCGCATGACGGCGATGGACTCGGCGTCGAAGAACGCGGGCGAGCTGATACAGTCTCTGACGCTCAACATGAACCGCATCCGGCAGGCGAGCATCACGCGCGAGATTATCGAAATCGTCTCGGGCGCGGCCGCGGCGCAGTAATAGCGGCGGGTTAAAATTCAGCAGCGGGCGAGGGAAGCCGACATTCGGCTTCCCTCATTTTCTTTTCGCGTTGAAAGAAGAGGGGCAGGACGTGCGAGCTTCTTCGACGTGGCGCGGGCGGCTGTGGCGTCACGGGCCGGTCGCGGCGTGGGCGGGCTTCGTGCTGTTCGCGTCGTCGTCGGGCTTCTCGGCGTCGAACACCTCGCGCGTCATCAGGCCGCTGCTCGTCTGGCTCTTCCCCGAAGTCACGGAGGCGGGGCTCGCGCAGGCGCACTTTCTGGTCCGCAAGGCGGCGCACGTCGCGGAGTACGCGCTGCTCGCGCTGCTGGCGGCGCGCGCCTTCCGCACGTCGTCGCGCCCGGCGCTCGGGCGGCGCTGGTGGCTCGCGTCGTTCGCGCTCGTCGCCGCGGTGGCGCTGGTTGACGAGTACCACCAGAGCTTCCTGCCTTCGCGCACGGGGACGATTTACGACAGCCTGCTCGACATGACGGGCGGCGCGGCGGCGCTCGCGTGCGCGGCCGCGTGGCTCGCCGCGCGTCGCGCGGGGTCGGGCGGCGCGCCCCCGCCGACGCGCCTCCGCTGACGTCCGAATTACTCCCGCTTTCGCGCGGCGTGATATCCTACGAGCCTCCCCCGGCCGTGACCGAGAACTCCCCCGAGAGCCAGAGGGCGACTCATCCTATGCTGAAAAATTTGAGCCGGCCGCGCCGCGTCGTCATCACGGGGCTCGGGTGCGTGACGCCGCTCGGCGTCGGCCGCGAAGCCTTCTGGGGCGGGCTCGTGCGTGGCGAGAGCGGCGTCCGCCGCATCGAGGGGTTCGATGTGTCGGACTCGCCCGTGCGCATCGCGGGGCAGGTCAGGGGCTTCGACTGGGAGGGCGAGCTGAAGGCGAAGGACCGCCGCCACGTCGCGCGCACCGTGCCCCTGGCGCTGGCCGCGGCGCGCGAGGCGCTGGACGACGCGCGGCTCCAGCCTTCGGACTTCTCGCCCGAGGAGCGGCGCGCCTTCGGCGTCGTGCTCGGCACGGGCGGGGGCGGCCTCGCGTTCACCGAGTCGCAGTACGCGCACTACTTCCGCGGCCAGACGAAGGAGGCGAGCGTCTACACCATCCCGTCCTCGACGCACGGCGGGCTCTCGTCCGAGCTTTCGATGGCCTTCGGGCTGCGCGGGCTCTCGCACGTCGTCTCGACCGGCTGCACCTCCTCGACCGACGCCATCGCCTACGCCGCGCAGCACGTCGCGCTCGGCCGGCAGGACGCGATGCTCGCCGGAGGGTCGGACGCGCCGCTCGCGCCCGGCATCCTCGCCGGCTTCTGCCTGATGAAGGTCTTGACCGAGGAATGGAACGACGAGCCGGAGCGCGCCTCGCGCCCGTTCTCGCGCGACCGCTCGGGGATGGTGCTGGGCGAGGGCGCGTGGGTCTACGTGCTCGAAGAGTACGAGCGCGCGCGGCGCCGCGGCGCGGACATCTACGCGGAGGTGACGGGCTACGGCGCGACGTGCGACGCCTACCACCGCGTGCGGCTCGAAGACACGGGCGAGGAGCCGGCGCGCGCCATGCGACTAGCGCTCGCCGACGCCGGCCGCGCGCCCGAAGAGGTGGACTACGTCAACCTTCACGGCACGGCCACCCTCCTCAACGACCGCATCGAGACGCGGGCCCTCAAGCTGGCCCTCGGCGACGCCTCGCGGCGCGTCCCGATGTCGGGCACCAAGTCGCAGATAGGCCACCCGCAGGGCGCGTCGGGCGCGGCGGGGCTCGCCGCGGCGCTGTGCGCGATACGGACGGGGATGATTCCGCCGACCATCAACCTCGACGAGCCGGCGCCCGAGTGCGACCTCGACTACACGCCCAACCGCGCGCGCGAGCGCGACGTGCGCGTGGCGCTCTGCAACTGCATCGGCTTCGGCTCGAAGAACAGCGCGCTCGTCGTCGAGCGCCCGGCCGACGACTGAAAGGGTCGGCCGGCCGACGACTGAAAGGACTTGACGATGAAGACCTCGCTCCTCTTACTCCTCATCCTGCTCGCTCCGGCGGGGCGCGTCCCCGCGCCGGCGCAGACGCCCGCGGGCGCCGGCGCCGGGAGCTTCTCGAAGGGCGGGCTGTCGTTCGACTACCCGGCCGGCTGGTCGCTCGAAGACAAGAGCGGCGCCGACGTGCAGCACCTCATCCTCACGCGGCCGAACAGCTCCGCCCTCATCATGATCGTCGCGCACCGCGAGCCCTTGCAGAACCTCGGGCAGTTCGCGGCGGCGCGTCACGCCATCACGCAGCCCTACCTGGAGAGCATCGCGGGGCAGCTCGGCGCGACGGCGCCGGAGACGCCCGACCCGCAATGCCTGGCCGTGGGCGACTCGCTCGCGGCCGGCTACCGCATCGCGGGCCGCATCAAGGGCGAGCCGAGCACGGCCGAGGTCTACCCGCTGCTGAAGGGGCAGAGGCTTTTGCACCTCGTCTTCGTCAGGCACGACAAGGACGAGGCGGGCGGCGCGGCCGCGTGGAAGTCCGTGGTCGAGACGTTGAAGGTCGAGCCGCCCGCGGGCGCGTCGCCCGAGGCCGGGCAGATGGCGCGCGTAGTCTCGGGCGGCGTGCTCAACGGCAGGGCGCTGAAGAAGCCCGCGCCGCAGTACCCTTCGGCCGCGCACGCCGCGCGCGCGCAGGGGACGGTCACCGTGCAGATAGTCGTGGACGAGTCGGGGAAGGTCATCTCGGCCGCGGCCGTCTCGGGCCACCCCACGCTGCGCGGGGCGGGCGAGGAGGCGGCGCGGCGCGCGAAGTTCTCGCCCACGACGCTCTGCGGCAAGCCCGTCAAGGTGACGGGCGTCATCACCTACAATTTCGTCCTGCTGTAGGCCGCCGACCCGGAGAGGCATGTTCGAGCGGTTCCGCCAGCGAAGCCACGAGCTTGAGCACATAGACAAGGGCGACTACACGCCCGCCGAGTACGAGGGCTGTCTGGCGGAGCTGCGGCGCGTCAACCGCTGGCTCGGCGACGCGCGCGCCCTGCGCCGCTCGGTGCTGCCGGAGGTCGGGCGCGACTCGCCCGCGGAGTTCTCGCTACTCGACGTGGGCGCGGGGACGGGCGAGCTTCTGCGCGAGGTCGCGCTGTGGGCCCGGCGGCGCGGGGCGCGGGCGCGGCTGGCCGGGCTGGAGCTGAACGCGCGCGCGGCCGAGGGGATGGCCGAGGAGTCGCGCGCGTTCCGGGAGATCGAGTCGGTGCGCGGCGACGCGCTGCGGCTGCCGTTCGAGGACGGCGCGTTCGACTACGTGATGTGCTCGCTCTTCACGCACCACTTCGGCGACGAGGCGTGCGTCCGTCTGCTCGGCGAGATGGCGCGCGTCGCCGCGCGCCGCGTCTACGTCATAGACCTGCACCGGCGCCCTTTGGCCTACTACTTCTACACGACCGCCGGCCGCCTACTGCTGCGCAACCGCCTCGTCCGCGAAGACGGCGCGCTCTCCATCCTCCGCGCCTTCCGCCCGCGCGAGCTGCGCCGCCTCGCGCAGAGCGCCGGCCTCGCGGGCGTCAAGGTCGAGCGGCGCTTTCCCTACAGACTCGTCCTGAGCGCGAGCCCTTGATGTCCGAATACGACGTGATTATCGTGGGCGGCGGGCCGGCCGGGGCGAGCGCGGCCGTCGGGCTCGCGTCCGCGGGCGCGCGCGTGCTCGTGGCCGAGCGCGAGCGGTTCCCGCGCGAGAAGCTGTGCGGCGAGTTCATCTCGCCGGAGTGTCTGGGGCACTTCGCGCGGCTCGGCGTGCTCGAACGGATGGAGGGGGGCGGCGGCGCGCGCGTGTCCGAGACGGTCTTCTACGCGCCTTCGGGTCGCAGCGTCTCGGCGCCGAGCGCGTGGTTCGGCGGCGAGGCGCTGGGCCTGAGCCGCGCCGAGATGGACGCGCGGCTGCTGGCGCGCGCGCGCGAGGCGGGCGCGGACGTGCTGGAGGAGGCGGCGCTCGCCGGCGTCGTGACCGAAGGCGCGCGCGTGCGCGGCGTGCGGCTGCGCACGGCCGCCGGCGCGACGCGCGAGTTCCGCGCGCGCGTCACGCTCGACGCGACGGGGCGGGGCCGGTCGGTGGCGCGGCGCGCGGCGCGCGAGCTGGCCGCCGCGGCGAAGGCGGACGAGGGCGGCGGTGAAGGGAACGAGACGGCGCGGGCGCGGCTCGTCGCCTTCAAGGCGCATCTGGAGGGCGCGGGCGGGGCCCCGGGCGTCTGCGAGATTTACTTCTACCCCGGCGGCTACGGCGGGCTGAGCCCGGTCGAGGGGGGGCTGTCGAACCTCTGCTTCATCGCGCGCGCGAGCGACGCGCGCCGCTGCGGGAGCGACCCGGAGCGGCTGATGCGCGAGGCGCTCGCGCGCAACCGCCGCGCGGCGCTGACGCTGGCCGGGGCGCGCGCGCGCACGCGCTGGCTCGGCGTCGCGGTCGAGAGCTTCGGCCGGCACGAGCCCGCGCCCTTCGACGGCCTGCTCGCCGTCGGCGACGCCGCGGCCTTCATAGACCCTTTCACGGGGAGCGGCATGCTGATGGCGCTCGAAGGCGGCGCGCTGGCGGCCGACGCCGTCTCGCGCTGGCTGGCGCGCGGCGGCGACGGCGGCGACTTCGCGCCGCTGGCCGGGGAGTACCGCGCGGCCTACGCCGCGCGCTTCGACGCGCGCCTGCGCCTCTGCGGACTGCTGCGCCGCGCCGCGCTCGCGCCGCCCGCGTTCGCCGAGGCGGCGGTCGTCGCCCTCGGCGCGAGCGCTGCCCTGCGACGCCGCCTCGCGCGCGCGACGCGCGGCGGTTCCGCCCCGGCGGCGGCCGGCCCGGCGGCAGAGTGAGCCGGCCGCGCCCCGCCCGTAAAGGTTCTTGCCAAAGGCGTCTATTTAAGGTACAAATTCGTTCGCAAGTCACGACCGGTTGCTCTCCGAAACGAACAGAGTTTTAAGTCACAGACCTCCTTTACGAACGGGCGAAAAGCGACTCAAGCTCCCGGCGCGCGCCCGCCGTCTGTTCGCGAGCAACGTTGACAAGGCCCACGCCGGCGGACTTCGTTCCCCTCCGACGCGGCGGGGCGTCCGCCCCGGCCTCGCCCGAACCCGAAATTTATTGTCTTTCAAGGAGAGAAGAAGTTATGCGTGCTAACCTCCGGCGGGGGCTCCCGACCGCTTACCGTTTTGTGCTCGCGTGCGCCTTCGCGCTCGCCTTCGGCGCGGCGCAGGCGCACGCGCAGGCCGACGCGACCTCGGCCAACCTCAACGGCGTGGTCAAGGACCCGCAGGGCGCCGTCATCTCGGGCGCCGCCGTCACGGCGCGCAACCCCTCGGTCGGCATCACGCGCACGACGACCACGAACGACGAGGGCTACTACCAGCTCGTCCAACTGCCGCCGGGGCAGTACGAGGTGACGGTCGAGGCCGCCAACTTCAAGAAGGCGGTCGTCCCCTCGGTCACGCTCACCGTCGGCCAGCGCGCCGACCTCGACCTCTCGCTCGAAATCGGGCAGATCACCGACGTCGTCACCGTCACCGGGGCGCAGACCGAGCTGGTCGAGACGACGAGGACCAACGTCTCGACGACGGTGGACCAAGTGCGCATCGACAACCTGCCCATCAACCAGCGCGACTACATCAACTTCACGCTGACGACCTCGACCGTCACGCGCGACAACGGCCGCCCCATCGGCCCCGCGCCCACCTCCGGCCTCAACTTCGGCGGCCAGCGCGGCCGCTCCAACCTCGTGCAGGTTGACGGCGCCGACAACACCGACAACTCGGTCAACGCCGCGCGCTCGACCGTCTCGCAGGAGGCCGTGCAGGAGTTCCAGGTCGTCACCAACTCGTTCGCGCCCGAGTTCGGCCGCACGGCCGGCGGCGTCGTCAACGTCGTCACCAAGTCGGGCACCAACGAGGTGCGCGGCAACGTCTTCGGCTTCATCCGCCACAAGACGATTCAGGCGCGCAACGCCTTCGCGCCCATCATCGACAACGACCCGGACAAGAAGCCGCCGTTCACCCGCGCGCAGTACGGCGCGACGCTCGGCTTCCCGCTCGACCGCGACCGCACCTTCGGCTTCATCGCCTTCGAGCAGCGCAAGCGGCAGGAGTCGGGCTTCTTCACCTCGGACGTGGTGCAGGGGCTGACGTCGAGCGTGACCATCGGCGCGCCGTTCCTGCCCTTCACGCAGACCTTCACGCGCATCAACACGGCGCAGGCGACCTACGTCCAGGGCCTGCTGACGCAGGCGGCGCAGCTCATCGGGTCGGGCGTCCCGGCCAACATCGCCACGGGGCAGGCGCTCGCGGGCGCGGCCATCCAGTACGCGACGCTCGCCTCGGCCGGCGGCCAGACCGGGCTGAACGGCGCCAGCACGCTCATCAGCCCGGGCGGCGCCATCGCCGCGGGGCAGACCATCGGCCAGCGCTTCTTCCTGACGGGCGCGCCCGTCCCCGTCAGCCAGAACGCCTTCCGGCCGCTGCTGAACCTCTCCCGCGTCTTCCCCATCTCGGAGGACACGACCTTCTCGTCGGCGCGCCTCGACCACCGCATCGACGACAAGAACGACCTCTCGATGCGCTTCAGCTACAACCCGTCCGACATCACGGGCATCCAGGTCGAGTCGCAGAACCAGGCGCTCGGCCAGAACGACTTCTCGCGCACCGGCATCCAGACCCTGCGCGACTCGTCGTTCGTCACCACGCTCCACTCGACGCTCTCGAACACGATGGTCAACGAGGCGCGCTTCAACTTCGGGCAGCGCCGCGCCACCTTCACCTCGCAGAACGGGCAGGCCACGGCCTACAACATCTCGGGCGTCGCCTTCATCGGCCGCGAGCTGTTCTCGCCCGTCATCCGCACGGAGAACCGCTACGCCTACACCGACAACCTGAGCGTGGTCGCCGGCAACCACACGTTGAAGTTCGGCGGCGACGCCAACTTCATCAGCGTCTCGGCGCTCTTCGAGCTGAACTTCGCCGGCCTCTACAACTTCGGCGGGCTGGCGGCCAACACGCTCGCGGCCTTCCCCGGCAGCGCGCCGGCCTTCACGCCCGTCCAGCAGTACGGGCTCGGCTTCCCCGGCAACTTCGTCCAGGGCTTCGGCAACCCGAACAGCAACCTGAAGAACCGCCCGCTGGCCGTCTTCGCGCAGGACTCCTGGAAGATTCGCCCGAGCCTGACGCTCAACTACGGCGTGCGCTACGACTACGAGATCACCGACCGGCTCGAAGTGCAGGACTTCAGCGACCCGCTCTCGGGCGTCGCGGTGCCGGCGGCCAGCACGCAGGCCTTCTACAACGCGTTCCAGATTCAGCAGGGCTTCCCGCGCGACAAGAACAACATCGCGCCGCGCATCGGCGTGGCGTGGGACGTGAGGGGCGACGGCAACACGGTGCTGCGCGCCGCCTACGGCCTCTTCTACGACCACCCGCTGCTCGCCATCGGCTTCAACTCCGACATCGCCGACAACGTGCAGCAGCAGCAGTTCGTCTCGCTGCCCGGCAACCCCGCGCCCAACCAGTTGCTCAACGCCGTGCAGATTTTCCAGGGCACGGTCTGCACGGGGCAGGCCGGGAACCCGCTCTGCCCGCCGGGCTTCCGCACGCCGGGCGTCGCCGCCGGCACCGACTACCAGTTCGGCCGCCAGCGCTTCAACGACCAGACGTTCCCCGGCTTCGGCCCGTTCCTGCCCTTCTCGCTGCCCGTGGCGTCGAACTTCGAGTTCGCCTACGCCAACCAGGCCAACGTCACGGTGGAGCGTAAGCTGACCGAGAACATGTCGTTCCAGGCGAGCTGGCTGTTCACGGGCGCGCACCACCTGCCGCACCCGACCAACCTGAACGCGCCGAACAACGCGCTGCTCGTCGAGAACTTCCGCCGCTGCACGGGGACGCTGCCGACGAACACGACGGCCGTGCTGACGCTCTCGCCCTCGGCCTGCACGAACATCGTCGCGCAGCCCATCCCCGGCCTCGTCGCCGTCACCACGCGCGGGACGGTCGTCCAGCCGTTCGCGGCCAACCTCTTCCGCCCGTCGGGGCCGAACTACTTCTTCACGCAGGCCATCACGGGCGGCGCGGTCACGCCGGCCGTCTTCAACGGCGTGCTGACGGCGACCGGCGCGCTCGCGCGCCCGGGCTTCGTCAGCACCTTCGGCGACGTCAACGCGCAGGTCTCCGACGGCAACTCGGTCTACCACGCCGGCACGTTCGAGCTGCGCCGCCGCTTCGCCAACAACTTCCAGTTCCTCGCCTCCTACACGTGGTCGCACTCGATTGACGACTCCAGCGACCTCCAGACCCTGCTGCTGCCGCAGGACGTGACGCGCCTCGACCTGGAGCGCGCCGACTCGCTCTTCGACCAGCGCCACCGCTTCGTCTTCAGCGGCGTGCTGGCCGCGCCGGGCTCCTGGAGCAGCGAGGGCGGCCTGCGCAGCGTCCTCGCCAACTTCACCATCGCCCCCATCTTCGAGTGGTCCTCGGGCCGCCCTTTCAACATCCTTTCCGGGCAGGACACGAACAACGACCTGTCGAGTTCGACCGACCGCCCGTCGGTTGACGCCACCGGCCTGCTCTTCGTGCCGGCGCCGTTCCAGTCGGGCAACCTCGGCCGCAACGTCGGGCTGACGCACTCCTACCAGTCGCTCGACCTGCGCGTCACGCGGCACATCCCGCTCGGCGAGAAGTTCCGGCTCGAAGTCATCGCCGAGGGCTTCAACCTCTTCAACCGCTTCAACGAGGCCGCGGCCTCGCCGAACCTCCAGGACGTCAACCTCGTCAACGAGCGCACCTCGAACGGCCGCTACCGCAGCCGCTCGACCGCCGCCTTCGACCCGCGCCAGTTCCAGTTCGGCCTCAAGCTGAACTTCTAAAACGGCGCCGCGTCACGGCGAACAAAAAGGGGAGGGGCCTGACACGGCCCCTCCCCTTTTTGTTATTCGGCTTCGGGCGGCGCCCGCGGCGTTCGGGGCCGCCGCCCTTTCGCGGCGCGGGGGCGGGCCGCCGCGGCGTCAGGGGAGGTTGGGCGCGAGGGGCAGGTTGTTGTTGGTGTTGCCGTCAATGAAGTTGCCGGCCCAGCCTTTGACGTTGCCGGTGAGGCTGGTCGTGTTGCCGTAGATCATGGTCTGGGCGAGGCGGGCGATGTTGGGTGCGCCGCCGGCGATAACGCCCGTCGGGTTGTTCGTCAGCGTGCAGCCCATCAGCGACGCCTCGGCGTTGCCGACGCCGGTCAGGTTCACGCCGGCCGTCGTGTTGGCGTGGAACGTGCCGCCGCGGATGGTGGCGCGGCTGCGCGCGCCCATGTTGACGCCGTTGGCGCAGTTGCCGGCCGAGACGTCGAGGAGCGACGCGATGACCACGCTCCCGGCGTTGGCGTGCGTGATGGAGACGCCGTCGCCCGCGCAGTTCCTGACGGTGACGTTCTTCATGTAGAGCTTGGCGGGCGCGCTCTGGAGGTTGCTGATGTTGACGTCCACGCCCTTCTGCGCGAAGCCGTCAATGACGGTGTTCTCGATGTGGAGCGCGGCGCCGGCGATGAAGCGGACGCCGTTGGCGCCGAGCGACGGGCCCGCGCCGTTGATGTCGAGCCAGTTGAGCCGCACCGTCTTCTTCGTGTCGGCCGGGTCGGTGATGTTGACGACGACGCCGTTGACGCCGCTGCTGGCGAGAATCGAGCCGTAGCCCGAGCCGGGCGTGCCGTTGATCGTGATTGACTTGGTGATGGTGATGGCGCCGTAGCCGCCCGGGTCGAGCGTGCTGATCTCGCCGCCCATCGCGGTCTTCGAGATGGCGCCGGCGTAGGTCTTGCAGGGCGCGGTGCGCGAGCACGGGTTGGCGTCGCTGCCCACGCCCGAGACCCAGGTGCGCGTGGCCTGCGCCTGCGCCGCCGAGGCGGCGAGGAGGGCGAACGTGACGAGCGCGAGCGCTTTGAATGAATGGCGGATGACGTGGCTGCTCATTTGAAGTCTTCTCCTTAAATCTCAGTGCCAAGGTCTTTCGGCCGCGCCGGCGGCCGCGAAAGGGCGTGCCCGGCCTCAGGGGCTGACGCGGATGTCGCCGGTCGCGCGGACCGCGTCGTCGAACGTAAAGGTCGAGAGGTGGAAGGTCTGCGGGCCGACCGCCTCGGCGGGTCTGGGGTAGACGACCTCGCGGTCGTCTTCGCGCTCGGCGTCGGAGGTCGTCCAGCTCGTCCCGGCGCCGGGGTCTTCGCGCAGCTCGGCGTCTGAAACCTCCCAGCCGCCGGCGGCCGGGCGGTAGAGCCCCCACGTCACGCGGTCGGGCTCGCGCGTGTTGTCGCCGTTGTCCTCGACCGTCAGCAGCACGCGCTGGCCTACGAAGTCTGGGACGTTCGAGTCGCGCACGACGCCGGCCATCACGGCGCGGGCGCCCTCCACCGTCATGCCGTCGAACGCGACGCGGACGAAGAAGCCCTGGTAGGTCTGGCCGGCGCCGCGGACGCCTTCTTCTTCGTCGCCGACGAGCGTGAAGGGCGCCTCGTCGCTGAAGTACATCTGGCCGGACGCGCCGCCGCCCGCCTCGCCCGCGGCGTCGAAGTCGAGGTACTTCTCGAAATCGTCGCCGAGGGTGAAGCGGTAGACGCCCGCGGCCGACGGCCCCGCCGTCTGCGCGCGCGACGCCGGCGGCGCGGCGGCGAGCAGCGACAGCGCGAGGGTCAGGATGATTGCA
>DASVUF010000210.1:0-6526 GCA_036387195.1 Pyrinomonadaceae bacterium | reverse complement strand
TACATCAGCGAGCAGGAGCGCATCCGCGAGCAGTACGCGCAGATAGAGAAGCTGTCGGCCTTAGGCGAGCTGGCCTCGGGCGTGGCGCACGACTTCAACAACACGCTCGCCGGCATCCTCGGCCGCGCCCAGCTCCTGCTGCGCACGGACGACCCCGAGAAGCTGAAGCGCGGGCTGGAGATTATCGTGCGCGCCGCCGAGGACGGGGCCCACACCGTCAAGCGCATCCAGGACTTCGCGCGCCAGCGCCGCGACCACGACTTCCAGCCCGTCTCGGTCGACCGGCTGCTCCTGGACGTGCGCGAGATAACGCGCCCCCGCTGGAAGGACAGCGCGGCGGCCGCGGGCGTGCAGATTACGCTCGACCTGCAACTGCGTTCGAGCGCGACCGTCATGGGCGACGACTCGGAGCTGCGCGAAGTCCTCGTCAACATGGTCTTCAACGCCGTGGACGCGATGCCGCGCGGCGGCCGGCTGACGCTCGCCTCGGACGAGGACGGCGGGCGCGTCTCCCTCTCCGTGAGCGACACGGGGGCGGGGATGACGCCCGAGGTCTGCGCGAAGGTCTTCGACCCGTTCTTCACGACGAAGGGCAAGACGGGCATGGGGCTCGGGCTCTCGGTCAGCTACGGCATCGTCCGCCGGCACGAGGGCACGGTCGAGGTCGAGAGTGAATTGGGGCGCGGGACGACCTTCCGCATCATCCTGCCGGCCGCCGCGGCCTGCTTCGGCGCGCCCGCCGCCGACGCGCCGAAGCAGGAGGAGCCGCCGCCGCGCGCGGCCGCGACGCCGCCCATCAGGATTCTGGTCGCCGAGGACGAGCGCGACGTGCGCGACCTTCTGTGCGAGATACTCCGCGCGGAGGGGCACGAAGTCTGTCCGGCCGAGAGCGGCGTCGAGGCGCTCGAACTGTTCCGCGCCTCGGCGTTCGACGCGGTCTTCACGGACATAGGGATGCCGGGGATGAGCGGGTGGGAGCTGGCGCGCGCCGTGCGCGAGCTGGACGCGACCGCGCCGCTCGCGGTCATCACGGGCTGGGGCGACGCCGTCGGCTCGGTCGAGCAGCGCGCCGCGCGCGTGGACTGGGTCGTCACCAAGCCTTTCGACGCCGGCCGCATCGCCGAGCTGGCCGCCGACGCCTCGCGCCGCATACACTCCGACCCGTCGGGGCGCGAACTCGCCTTCGCCTGACCGGTGCCCGCGCGGCGGGAGACTCAACTACGGAGACGGGGAGACGCGGCTAAAAGACTATCCGTCTCAGCCGCGTCTCCCCGTCTCCGCGTCGAATCTTTTGACTGACCTGGAATGACCTCGCCGGCCCCACGCGTCACTGGTCCGGGCGGCCGCGCTGCCTGAGCCCGAGGCTGTGTTCGAGGGCGCGGGCGACGCTCTGCTCGACGGCTTCGAGGCGGAAGGGCTTGAGGATGTAGTCGAACGCGCCGAGCCGCATCAGCCCCTCGGCGTGCGTGCGGTCGCCGATGCCCGAGACGACGATGACGGGCGTTTCGGGCTGCTCGCGCAGCAGGATGCCCAGCAGCTCGACGCCGCTCAGCCCCGGCATCGAGATGTCCGTCATCACGACGTCGTAGGTCTGCTCGCGGAGGAAGGCCAGCGCCTTCTCGGCCGTCGCCGCGGCGTGGCACATGTGCTCTTCCGAGAAGAGGTCGTAGAGCACGTCGCGCACCGAATCGTCGTCGTCTACGATGAGTATCGCCGCCATCGGTCAACCCCCTCGGGAAGTCCCCGCCCGCCGAATCTCCGCTGCTCAAGGCCGAGAGGTGTAAGGGCGGCCGAATACTAACACAGCCGCGCGGGCGACCGCGAGCGGGAGCGGAAACGCGCGGTCGCGCGCCGAAAATAAGGAGGCCGGGCTCCCTCTCGGGACGCCCGGCCTCGGTCCGTCTGGCCTCCGGCGCTCGGCGCCTCGGCCTTACCTGTTCGGCGCGCTCGCGCGGATGGTCAGCTCGCTGCCGCTCAGGAGTTCGAGGTCTTCGCGCCCCTGGACGTAGACCGAGCCCGCGCCCGCGCCCGCGCCGAGGACGGCGCCGATGGCCGCGCCCTTGCCGCCGCCGGCGATGGCGCCGATGATGGCGCCGACCGCCGTGCCGATGGCGGCGCGCTGCGCGGTCTGCGTGCCGCGGCTGTCGCCGTCGCGCACGGTGCCCTCGTTGTCCACGCGCACTGTCTCGCCGTTCATCCCGCGGACGCTGTCAATGAAGCCGGCGAACTGGTACGTCCGGCCGTTGTAGCTGATGGTGTCGAAGTTGAGCGAGATGTCCGAGCGGCCCGTGACGCGGCCCGAGCGGCTGGAACTCGCCACGTGCCCCTCGATGACCGCGCCCTGGAACTGCGCGGGCGAGGTGACGGTCAGGCGGAAGCGGTCGCCCGTCTGCGCCGTCCGGGTCGTCAGGTCGGTTTCGAGCCGCGCGGTCAGCACCTGACCGTCGGGCACGGCGAAGTCGCCCCCCACCGTCGAGTTGCCGCCGGTCTGCGCGTAACCCGGCGCGCTCCCGTTGTAGACGTTCCACTCGGCCACGTCCGACGTGCGCGTGTAGACGTTCTGGACGACGATGGGGTTGACGCCCAGACGCTCGTTCCAGATTTCGCGCGTCACGCGCAGGCGGCGGCCGCCCTCGATCGGGTCGAAGGTGACGGTGAAATCCGTCTCGCGGTTGCCAGCCGAGCGGACGATCAGGCGGTCGCCGTTAATCGTCGAGGAGACGCGCGAGTAGCTGCCGTTGGGGAGCTGCTCGCGGGCCTCGCCGGCGTTGGCGACGAAGGTCGTCTGCGGCGCGCGCGAGCTGGCGATGGTCACGTTGTTGCCGTTGCGCTCGATGGCGAGCATGTCGGGCGCTTCGAGGCGGCGCATGAGCTGCTCGCGCACGCGCGCGCGCTCGTTGAACGGCAGGTTGCGGACGGCCGTCTCGGCGACGGTCGTCGCGCTGTCGCTCTGCGCCGTGTCGAGGCGGAAGGTGCCGCTCAGGCGGTTCGAGGCGCGCGCCGCGCGGCGGTCCTCGCCGTTGAAGACGCCGCCGGCCGTGGTGTTATTGCCGTAGCCGGGGAGCTGGCGCGCGTCCCAGTTCCACGCCACGTTGTAGGCGGTGGCGAGTTGGTTCAGGTCGCCGCGCAGCGTCGTCCAGTCGTTCTCGACCCTGACGGCGAGCGTCTGGCGCGTCATGAAGTCGTCAATGTACGTGGCCTGGCGCAGCACGTTCTCGACGTCGGCCGCCACGGAACTCCGCGAGTTGAAGCGCGAGCGGAGCTGGTCGGTCGCCGTCTCGAAGTCGCGCATGAACTGGTTGATGTTGTCCTCGGCGCGCGTGCCGTCATAGCGGCTGCGGTCGAGCGCCGTCCCCATGCTGGCGCGGAAGCGGTCGGCGCCGTTCTCGATGCGCCGCAGGAGCGCGTCGAGCTGCCGGTCGTTGATGCGGTAGGCCGCGCCCGTCTGCGCGCCGCCATAGCCGGTGTTACCGTAGCCCGAGCCCGCGCCGGTCTGGCGCGTCCAGTCCCAGGTCACGTTGTAGGCGCGCGCCAGCGCGTCGAGGTCGGCGCGCAGCGTCGTCCAGTCGTTCGACGCGGCCGCGCCCAGACGCTCGCGCATCATGAAGTCGTTCAGGAACGCCGCCTGGCGCAGGACGTTCTCGACGTCCGCGGCGACCGAGGTGCGCGCGTTGAAGCGCGAGCGCAGGCTGTCGGTCGCCGTCTCGAAGTTCTGCACGTAGCCGTTGAGCTGGTCTTCGGTGCTGGTGCCGTTGTAGCGGCTGCGATCCATCGCCGTGCCGAAGCTCGCGCGGAAGCGGTCGGCCGACGCCTCGACGCGGCGCAGCAGGTTGTCAACCTGCCGGTCGTTCATCCGGTTCGGCCGCTGCGCCTGCGCCGCGCTCACGCCGAGGCTGAGCATGGCGAAGACTAGCGCCGCCGATACCGTCTGTCTGATTCTGTTCATCGCTCTTCCCTCCAAATGTGTCTTCACAATTTCTCTGGTCAGTAATTCCGGCAAGGCGGGCCGCCTCGCGGGACGAGTCCGCCCCCTGCTCCGCAAGATGTACGGGGAGAAGCGCTGCTGACAAACCGGAGAGACATACGCTTCGAGCAAGGATTCATCTGCCTGCGACTAACGCAAGCACTGTGCCCGTAGGCGCCAGCCGCGTCAAAGTGAACGGAAGCGCGCGCCGGCCGCCCCAACCGACCCCAAACACGCGTGCGGGATTCGCTTTCGCGCGGAGGGGTTGTCCGCTAATTTTTCTAACGGAGGCGCATAAATCGCCCAACTTTCGCGGCGTTTCTGTATGGAAGCCGTCGCCAATGTTCGGGTAACGTACAACCGCCGGGCCCGCGTCCCGCGCGCCCGCGCGCCGCAGTTAGACGGCCGCGCGCGCCGTGTTATCCTTCAGGCGAAAGGGGGATTTAAAGCTCATGGACAACGGCGGGCCGAAGGCCGTCATCCACTCCGCGGGCGACGGCCTCTTCATCGGGGTCTCGCCGAGCGGGCACGCGCTGGCGATTGAGACAGACCACGAGCGCGACAGCGCGGCGACGCCGATGGAGCTGCTGCTCGTGGCGCTCGGCGGCTGCACGGCCGTGGATGTCGTCTCCATCCTGAAGAAGAAGCGGCAGCAGGTGACGGGCTACCGCGTCGAGGTCAGCGGCGAGCGGCGCGACGAGCACCCGCGTGCCTTCACGCGCATGGAGGTGCGCCACGTCGTCCGCGGCCGCGGAGTCTCGGAGGCGGCCGTCGCCGCCGCCGTCGAGTTGTCGGAGACGAAGTATTGCAGCGTCGCCGCTACGCTCAGGCCGGGCGTCGAGATTGTGACGACTTATGAGGTCATCGAGGACGCGGAGTGAGGCGGGAGGCGCGCGAGGTCGTCCCCGCAACGCGCTCCTTCATCGAGGGTCGGTGGCGGGGCCCCGCCGAAGGTTAAGAATGGCGCTCTTCATCCAACAGGTTTTCGTCTGCGCGGCCTCGCTGCTGCTCGCGCTCTCGTGCGCGCGCGTCGAGCCGGCCGCGAACACGGGCGCCGGCGGCCCCGGCTCGGCGGCCGCCTCGCCCGACGCGCCGCTGCTCTCGGCGGTCGAGCCGATCACGCTCGCGCCCGAAGACCAGACCGAGGAGGCGCTGAGCGTCGTCCGCCGCGCGGACGAGTCGGCGCGCGCGGGCGGCTCGGGGCTGCCGCAGCTCACGCCCGCCGAGCACATGCGCCGCGCGGGCATCTACCACGTCAACCGCGCCTTCGAGGAGGCGCGCGCGCACTGGCGCGCGGTCATCGAGCGCTACCCTTCGGACGGCAACGTCCCGGCCGCGCACTTCGGCGTCGGGCGCTCGCTCTTTCAGGAGCGGCGCTACGAGGAGGCGCTGCCCGTCTTCCAGAGCCTCGGCGAGCGGTATCAGGCGACGCCCGCCGGCCGCGACGGCTTCTACTACGTCGCCGCGACGCTGCTGCGTCTGAACCGGCCGGGCGACGCCGCCGCGCGCTACGCCGAATACACCGAGCGCTTCCCCAACGGCGAGCGCATCGAGAACGCCTACCTCAACATCATCGACTCGCTGCGCGAGGCCGGCCGCCCCGACGACGCGCTGCCTTGGATAGAGCGCACCCGCGCGCGCTTCCGCGGCTCGCCCACAGACGTCGCGGCGCTCTTCGCGCGGCTGCGGCTCGACGTGGCGCGCGGCGACTGGCCTGCGGCGCTGCGCTCGGCCGACGAACTGGGGCGCACGGCGCTCCCGCGCGCGGCCAACACGACGGCCGCGGAGGTCGCCTACCTGCGCGCCTTCAGCCTTGAGATGTCGGGGCAGAGGGAGCAGGCGGCGCGCGCCTATCAGGCGGTGGCCGACGGCGCGGGCTCTTACTACGGCTGGATGGCGAACGCGCGTTTGCAGAAGCTCGGCGGCGCGGCCAGGTCCGCGGCCGAGGGGCGCGAGTCGCGCGTCGCCGCCGAGGTCAGGCGCGCGGCCGGCGAGTTCCCCGCCCCGTTCGCCGACGCGCTCGTGCGCGCGTCGAAGCGGCAGAAGATAGACCCGCGCTTCGTCCTCTCCATCATGAAGCAGGAGAGCAGCTTCAAGCCGCGCGCCAAGTCGCCGGCCGGCGCGCGCGGGCTGCTTCAGATGACGCCCGACCAGGCGGCGAAGTACGCGCCCGCGGTCGGGCTCGGGCGCGTGACCGAGGAAGACCTCTTCCGCCCGGAGGTCAACATCCCGCTCGGGGTGGCCTACCTCGGCGAGCTTTTCAGGATGTTCCCCAACCTGCCCGAGGCGGTCGCCGCCTCCTACAACGGCGGCGAGGAC
Organism: Pyrinomonadaceae bacterium; assembly: GCA_036387195.1. Classification (GTDB taxonomy): domain Bacteria; phylum Acidobacteriota; class Blastocatellia; order Pyrinomonadales; family Pyrinomonadaceae; genus QHXN01. The sequence continues at coordinate 243 of DASVUF010000210.1, read as the reverse complement.
AACGTCGCGCGCTGGGTCGTCCGCGCCAAACACGAAGACCCCGGCGTCTTCACCTCCGAGGTCGGCTTCAACGAGTCGAAGGACTACGTCAACCGCGTGATGGCGAACTACCGCGCCTACAAAATCCTCTACACGGACGACCTCAAGCCCCGCCGCTGATTCTCGACGACGGCCGGCGGGCCCGTACAAAGAGCCGGCCGCAAAGACACAGACGCGGTAGACGCGGGGGGGGCGGGGGGGGGG
>DASVUF010000209.1:0-16823 GCA_036387195.1 Pyrinomonadaceae bacterium | reverse complement strand
AGCTGGTCGGGCGCGCCGGGGAGGGTGCGCCGAGCATCGGCCGCCCGGTGAGCAACACGCGGGTCTACATCGTGGACGGGGTCGGCTCGCCCGCCCCGGTCGGCGTGGCCGGCGAGCTCTACATCGGCGGCGACGGCTTGGCGCGCGGCTACCTCAACCGCCCGGCGCTGACGGCCGAGCGGTTCGTCCCCGACCCGTTCTCGGGCGAGCCGGGCGCGCGGCTCTACCGGACGGGGGACCTGGCGCGCTACCTGCCGTCGGGGGAGATAGAGTTTTTGGGGCGCGTTGACCACCAGGTGAAGGTCAGGGGCTTCCGCATCGAGCTGGGCGAGATAGAGGCCGCGCTCGCCGAGTGCGCGGGCGTGCGGCAGACGGTGGTGGTGGCGCGCGAGGACGCGCCGGGCGACAAGCGGCTCGTGGCGTACGTGGTCGGCGACCGGGAGGCGTTCAAGGCGGCCGACGCGCGGAGCAGGTTGAAGGAGCGGCTGCCGCACTACATGATGCCCTCCTCCTTCGTCCTCTTGGAAGAGTGGCCGCTGACGCCGAGCGGCAAGGTTGACCGGCGGCGTCTGCCTGCGCCGGACGTGAGCGCGTGGGAGGACGGGAGGGCTTTCGAGTCGCCGCGGACGCCCGTCGAAGACGTGCTCGCGGGCATCTACGAGCAGACGCTCGGCGTGCGCGACGTGGGCGTCCACGACAACTTCTTCGAGCTGGGCGGCCACTCGCTGCTCGCGATGCAGGTCGTCTCGCGCCTGAACGACGCCTTCAACCTCGAAGCGCCGCTGCACGCCCTCTTCGAATCGCCGACCGTCGCGGCGCTGGCCGAACACGTCGAGGCTTCGATAGCGGGCGGGCGGCTCGCCGCGGCGGCGGCGCCCGTCATGCGCGCGCCGCGCGGCGTCGCGCCGACGCTCTCCTACCAGCAGAGGCGTCTGTGGTTCCTCGCCCAGTTGGAGCCGGACGACCCTTCCTACAACATGGCCGGCGCGCTGCGCCTGGAGGGGCCTCTGGACGCGGCGGCGCTTGAGTGGAGCTTCAACGAGGTCGTCAGTCGTCACGAGGCGCTGCGCACGTCGTTCGTCAAAGTTGACGGCGAGCCCGCGCCGTCCGTCGAGCCCGTCACGCGCCTGACGCTGACTTCGCACGACCTGTCGGCGCTCCCGGAAGGCGCGAAGCGGGAGAGGGTGGACGCGCTCCTGCGTGAGGAGGCCGAACGCCCTTTCGACCTTGAGCGTTGCCCGCTGTTGCGCACGACGCTGCTGCGCCTCGCGGATGACGAGCACGTCCTTCTGCTGACGATGCACCACATCGTCTCGGACGGCTGGTCGCTCGGCGTGCTGCTGCGCGAGCTGAAGACCTTCTACGAGTCGCGCACGGCGGGCGAGCCGGCGGAGCTTCCCGAACTGCCCGTGCAGTATGCAGACTACGCCCTCTGGCAGCGCGAGCGTTTGGAGGGGGGCGAGCTTGAGCGGCAACTCGCCTACTGGGAGGAGCGGCTCGCGGGGCTGCCCGAGGCGCTGGAGCTGCCGACCGACGGTCCGCGCCGGCCTTCGTCGCGGCGCCGCGGCGGGGTCGTGGAGTTCTCGCTGCCGGCGGGGCTCACCGCCTCGCTCAAGACTCTGTCGCGGCGCGAGGGCGCGACACTGTTCATGACTCTGCTGGCGGGCTTCGAGGCGCTGCTCTACCGGCACACGGGTCAGGGGTTATTCGCCGTCGGGACGCCCGTGGCGGGGCGCGGGCGCGCGGAGGTCAGGGGCCTCGTCGGGTTCTTCGTCAACACGCTGGCGCTGCGCGCGGAGGTGCGCGGCGGCGAGACGTTCGCCGAACTGCTGGGCCGCGTGCGGGGCGAGGCGCTGGGCGGGTACGGGCGCCAGGAGGCTCCGTTCGAGCGCGTGGTCGAGAGGTTGAGCCCGGCGCGCGCGCTCGGCCGCTCGCCCATCTTCCAGGTGATGCTCGCCCTCGACAACACGCCGCAGGAGGAGTTGAGGCTCGGGGCGCTGCGGGTCGAGCGCCTGCCGTCGAACGACGGGGCGGCCAAGTACGACCTCTCGCTTTCGCTGCGCGAAGAGGGCGGCGTGTTGGGCGCGATGCTCAGCTACGACGCCGGCCTGTTCGACGAGGCGACCGTGCGGTCGCTGGCCGAGCGCTACAGGGTGCTGCTCGAAGGCGCCGCGGCCGACCCGGCGCGCCGCGTCTCGGAGCTGCCGCTGTTGACGGAGGAGGAGACGCGCCGGCTGCTCGTCGAGTGGAACGAGACGCGGCGCGACTACCCTGCGGACGCGACCGTCCACGAGTTGTTCGAGCGCCAGGCGCGGCTCACGCCACACGCCCCCGCGCTCGTCTTCGAGGCCGAGCGCGTGACCTACGCCGAACTCGACGAGAGGGCTAGCCGGCTGGCCGCTCACCTGCGCCGCGGCGGCGTGGGCGCCGAGTCGCGCGTCGGCGTCTTGCTGGAGCGTTCGACCGAGCTGGTCGTCGGCCTGCTCGGCGTGCTCAAAGCGGGCGGGGCCTACGTGCCCTTAGACCCGGAGTACCCGGCCGAGCGGCTGCGCTTCATGGCGGAAGACGCGGGGCTCTCGCTCGTGCTGACGGGCGGGAAGCTATCCGAGTTGGCGGCCGCGCTGGCGCAGGGCGCGGGGGCGGCGGTCGTCCGCGTTGACGAGTCGGGCGACGAGCCGGCGGGCGTCGAAGAGGATATGCCGCGCGCCGCCGTGTCGCCGGATAACCTCGCCTACGTCATCTACACTTCGGGCTCGACGGGCCGACCCAAGGGCGCGATGCTCGCTCACCGCGGCGTCGTCAACCGCCTGCTCTGGATGCAGGACGCCTACGGGCTGACGCCGCACGACAGGGTCATGCAGAAGACCCCTTACAGCTTCGACGTGTCGGTCTGGGAGTTCTTCTGGCCGCTGCTGGCCGGGGCGACGCTGGTCGTGGCGCGCCCGGGCGGCCACCGCGACGCCGCCTACCTCGTCCGCACAATCGCCGACGAGCGCATCACCACGCTGCACTTCGTCCCCTCGATGCTGCAAGCCTTCCTCCGCGAGGAGGGTTTGGAGGCATGTCGAAGCCTGCGGCGGGTGGTCTGTAGCGGCGAGGCGCTGTCACACGAGACGCAAGAACGCTTCTTCGCCGCGCTCGACGCCGAACTGCACAACCTGTACGGCCCGACCGAAGCCTCCATAGACGTAACGTACTGGGAGTGCGAGCGCGGGGGCGGCAGGCGGACGGTGCCCATCGGGCGGCCGATAGCCAACACGCGCCTATACATCCTCGACGGGGAGATGCGGCCCGCGCCCGTAGGGGTGAGGGGGGAGTTGCACCTCGGCGGGGTGGCGCTCGCGCGCGGGTACCACGCGCGACCGGGGCTGACGGCGGAGAAGTTCGTCCCCGACCCGTTCTCGTCGGAGGGGGGCGCGCGGCTCTACAGGACGGGCGACGTGGCGCGCTACCTGCCCGACGGCGCCGTCGAGTTCCTGGGGCGCGCCGACGGCCAGGTGAAGGTGCGCGGCTTCAGGGTCGAGCTGGGCGAGATAGAGGCCGCGCTCGCCGGTCACGAGCTGGTGAGCGACGCCGTGGTAGCGGCGCTCGGCGGCGAGAGCGAGCCGGACGGACGCCTCGTCGCATACGTCGTCGCCGGCGACGAACGCCGGCCGCCCGCGCCCGCCGAGCTGCGCGCCTATCTGAAAGAGAAGCTGCCGGAATACATGATTCCGCACGATTACGTGCCGCTCGACGCGCTGCCGCTGACGCCCAGCGGCAAGATTGACAGGCGCGCCCTGCCCACGCCCGAGAGGTCGCGGGCGGCGGCCGGGCAGGACTACGCGCCGCCGGGCACGGAGGTCGAAGAGCTGCTGGCGGGAATCTGGGCCGAGGTGTTGAGGGTCGAGCGCGTCGGCGTCCAAGACGACTTCTTCGCGCTCGGCGGACACTCGCTGCTGGCGACGCGCATCATCTCGCGCGTGCGCGACCTCTTCAAGGTCGAGACGCCTTTGCAGACCTTCTTCGCGGAGCCGACCGTGGCCGGGTTGGGCCGAAGCGTCGCCGCCGCCCTGAGCGCCGCCCGCGGCGAAGCCCCGCCGCCCATCGAACGCGCGCCGCGCGCCAGGGAGATGCCGCTCTCACTCGCGCAACAACGCCTCTGGTTCATCGCCCAGTTGGACCCGAACAGCGTCGCCTATAACATCCCCGCGGCCGTACGGCTGACAGGGCCTTTGAATGCGCACGCGTTGGAGCGCGCCTTCGCCGAGGTCGTGCGCAGACACGAGCCGCTGCGGACGACGTTCGAGACGGTGGAGGGCGGGCCGGTGCAGGTCATCGCGGAGGAGGGCGCGCCGCCCCCGATGCCGCTGGCCGACCTGCGCGCGTTCGAGGCCGCGCGGCGCGAGGCGGAGGTGGCGCGGCTGGCGGGCGAGGAGGCGCGACGCCCTTTCGACCTTGAGCGCGGGCCGCTGCTGCGCACGACGCTGCTGCGCCTCGCCGAGGACGAGCACGTCCTGCTGCTGACGATGCACCACATCGTCTCGGACGGCTGGTCGATGGGCGTGCTCGTCGGCGAGGTCGCCGCGCTCTACGAGGCTTTCGCGGGCGGGTCGCCGTCGCCGCTCCCCGAGCTGCCGCTTCAGTACGTGGATTTCGCCGTCTGGCAGAACGAGCGCCTGCGCGGGGGCGCGCTGGCGCTCCAGCTCGAATACTGGGCGCGGCAGTTGAAGGGCGCGCCGCCGACGCTGGAGCTGCCGGCCGACAGGCGTCGCCCGGCGGTGCAGAGCTTCCACGGGGCGGTCTGCTCGCTGGAGCTGCCCGCCGAACTGTCCGGGTCGCTCCGCGCGCTCTGCCGCCGCGAAGGCGTCACGATGTTTATGACGCTGCTCGCCGCGTTCAAGGGTCTGCTGGCGCGCTACGCGGGGCGGCGGGACGTCGTGGTCGGGACGCCCGTGGCGGGACGCAACCAGACGGAGACGGAGCCGCTCATCGGCTTCTTCGTCAACACGCTCGTGCTGCGCACGGACCTGTCGGGCGACCCGAGCTTCGTCGAGCTGTTGCGGCGGGTCAGGGAGGTGGTGCTCGGCGCGCTCGCGCACCAGGACGTGCCGTTCGAGCGGCTGGTCGAGGAGTTGCAGCCCGAGCGCAGCATGAGCCATTCGCCTCTCTTCCAGGTCGCGTTCGCCACGCCGACCTCGGAGTTGCGCGACCTTGAATTCTCCGGCCTGCGTTTGCAGCCCGTCGGGACGGACGCGCAGACCTCGAAATTCGACCTGACGCTGCAAGTCGAAGCGGGCGAACGCCTCGTCGCCTCGCTCGAATACAACACGGACCTCTTCGACGCCGGGACCATCCGCCGGCTGCTCGGCCATTACGAGGCGCTGTTGCAGGGCGTCGCCGCGGACCCGGCGCGCCCCCTCTCGCGCCTGCTCCGGCTCGACGAAGGCGAGCGCCGGCAGGCAATCGCGGCCGGGCGCGGCGCGAGGCGCGACTACACCATAGCCCCCGTCCACCGCCTGTTCGAGCGGCAGGCCGAGGCCGCGCCGAATCGCGTGGCGGTGGCCGACGGCGCCGCGCAGTTGACCTACGGAGAGCTGAACGCGCGCGCCAACCAGTTGGCGCGCGCCCTGCGCCGCATGGGCGTGGGGCGAGAGGTCAGGGTCGGGGTGCTGTTGGAGCGGGGCGTGGAGATGTTGGTCGCGTGGCTGGGCGTCATGAAGGCCGGCGGCGCTTACGTGCCGCTTGAGCCGGCCTACCCGCAGGACCGCCTGCGGTTCATGCAGCACGACGCGGGGCTGGAGGTGGTGTTGACGGAGGAGAGGCTGCGCGGGCTCTGCGACGAAGAGGCGTCGGCCTTCCTCAGTCTGGACGGCGGGCGCGAGGCCGTCGGCCGGGAGAGTGGCGAGAATCTGCCCGACGGGGCCGACGCGGGCAGTCTGGTCTACGTCATCTACACCTCCGGCTCGACGGGTCGCCCGAAGGGGGTGGAGATAGAGCACCGCGGGCTCGCCAATCTCGTCGGCTGGGTTCGGGACGAGTACGGCCTCGGCGGAGAGTTCACGGCCTCGCAGGTGACGAGTCCCGGCTTCGACGCCTCGGCGTGGGAAGTCTGGACGTGCCTGACGGCCGGGGGCAGCCTCCACATCGCCGACGACCTGACACGCGCCTCCGCGCCCGCGCTGCTCGAATGGCTCGACGCGAAGGGCGTCGAAGTCTGCTTCCTCCCGACCGTCATGGCCGAGGCCGTGCTCGGGCGACAGTCGCCGCTGCCCCCCTCCCTCAAAATCCTGTTCACGGCCGGCGACCGTCTGCACAGGGGGCTTGAGCGCGAGCTGCCCTTCGGCGTCTTCAACCTTTACGGGCCGACCGAGAATACGGTGGCCGCGACCGGCGCGCCCGTCCCCGTCTCGGGGGAGTCCGGCGCCCCTCCGCCCATCGGCCGCCCCGTGGCCAACACGGAGGCTTACGTCCTCGACGAGCGCCTTGAGCCCGCGCCGGCCGGCGTCCCCGGCGAGCTATACCTCGGGGGCGCGGGGCTGGCGCGCTGCTACCTGAAGCGGCCGGCGCTCACCGCCGAGCGGTTCGTCCCCCACCCGTTCGGCCGCGGGCCGGGCGAGCGCCTCTACCGCACGGGCGACGTGGCCCGCCACCTGCCCGACGGGAACATAGAGTACCTCGGGCGGGCCGACGAGCAGTTGAAGCTGCGGGGCTATCGAATCGAGCCGGGCGAAATCGAGAGCGCCCTGACGCAACACCCCGGCGTGCGTGAGGCGGTCGTGTTGATGCGCGAAGACAGGCCGGGCGACAGGCGTCTGGCGGCCTACCTGGTGGCGACCGGCGAGCCGGTTCCACGCGCCGACCTGAGCAATCATCTGGCTGAGAAACTGCCGCGTCACATGATTCCGTCCGCCTTCGTCTTTTTAGACTCGCTGCCGCTCACGGCCAGCGGGAAGGTTGACAAACGCGCCCTGCCGAAGCCCTCGGGCGATAAAGAGGCGGGCGACTACGTCGAGCCGCGCAACATTAAAGAGCAGGCGCTGGCCGACATATGGCAGCTTCTGCTCGGCGTCGAGCGTGTCGGCGCGCGCGACGACTTTTTCGAACTCGGCGGCAACTCCCTGCTGATGATGCAGGTCATCGCGCGCGTGAAAAAAGTATTCGACGTGAGCCTCCCGGTGGCGGCTTTTTACCAGTCGCCCACCGTCGAGAGCCTGGCCGAGCAGATTCGTAAGCTGCAACGGTCGCCGCTGCTGGAGGCGGGCATCAATCTCACGCGCGACGAACGCCCCGCCGGGCGGCATCCGGTGATAGTCGAGCTACAGCCCGCCGGCTCGAACCCGCCCTTCTTCCTGGCGCACACGCTGGGCGGGCACCTCGGCGATTGCCTGGAGCTGGCGCAGGAGCTGGGCGCGCTCGACCAACCCGTGTACGGGCTCCAGGCGCGGGGGCTGGACGACGACGCCGAGCCTTACACGCGCATCGAGGAGATGGCGACCTCTTACGCCGACGCCGTGCTGAGCGTTCAGGCCGAGGGGCCGTTCCGACTCGGGGGGTATTGCAGCGGCGGGCTGCTGGCCTTCGAGGTCGCCCGGCGGCTGCGGGAGCGCGGGCACGAGGTGGAGCTGCTGGCGCTCATCGGGGCCCAGCCCACGCCCGGCGGGTCGGTGTCGCTCGCCGACATGAGGCGGGACCCCGAGGTGCTGCCCATCGTGGCCTTCTGCGGCGAGTTGAAGATCGCCGTCGGCGAAGACGTCTTGCGGGCGCTCGACTCGACCGGGAGGAGGGAGAAGGTCTGGGAAGAGTTTCGCCTTCAGTCTCCCGAATACGCGGAGAACCTCGGGCGAACCATGTTCGAGCGCCTTTACAGAGTCTACGTCGCCGACGCCGTGGCGCTCATCAACAACGTCCCGCGGCCCTACGCCGGCCGCGTCGTCCTGTTCGATTTTATGGAGCACCACGAGGGGCTCTCACAACGCGCCGCGTGGGACGAGCTATGCCTGGGCCCTTTGGAACGCCAAGAAGTTTTGGGCAACCACATCACCGCCATGCGCCGCCCCAACGTCCGGCTCCTTGCGCAAAAGCTCAACGCGTCTCTCAACGCGCCGAGGCGGGTGGCGCTCAAGCGTAACCGCGGGACGCGGCAGAAGGTGAGGCCGGAGGCCGCGAGCTAAGAAGGTGAGGCCGGAGGCCGCGAGCTAACCGCGCCTCCGGGCTTCAGTCTTCGACCGAGGCGCGGGGCGTCGCCACTCAAAGTTATAACCCCTGAGGTAGCCGGCCACGAGAGCGGCGCGGACGGAGGCGAACGTTGATTATTCAAAGTCGAAGAAAAAAGGCGGCGCGGCCCGGCCGCGCGCCGGCCGCCGCCCCGCTGACGCGCGAGGTGATGAACGAACGCTTCGCGGCGGCCATCGAGGAGAGCAGGGGCATGCCGGTCTTGAGAGAGGACATGCTCGGGGAAGGCGAGGGGGCCTGGGACTCCGACCCGCGCTACCCGACCGAGACGGTCAACTGCCTCATCTGGCTGCAACTAATCATCTGCGAGGTGTACGCCCGGGGCCAGCCACTTGAAAGCAAAATCCGCATCATGGACGGAATCAGGTACTACGGCGGGCACGTCGCCTACGGGCTGCGCAAATCCCACTTCATCGAGCACTGGGCGCTGCTGGAGCCCGAGCCGCTCGTCGCGGTGAGGCTGCACCGCTTCCCCGGCTACTCGCGCCGCACCGTCAGAATTGATAAGGAAAGATTCAGGGCCTATCACAACTACCCCGTACGCCTGTACCGCGAGGAGTTGGACACCTTCGATATTGACTACATCACCGCGGAGGGGTTGTTGAAGGCGGTCGAAGACCTCGCCCCCGGTTACTACATCAGCTTCGGCGTGGCCGGGCCTTACTACGAGAAGCTCTACGGGCAGGGCCAGGGGGCCATGGGCCTCGTGCATTCGTTGATTATCAGAATCGGCGACGCGGGGGACGGCCCCCGTGTCGAGCAGTCGGTCGTCTATCACGCGTCTACGGTCCTCGGGAGCGTGGCCGAGGCGCCGCTGGCGGTCTACGTCGAGAAGATGTCATCCCTTTTCTACGGCTACGCGCTGTTTGAACTCGACCCCGCCTGGGATTTCCACGCCCGGCCGGAGGCGGACGAGGAGGTCGAGCGTATTCTGCGGTGCGAGGCGACGCTGCCGCCGAACGAAGACAGAAGGAAGCTGTAACGGCCATGGAAAGCCGGCCGTCCGATTAATCATGACGGACAATCAGCGCACGCGGGGCGCGTCCGCGCTCCACATGCTCCCGGGGCGCCAATGTTTCCCGCGCGCGTCGGCTCCCGTGACGCGGAGAGTAATTGACGAAGAGTTGGGGCGCTTGGGTCGCGCCCGTCGAAGACTCTTCACTTATGGCGGGGGGGATAGTAGAGTGTCGGCGGAGGCGAAGCTAAACAGTCGGCGGCCGGGCGCGCTTTACTCAGAGGCTCGGGGCCGGCGCGTCGCCGGATTCTTCGCCGCGGAAACCCCACCACGCTCGGCCGAAAATTTTAAAAGGTTGTCGCTCAGTCGTCACGCATCCGCCGATAATCCGGCCCACGCTTTACACCCCTTCTTCCTGTCATGAAAAACATCCGCTTGAGTCTGGCCGCCTGGTGGCGAGATAGCAGTTACGGTTTTCGGATGCTGCGTAAGCACCCGGTGATGACCGTCGTGGCGGTCCTCTCCATGGCGCTCGGCATCGGCCCGAACATAGCCGTCTTCAGTCTGGTCAACGCGTTTCTGCTGAGGCCCATCCCCGTGGCGGAGCCGGAGCGGCTGGCGTCCCTCTACACGATTGACGTTAAGAACCCGAGCAAGCTGCGGCTCTCCTTTCTGAACTACCGCGACCTCAGGGAGAACCTGAAACGGGAGTTCTCCGACATCCTGCTGCACGCGCCGGCCTCGCTGAGCATGAGCGACGGGCAGGCGCCCGAGAAGCTTCTGGGCGCGGCCGTGACCGAGAACTATTTCGACCTGCTCGGGGTCAGGGCCGGGCGCGGCCGCACCTTTCTTCCCGAAGACCAGAACAGCGCCGTAGTCATTCTCAGTCATCGGTTCGCGACCCGCCGCTTCGGCTCGGACGCCGGCGTGGTCGGGAAGACGCTGACTTTGAACCGCCGCCCCTTCGAAGTCATCGGGGTGGCCCCGGAGGGCTTCACGGGCACCGACCTCGGCGGCGGCCCCGACCTCTGGCTGACGCTGCCGGCCTACGGCCAGATCAGCCCCGGCATTACTAACAACCTGAACAACCGCCGCCTCCTCTTCCTCAACGCCGTCGGGCGGCTCCAGCCCGGCGTGACCCCGCAACAGGCCCAGTCGGCTTTGACGGTCATCTCGGGCGCGCTCGCGCAGCAGTACCCGGACGCGAACGAGGGGCGCGCCGTTCGATTGACGCCGCTGTTGCAGGCCAGAATTGACCCCGACGAGAAGGGCACCTATTCGTTGATTTCCGTGGTGCTGATGGCGCTCGTCGGCATCGTCCTCCTCATCGCGTGCATCAACGTCACGAGCCTGCTGCTCGTGCGGGCCACCGCGCGGCAGAAGGAGGTCGCCATCCGCATCGCCCTCGGCGCCAGCCGCCTACGGCTGATTCGCCAGTTGCTCAGCGAGAGCATGGTGTTGGCCCTGATGGGCGGGCTCGCCGGGCTGGGTCTGTCTTACGCGCTCGAAAGGCTGCTCTGGAATTTGAGGCCGACGGGCGTGCTCACGGACAACCTCGACACCGGCCTCGACCGGCGCGTGCTCCTCTTCACGCTGCTGATTACGTTGCTCAGCGGCGTCGTCTTCGGCCTCGTGCCGGCGCTGTACGCCTCCCGGTTCGACGTGGTTTCGATGATTAAGGGGGGGCGGCAGAGGCGCAGCCGGCTCGGCTTCGACTTCGGCCTGCAAAAAGCCCTCGTCATCATGCAGGTGGCCCTCTGCCTGGTCTCCCTCATCGGCGCGGGGCTGTTCCTCAAGAGTTTCGGCAACGCCCTGACCGTCAACACGGGCTTCAGGGGCGAGAACCTTCTGATGCTGTCCCTGGACATGGGGATAGAAGGCTACAGCGAGGAGAAGGGCAGGCAGTTCTATAAGCAGTTGGTCGAGGGCGTCGGGGCCCTCCCCGGCGTGCGGGGCGCGGTGCTGGCGCGGGACCGCCCCTTCCGCGAGCCTTACCGGCGCACGGTCTTCATAGACGGCCAGGAGGCTTCGGGCGGGAAAGGCGTTCTGATGCCGGCGAACCAGGTGGGACTCGGATACTTTGAAACCGTGGGCGTCCCGCTGACGCAGGGGCGCGACTTCAGCCTCTCCGACGACGCGGACTCGCCCCGCGTCTCAATCGTCAACGAGGCGACGGCCCGGCGCTTCTGGCCCGGCGAGAACGCGGTCGGCAAGAGGATAAAGATGTTCGGAGAGCCCGCCCCCCGCGAGGTCATCGGCGTGGTGCAGAACTCGAACGTGTACAGCGTCGGCGAGGAGCCCCAGCCGTGCGTCTACCTCTCGTTGCAGCAGGACTACGCGCCGGCGGTCGTCCTCTTCGTCCGCACGTCCGGCGACCCGCGCGCGGTTCTCCCCGGCGTGCAGAGGCAGGCGCAGGCGCTGGACCCCAACGTGCTGCTCTTCGAGATACAGACGTTCGACGAACTGCTCGGCAAGTCGCTCTGGGCCACACGGGCGGGCGCGGGTCTTCTGACCTCGCTCGGGTTGCTGGCGTTGTTCCTGGCGGCCGTCGGGGTCTTCGGCGTGATGTCTTACCTGATATCCCGCCGCACCTCGGAAATCGGGCTCCGCATGGCGCTGGGCGCGCAGAAGGGCGACGTGCTCAAGCTGGTCTTCAGGGAGGGCATACTGCAAGTCATCGGCGGCATCGTCATCGGCATAGGCGCGGCCTTGATTCTGACGCGGCTGGTGACGGCGCTGCTCTTCGGGGTCGGGGCCTTCGACGCCGAAACGTTCATCGCCGCGCCGCTCATCCTGGCGGCGGTCGCGGCCGTCGCCATACTGATGCCCGCCCGCAAAGCCACGAAGATAGACCCGCGGATTACGCTGCGCGCCGACTAGGGGCGCGGGGCCCGGGGCGCGGGAAATTTCCGACCCGGCTGAGTTCCTCCCGGCGGCGCTTTTTGGGCGAAGGAATGTTTCGTGCTAAGCTGCTTTCACGCGTTGAGGCGGCGGCGCCAGGTGGCCGCCGCCCGAGTTAACACTGTCCCGACGGCGCCCGTTCCCGCTGGCCTCCTCATCAAGCGGAACGGCGTCGCCGCCAGAGGACGGCGCCGCAAGACTCCCTCCGGTCATGTCTCTACTCACATCAAGCTGACGCGCCGCAAAGGAAGTTGACATTTCGGGTCCGACGACCCGGCGAGAGCACAAACATAACAGCTTAATAGTTCGGCGCCGCGCATCCTACGGTCGGCGTTAACGCGCCGGCGCTCTGATTTATGCAGGTAGGGTTTCGCGTCGTCTTATCGAAACCGGCGGAACGCGTCCGCGGGGGTTTGAAGTTCCGGACGGCGGCCTCGTCGCTGACCGTCGGCGGCGTGAAAGCTTTGGGGACACGGGCCTTTAAACGGCGTATTTGATTCCTTCATCGCGGCGGTGACGTAATGTTCACGGAGGGCGGGTAATGAGTCTCGGCAAATCGAATCGCCTCACGCTCAACAGAAAACTGAAGGAGGAGAGGGACTACTGGGCCGAAAGGCTTTCGTCCGCGCCGGCCTCTCTGCATCTGAGGCCCGATTACCCGATGCGGCCGGACGACGACGCCGCCGGGCGGGAAAGCTTCCGGTTCACCTTTCCGCCGTCGCTCGCGCAGGAACTCGCCAAGGTAACCGGCGATTCCCCGCTCCTGCTGTACGCGACGCTGCTCACCGCCCTGAAAATCTGCCTTCAAAGGTACACGGACAACCCCCGGGTCGTGGTGGGAAGCCCGCCCCGCCGCAAGGACGGCGAGCCGCCGCCGCAGCCCAACGCGCTGGCAATCGTGGACCAGTTCGAGAGTTCCCACACGTTCCGTCAGCTCCTCCTCCAGGTTCGTGAGACGCTGCTGGCGGCCTACGCGCGACAGACCTACCCCTACGAGCAGATAGTCAGTTACCTTGCGCCCGGGCGGAAAGACCTGAGCCTGCTTCTGGACGTCGTGTTGGCGCTCGACGGACTCCACGGCGAGCTGTCTCCGGTCGAGAGCAACGTCACTATTTTCGTCGGCCGGGAGGGGCGCGAGCTTTCGGCCACCGTCGAGTTCAACTCGCGCCTGTACGACAGGGAAACTGTCAGCCGCCTGACGGGACACTGGGTCACGCTCCTTGAGAGCGGGCTGGCGAACGTGGACGCGCCGCTCGGCCGCCTTGAGATGCTTACGCGGGCGGAGCGGACGCGACTGCTGGTGGAGTGGGGCGGCGGGGCCGACGGCCCGGTCGAAGAGTGCCTGACGGAGATGTTCGAGCGGCAGGCGCGGGAGCGGCCCGGGGCCGTGGCGCTGGCCTTCGAGCAGGGCGAGCTGACCTACGCGGAGCTGGACGCGCGCGCCAATCAACTGGCCCGCCACCTGCGTTCGCTCGGGGTCGGGCCGGAGCGCCTGGTGGCCTTATGCCTCGACCGCACGCCCGAGCTGGTCGTCGCGCTGCTCGGGGTGCTCAAGGCCGGCGGGGCCTACCTGCCGCTCGACCCGGCCTCCCCGCCGCAGCGCCTCGCCTTCATGCTCGCGGACGCCGCCGCCATGCTGGTGCTGACCGACTCCGCGCACGAGCAGGCGCTGGCCGACGGCAAGGCGCCCGTCCTCAGGCTGGACGCGGAGGCGGCGCTAATCGCGCGGCAGGAGAGCGGGCCGCTGCTGCCGATCGGCCTGCTGCCCGCGCACGCCGCCTACGTCATCTACACGTCCGGCTCGACGGGCCAGCCGAAGGGCGTGGTGGTCACGCACGGGAACGTCAGCCGCCTGTTGCGCGTGACGCAACCGCAGTTCGGCTTTGACCACCGGGACGTTTGGACGCTGTTCCATTCCTACGCCTTCGACGTTTCGGTGTGGGAGATGTGGGGGGCGCTGGCGCACGGCGGGACTCTGGTCGTCGTGCCCTACTGGGTGAGCCGCTCGCCCGAGAGTTTTCTGCGACTGTTGCGGGAGCGGCGGGTGACGGTGCTCGACCAGACCCCTTCGGCCTTCCAGCAGTTGGTGAGGGCGGAGGCCGAGCAGGCGGGCGAGGGGGAGCTGGCGCTGCGCGTGGTGATATTCGCCGGCGAAGCCCTCGACGCGGCCGCCCTGGCCCCGTGGATAGAGCGCCACGGGGACGAGCGCCCGCAGCTAATCAACATGTACGGCATCACGGAGACGACCGTCCACTCGACCTACCACCGCGTGCGCGCGTGCGAGGCGAGCGACCCGCTGCGGCGCAGTCTTATCGGGCGGGGGCTGGGCGACCTTCGGCTCTACATCCTGGACGCGGAGTTGAACCCCGCGCCGGTAGGGGTGCGCGGAGAGATTTACGTGGGCGGCGCGGGCGTCAGCCGCGGGTACCTGGGTCGGAGCGGGCTGACGGCGGAGCGCTTCGTGCCGGACGCGCTGGGGGACGAGCCCGGGGCAAGGCTGTATCGCAGCGGCGACCTAGGCCGTTGGAACGGCGAGGGCGTGATCGAGTATGAGGGCCGCATTGACGAGCAGGTCAAGATAAGAGGCTACCGCATCGAGCTGGGGGAGATAACCGCCCTCCTCTCCCAGCACGACGCGGTGCGTGAGGCGCTCGTCACGGTCAGCTCAGGGGAGGGCGACAAGCGGCTTAACGCGTACGTCGTTCCGGAGCAGGGCCGCGCCCTCGACGTGGGCGAGTTGAAGTCGTATTTGAAAGAGCGGCTGCCGGACTACATGACGCCGACCTCTTTCACGGTCCTCGACGCCTTCCCCCTCACGATTAACGGGAAGATTGACCGCCGGGCTCTGCCCGCGCCGGGACAGGAGCGGCGCCACCTGGGGAGCGCGTTCGTCGCGCCGGGCACACAGACGGAGGAGTTGCTGGCCCGCATCTGGGTTCAGGTGCTCGGGGTCGAACAGGTCGGCGTCAACGACAACTTTTTCGAGTTGGGCGGTCACTCCCTTTTGGCGACGCAGGTGATGCTGCGGGTCAGAGAGACGTTCGGCGTCGAGCCGCCTTTACGCGAGCTATTCGATAGCCCGACGGTGGCCGGCCTGGGGCGGAGCGTTGACGCGCGGAAGCGGGCCGAGGCGCAGGGGCCGCCGCTCGTCGCCGTCTCAAGAGACGAAGACCTGCCGCTGTCGTACGCGCAACACCGCCTCTGGTTCTTAGACCAGTTGCAGCCCGGCTCCCCGCTCTACAACATCTCGCTGGCGCTGCGGCTCCGCGGGGACCTGCACGTCGAAGCCCTGCGCGCCACGTTCGCGGCCATCGTCCGGCGGCATGAGAGTCTGCGCACCGTCTTCACGCAGCGCAACGGCGTCCCCTCGCAGCGCATACTCCCCGCTGAGGCGGCGGAAGAGCTGACGAGCTTCTCCGTCACGGACCTCTGCGACCTAGGCGACGCGGAGCGGCAGGACGCCGCGCGCCGGCTGGCGGGCGAAGAGGCCGCCCGCCCGTTCGACCTCGGCGCGGGGCCGCTGCTGCGCATCAGCCTGCTTCGGCTGGGCGCCGCGGAACACGTCCTGACGGTGACGATGCACCACATCGTCAGCGACGGGTGGTCGGTCGGCGTGCTGGTAAGGGAGGTGGCCTCGCTCTACTCGGCCTTCGTCGCCGGGCGGCCTTCGCCTTTGCCGGAGTTAGAAATCCAGTACGCCGACTTCGCCGCGTGGCAGCGGCGGTGGCTCACGGGCGACACGCTCGAATCCCAGCTCGCGTACTGGCGCGCGCAGCTCGACGGCGCGGCCGGCGAGGTCTTGTCGCTACCGACCGACCGGCCGCGCCCGGCCGTCCAGACGGGCAACGGGGCCCGCGTCTCTTTCACGCTCGACCCGGAACTTGGCCGAAAGCTGGCCGCCTTCGCCCACGGCGAGGACGCCACCCTGTTCATGGCCGTCCTGGCCGCCTTCCAGTCCCTGCTGTATCGCTACACGGGTCAGGAACGCGTCAGCGTGGGCGCCCCGATAGCCAACCGCGTACGGCGCGAAACCGAGGGGCTGATAGGGCTCTTCATGAACACCCTTGTGATGCGCGCCGATCTCTCCTCCGACCCATGCTTCCGCGACCTTTTAAGGCAGGTGCGTGAAGTCTGTCTCGGCGCTTACGCCCACCAGGACCTGCCGTTCGAGCGGCTCGTGGAAGAGTTACAGGTGGAGCGTGACGTGAGTCGCTCGCCGCTGTTCCAGGTGATGTGCGTGTTGCACAACACGCCGCAGGTCGCGCTGGAGCTGCCCGGACTGGAGTTGCGTGACGAACCGCGCGACGCGGTGACGGCGAAGTTCGATCTCACGCTGTCGCTGGTCGAGGACGCGGGGGCGCTGTCGGGCTTTTTCGAGTACAACACAGACCTGTTCGAGGAGGCCACGATTCGTCGGATGCTGGGGCACTTCGGCGTGCTGCTCGAAGGCGCGCTCGCCGACCCCGACCGCCGTATCTCCGCCCTCCCCATGCTCGGCGAGGACGAGCGCGCCCGCCTCCTCTCCGGCCTCAACGACACGGCCCGCGACTACCCGCGCGCCCGCCTCCTCCACCACGACTTCGAGGCGCGCGCCGCCTCCGACCCCGACGCCGTCGCCCTCCTCTTCGAGGGCGAGCGCGTCACCTACGGCGAGCTGGACGCGCGCGCCGGGAGGGTGGCCCGCCGCCTGCGCGCGCTCGGCGTCGGAGCCGAGGCGCTGGTCGGCGTCTGCCTGGAGCGCTCGCCGGGGATG
>DASVUF010000208.1:0-6962 GCA_036387195.1 Pyrinomonadaceae bacterium | reverse complement strand
CCCCCCCCCCCCCCCCCCCCCGGCCCCGCCGTTTAATTCGCGCGGGCGCCGTGTGGCTACCGCGCGCCTTCGGCGCCGACAGTCATCGCCTCGCCCGGCTTGCTCGCGCGCGAGAACTCGGGGAGCGCCTCGAAGACTTCGAGGGCGTACTTGACGTTGTTGAAGGGGGCGGAGACTTGCACGCCCTGTATGGAGTCGCGGACGTCGAGCAGCAGCTCGCGCGCGATGGCGAGCCCCTCGTCGCGCGCGGCGTCCTTGCCCTTCTCGGAGGCGAGGCGCATGCGCTCCATGATGGAGGAGGTGACGCGGACGCCGGGCACCTCGTTGTGCAGGAACTCGGCGTTGCGGTAGGAGACGAGCGGCCAGATGCCCGCGACGACCGGGACGCGGACGTGCTCGATGCGCCTGAGGAAGTCGCGCAACTGCTCGGTGTCGAAGACGGGCTGCGTGATGGCGAACTCCGCCCCGGCCTCGACCTTCCACTCGAAGCGCTTGATTTCTTCGTCGAGGTTGACGGCGCCGGGGTTGACGCCGACGCCGATGCAGAAGGAGGTCGGCGTGCCCGTCGGGTTGTTGCCGAGGTCGAGCCCGTGGTTGAGCTTGTTGACCATGTTCGTCAGCCCGATGGAGTCAATGTCGAAGACGGCCGTGGCGTCCGGGTACGGGCCCATCTTCGGCGGGTCGCCGGTGATGAGCAGCAGGTTGCGCAGGCCGAGGGCGGCCGCGCCCAGCAGGTCGCTCATCATGCCGAGCAGGTTGCGGTCGCGGCAGCAGTAGTGCAGCACCGTCTCGAGGCCGATGTCGCGCTCGACGAGGACGGCCGTGGCCTGCGCGCTCATGCGCGTCTGCGCGCGCGGGCCGTCGGGGATGTTGACGGCGCCGACGCCCGCGTCCTTCAGGAGCCGGATGCTCTCCAGCGTCTTCGTCGCGTCGCAGCCTTTCGGCGGCAGCACCTCAACGGTCGTCAGGAACTCGCCGCGCGCCAGGCGCCGCCCCCAGTCGGAGCGCTCTTCGAGCGGGGCGACCTTGACCTCGGGGTGGCTGACGACCTCGACGCGCGCGGCGCGGGCGAGCTTGCCGGTCAGCCCCGTGTGGCGCGGCGAGAGCGGCCGCACGGCGTCCGAGATGAGCTTGATGTGCGCGGGCGTCGTGCCGCAGCAGCCGCCGATGAAGCGGACGCCGGCCTGGATCAGCCGCTTGGCGTACTTCGCCATGTACTCGGGCGAGCACATGTAGAACTGGCGCCCCTGCACGTCGCGCGGCAGCCCGGCGTTGGGCTGGGCCGAGAGACGCTTGGCGGTGGCGACGCGCATCCGCTCGACGGCCGTCAGGACGGTCGCCGGGCCGACGCCGCAGTTGAGGCCGATGACGTCGGCCCCCCACTCGTCGAGCCGCGCCGTGAAGACCTCGGGCGTCGCGCCGAACGAGGTGTTGCCGTCGAGCATGATGGTCATCTGCGCGACGACGGGCAGGTCGGTCAGCTCGCGGACGGCGGCGATGGCCTGGCGCATCTCGGAGAGGTCGGAGAAGGTTTCGAGCAGGAAGAGGTCAACGCCGCCTTCGAGCAGCGCCTCGGCCTGCTGCCGGAACATCTGGCGCGCCTCGTCGAAGGAGGTGGGGCCGTAGGGCTCGATGCGCAGCCCGAGCGGGCCGATGGCGCCGGCGACGTAGGCGCTGTCGCCGGCGGCCTCGCGCGCGAGCCTGGCGGCCGTCGCGTTGATCTCGCGCAGGCGGCCTTCGAGCCCGTACTGGCCGAGCTTGTGCGCGGTGGCGGTGAAGGTGTTCGTCTCTATCACCTCCGCGCCCGCGCGCACGTACTCCTCGTGCACGTCGCGCACCAGCTCCGGGTTGGTCAGGTTCAACTCGTCGTACGAGCGGTTGATGTAGACGCCCTTCATGTAGAGCATCGTCCCCATCGCCCCGTCGAAGACGGTCACGCGGTCGCTCTCAATCAACTCTCTGAAGTCCATCATGGTTGGCCGTAATGTCGGCTGTCAGCCGCTGGCTTATTTCCCCGTCCCGCGACCCGGCCCGCGCCCCCGCCCGAGGCCCCCGGGGGAGTCGGGGGCCGGCGGCCGAAGGCTGACGGCCGGCGGCTCGCAAAAAAAAATTCCCGCGCCAAACAACGCGGGACTTCCGTTTCTCAGAAGTTGGCGACGCCTTGGAAGCGCCGAGCTGTTTAGCTGCTTATTTTTCGTGGCCGCAAGTCGCCATTAACTCACCACGTCTTTTGTCAACGGCGCTTATACGCCGCGGGCGCGCGCCGTGTCAAGCGACGTCGGCGCGCGCCCGCGGCTGTGCGCGGCGTGTCAGTCCCGGCGGGCGGCGGCGCGGCGGCCGGCGGCCGCCCCCGCGGCGGGCTTCTGGTAGTCGGGGTAGGCCGGCTTCCTGTGCGGCACGGGCGGGGCCTTCTCCAGCGCGGCCATGACGACCGTGACGGCGCGCTCGAGCTGCGGGTCCTGCCCCCTGCGCCACGCCGCCGGGTCGAAGTCCACCTCGACGTCGGGCGCGACGCCGCGGTTCTCGACCTCCCAGTCGCCCTCGGGGTTGTAGAAGGCGACGCGCGGCGCGGTGACGAAGCCGCCGTCAATCAGCGACGGGTAGTCGTAGATGCCGACCAGCCCGCCCCACGTCCGCTTGCCGACGAGCGGGCCGACGCCCGCCTTGCGGAAGTACCAGGGCATCGCGTCGCCGCCCGAGCCGGCGTACTCGTTGATGATCATCGCCTTCGGCCCGAAGATGGAGGACGAGGGCGTCGTGAACGGCTCGCCCTCGCGCGTCGCCCAGTAGTTCATCAGGGGGCGGTGGAGGTAGTCCACGATGTAGTCGGCCGCCGCCCCGCCGCCGTTGAAGCGCTCGTCTATGACGGCGCCCTGGCGGTTGGTCTGCGCGAAGAAGTAGCGGTTGAAGTTGGTGTAGCCGCCGCCCGCCGTGTCGGGTAGGTAGACGTAAGCCAGGCGGCCGCCGCTCATCTGGTCGACCTTGCGGCGGTTGCCCTCGACCCAGGCGAGGTTCCTGAGCCCCGTCTCGGTGTCCACGGGGACGACGACGACCTCGCGCGCGCCCGACCCGTCCGGGTTCGGCCCGACCTTGATGAGCACCGACTTGCCGGCCGTCCCCTGGAAGAAGCTGTAGAGGTTGTCGGAGGCGCGCACCTCGCGGCCGCCGACGGCGAGCAGGTAGTCGCCGACCTGGACGTTGACGCCGGGCTGCGTGAGCGGCGCGCGCAGGTTGGGGTTCCAGTTCTCGCCGTTGTAGATGCGCGCGAAGCGGTAGCGCCCGTTCTCGACCGTGTAGTCGGCCCCGAGCAGGCCGCCGCGGACGCGCCGCACCTCGGGCGTGTCGCCGCCGGCGACGTAGAGGTGGCCCACCGTCAGCTCGCCCAGCATCTCGGAGAAGAGGTAGTTGAGGTCGGCGCGGCTGGCGAGATGTTCGAGGTAGGGCTCGTACCTGCGCTCGGCGGCGCGCAGGTCGAGGCCGTGGTGGTTCGGGTCGTAGAAGAAGTCGCGCTGGATGCGCCAGACCTCGCGGTACATCTGCCGCCACTCGGCGCGCGGCTCGACGTAGACCTCCACCGCGTCCAACTTCAGCGCGCCCTCGCCGGGCTTGGGCGGCGCGGCCGTCGCCGCCACGGCGCAGGACTCGCCGACGCAGAACATCATCTTCTCGCCGTTGGCCGCCAGGTCGAAGAAGTTCAGGCCGTCGAGCACCTTGTCGAGCTTGCGCTTGTCGAGGTCGAACTTGTGGAGCGTCGAGGGGCCGCCGCCCGCGAGCGGCTGGCGTTCGAGCAGGAAGATGGTCCCGGCCTTGCCCGCGTGCAGGCCGCTGTAGTTGCGCGCGGGGATGGGCAGCGCCAGCACCCGCTGCGAGATGTTGTCGAAGTCAATGCGGACGTCGGCCGACTCCTTCTTCTTCGCGGCGGCGTCGGCGGGCTTCTGCGGCTGCTCGGGCGCGGGGACGGCGCCGGGCTGGTTGGCGCCCGCCGTCTGGTTCGACTTCTCGGCGGCCTCGGACGCCTCGGCCGGCGCCACCTTCTCCTCGTCGGACTCGGGCGCGAGCGGCGAGGGCAGGTCTTTGCGGAGCACGACGGCGTAGACGCTGCGCGTCGTGGCGCGCCCCATGCTCGACATGTCGAGCCAGCCGGCGGTCGGGCCCACGTCGGTCGAGGCGGTGAAGTAGAGGTACTTGCCGCTCTTGTCGAAGGCGGCGAAGCGCGCGTCGCTCATGCCGTCGGTGACCTGCGTCGCCTTGTTCTGTTCGAGCGAGTAGACGAAGGCGGCCGTCAGCCGGTTCCTGAGCTGCTTGGTGTAGGCGACCCACTTCGAGTCGGGCGACCAGACGGGGTCGAGCGAGTGCCAGGGCTTGTCGAAGGTGTCGGTGTCCACCTTGACGGGCGCGCCGCCCGCGACGGCCACGTACCAGACGTTGAGGCGCTTGTCGGTGAAGGCGATCTTCTTCGAGTCGGGCGACCAGACGGGGGAGTAGAAGAAGGAGGGCGGCTCGCCCAGGGAAATCTTCTTCACCTCGCCCATGCCGCTCTGGTCGCGGAGGTGGAGCGCGTACTCGCCCGACTCGTCGGAGAAGTAGGCTATCCACTTGCCGTCGGGCGACCAGGAGGGGTCGCGCTCGGCGACGCCGGGCGTGTTGGTCAGGTTGCGGACGTCGCCCTTCTCGGCCGGGACGGTCAGCACCTCGCCGCGCGCCTCGACCACGGCGCGCACGCCCGTCGGCGAGAGCGAGGCCGACCGCCACTGCTGGAACGTCACGCGGTGGAAGCGCGGCCGCACCGAGGGCAGGTCGCCGGCGACCGTCACGCTGACGGCGCGCGTCCGGCCGGAGTCGAGGTCGTAGAGGTGGAGCGAGCCGAACTGCTCGTAGACGATGGCGCCGGGGCCGGCGTCGGCCGACTTGATGTCGAGCCCCGTGTTCTCGACGGCGCGCGCCACCTTCTTCGTCCGCGTGTCGTAGGAGTAGAGCGTCACGGGGCCGCCGCGGTCGGAGAGGAAGAAGACGCGGTCGCCCACCCACATCGGGTTGAAGTCGTTCGAGTCCTCGCGCGGCAGCTTCTCGACCGACGAGTCCGAGAGGTTGGCTATCCAGACCGGCGTCACCTGCCCGCCGCGGTAGCGCTTCCAGGTGCCGAAGGCGCGCTGGAGCGGGACGTAGGCGAGGCGCGAGCCGTCGGCCGAGTACGAGCCCTCCTCGGCCATCGGGAGCGGGACCTCCGTCTCCAGCCCGCCGTCCGCCGGGATGGTGAACAGGCGGTTGAAGCGCGAGTAGCTGTTGCGCCCCGAGCGGAAGAGGACGGAGCGGCCGTCCTTCGACCAGCCCTGCGCCACGTCCGCGCCGGGGTGGTAGGTGAGCCGGCGCGGGACGCCGCCCGCCGCCGGGACGACGTAGACGTCCACGTTGCCGTCGTACTCGCCCGAGAAGGCGATGAGCGAGCCGTCGGGCGAGAAGTAGGGGCGGGACTCCGTGCCGACGCCGGTCGTCAGGCGGACGGCCTCGCCGCCGTCGCGGGCGACCGTCCAGAGGTCGCCGCCGAAGGCGAAGGCGATGTGCGTGCGGCTGAGCGTCGGCTGTTGCAGCAGTTGCGGCTTGGACGTTTGCGCGTGCGCGGCCGTGGCGGCGCAGAGGACGACGAGGGCTGTGACGAGGCGCTTGAGCATTTGAGAAAGTCTCTCCGTTTCGGGGTCGTGAAAACTAGGGCCGAGGGTGTGGTTACGCGCAGGCCGCGGCCGCGGTTTCAAATCCATTTTGTCGTCTTAAATCCACGCCGGGCGCGGGGCGCGCCGCCGCGCCCTCAGGGCTGCTGGCAGCGCGCGCAGAAGTAGGTCGAGCGGCCGGCGAGCGAGACGCGGCGGACGGCCTCGCGGCACCGCCGGCAGGGCTCGCCCTCGCGGTCGTAGACGCGCCAGCGCCCCGTGTAGCCGCCGCCGCCGAAGTACGAGCCCTCGATGTTCTCCGGGTCGACGTTCATCGTCGAGCCGTGCGCGAGCGCCTCGCCGAGCACTTCGAGGATGGCGCGGTGGAGCCGCGCGACCTGGCGGCGCGGCAGCCGCGCGGCCTCGCCGAAAGGGTTGACGCGCGCGAGGTGGAGCGCCTCGGCGGCGTAGATGTTGCCGAGCCCCGTCACCCTCCGCTGGTCGAGCAGCACGTCCTTGAGCGACTTGCGCGTGCGCGCTAGTACGGAGGCCAGGTAGTCGGGCGTGAACTCGGCGGAGAAGGGCTCGGGCGCGAGCCCCCGCAGCGAGCGCTCCTCCGAGAGGCGTTCGGCCAGCGCCACCTTCATCATCCCGAAGTGGCGCTGGTCGGTGAAGGCGAGGCGCCGGCCGTCGTCCAGCCGGAAGAGCGCGTGCGTGTGTTTCGGGAGCGGCGCGCGCGGCCGCAGCAGGACGAAGCGCCCCGTCATCCGCAGGTGCGTGATGAGGACGCGGCCGTTGTCCGTCTCGGCCAGGATGTGCTTGCCGCGCCGGCCGACGCGCTCGACCCGCGCGCCGCGCAGCGCGCGCGCGAACTCGCGCGGCGTGTTCTCGGGCGCGAGCCCGGCGCGCAAAAGCTTCGCCGACGCGAACCTGCGCCCCGCTATCAGGCGGTCGAGCGCTCGCGCGACGAGTTCGACTTCGGGCAGTTCGGGCATAGGCGGGTCGGGGCGGCCTGCGGCGGCGGCGGCGGGCGCGCCGGTCGCGTCGGCCACAGGCGTCAGTGGAACGAGTCTGCGAGGCGGCAGCCCTCGTCGAGCAGCGCGCCCATCTTCGCCGTCGAGGTCGCCTCGGAGTAGACGCGCAGCACGGGCTCGGTGCCCGACTGTCGGAAGAGGAGCCAGGACTCGTCGGCGAAGACGAGCTTGGCGCCGTCGAGCGTCTCGACCGACGCGACGGCGTGCCCGGCGAGCGCGGCGGGCGGGCGGGCGGCGAGCGACTCGACGAGCGCCAGCCCGCGCGCGACCTCTAGGTGCAGGT
>DASVUF010000207.1:0-27109 GCA_036387195.1 Pyrinomonadaceae bacterium | reverse complement strand
TACATCAGCGAGCAGGAGCGCATCCGCGAGCAGTACGCGCAGATAGAGAAGCTGTCGGCCTTAGGCGAGCTGGCCTCGGGCGTGGCGCACGACTTCAACAACACGCTCGCCGGCATCCTCGGCCGCGCCCAGCTCCTGCTGGCGACGCGCGATTCCGAGAAGATAGAGGCCGGCCTCAAGCTCATCATCAAGACGGCGAAGGACGGCGCCAAGACCATCAAGCGCATCCAGGACTTCGCGCGCCAGCGCCGCGACCACGACTTCCAGCCCGTCTCGGTCGACCAGTTGCTCCTGGACGTGCGCGAGATAACGCGCCCCCGCTGGAAGAGCCGCGCCGAGTCGGAGGGCGTCCACATCAGCCTCGAACTCCAGCTCGGCTCGGACGAGGCGCGCGTGATGGGCGACGAGTCGGAGTTGCGCGAAGTGCTCGTCAACCTCGTCTTCAACGCCGTGGACGCGATGCCGCAGGGCGGGACGCTCACGCTCTCGACGCGCGAGACGAACGGCGCGGTCGAGCTGGCCGTGGCCGACACGGGCGTCGGGATGGCCGAGGAGGTGCGCTCGCGCGTCTTCGACCCCTTCTTCACGACCAAGGGGAAGGCCGGCATGGGGCTCGGGCTCGCCGTCTCTTACGGCATCATCCGCCGGCACGAGGGCGGCATCGAGGTCGAGTCGGAGGTCGGGCGCGGGACGGTCTTTCGCATCAAGCTCCCGGCGGCCGGGAACGTCGCGGCGCCCGAGCACACGAGCGAGCCGCCGGCCATCACGCTGATGCCGCAGCGGCCGGGCGCGACGCGCTTCCTCGTCGTGGACGACGAGGAGAACGTGCGCGGCCTGCTGCGCGACGTGCTGGAGAGCGAGGGCTACGACGTGACGCTCGCGTCGGGCGGGCGCGAGGCGCTGGAGGCGTTCTCGGCCGCCGGCCCCTTCGACGCGCTCTTCACAGACCTGGGGATGCAGGGGATGAGCGGCTGGGAGCTGGCGCACGCCGTGCGAGAGCTGGACAAGACGATTCCCGTGGCCGTCGTCACCGGCTGGGGCGAGGCGGTCGGCTCCTCCGAGCGCACGGCCGCGCAGGTGGACTGGGTCATCCCGAAGCCGTTCGACGCCGCGCAGATTCTCTCCATCGCGCGCGAGGTGGCGCGCCGCGTCGAGGCGCGCTCCAAGGGCATCGTCGCCGCCTGAAAGTTTCGAGCGAGGGGGGTAAAAAGAAGGGGCCGCGGCTTGAAGCCGCGGCCCTTCTTTTATCTACGTCGCCGGTCTTTATCCCCGCCGCGGGCCGCGCCGCTCAGGCGGCCTTGCCGTCGCCGTCCTCGCGCGCGCCGCCGGCGTCGAGGCCGTGGCGCTTAATCATGCGCTGGAGCGTTGTGCGGTCAATTCCGAGGAGGCGCGCGGCGGCCTGCTTGTTGCCGCGCGTGTGGCGCAGGACGCGCGCGATGTGCTGCCCCTCAAGCTCGGAGAGCGAGACGAGGCGCTCCTCCTCGTCCCCCCCCTCGCGCGCGGGGGACGGCGCGGCGCCGTGCGCGGCGAGGTCGCCCGCCGCCTCGGCCGCCTGCGCCTGCTGCTCGGCCTCCGCGGCGGCCTGGCGCACGCGGTCGGGCAGGTCTTCGGGGCGCACCAGCCGGTCGCAGAGCGCGACGGCGCGGACGACGGCGTTCTCCAGCTCGCGGATGTTGCCCGGCCAGTCGTAGGAGACGAGCGCGCGCACGGCGTCGCGCGCGAAGCTGACGGGCCCGCCGCCGGGGCAGACCCGCTCGGCGAAGTGGCGCGCGAGCGGCATGATGTCCTCGCGCCGCTCGCGCAGGGGCGGCAGGTGCAGCGTCACGGCGTTGAGCCTGTAGAACAGGTCCTGGCGGAAGCGCCCCTCGCGCACCTCGCGCTCGACGTCGCGGTTGGTGGCGGCGATGACGCGCACGTCCACGCGGATGGTGTGGTTCGAGCCGACGCGCCGAATCTCGCCCTCCTGCAGGGCGCGCAGCAGCTTGACCTGGAAGGCGGGCGTCGTCTCGGTTATCTCGTCGAGGAGGATGGCGCCGCCGTCGGCCTCCTGGAGGAGCCCGCGCCGGTCGCGCTCGGCGCCCGTGAAGGCGCCGCGGACGTGGCCGAACATCTCCGACTCGATCAGCTCCGACGGCACGGCGCCGCAGTTGACGGCGACGAAAGGCCCTTCGGCGCGCGGGCTGCGGCTGTGGATGGCGCGGGCGACGACCTCCTTGCCCGTCCCCGACTCGCCCGTGATGAGCACGGGCAGCGAGGTCGCGGCGACGCGCCCGACCATCTTCATCACCTCGACGAAGCCGGCGCTCGACCCGACGAGGTCGATGTCGGAGGTGTAGACGGGCGCGGGCGGCAGCTCGCCGGTCGTGCCGGGGCGCTCGCGCTTCTCGGCGTCGCGGCGCACGTCCTGCGCGATGCGCATCACGTCCCCGACCTCGAACGGCTTCATCAGGTAGTCGTAGGCGCCAGAGCTGACGGCGTCGAGCGCGCCCGCGGCCGAGCCGTGGCCGGTCATGAGGACTATCCGCGCGTCGGGCTGCTCCTCGACGAAGCGGCGCAGCACGGCGTAGCCCTCGGCCTCGTGGCTGTCGCTGAGCTTGACGTCACAGAAGACGAGCTGCCACGAGCCGCCGGCCAGCAGCTCGAAAGCGCGCTCGGCTGAGTCGGCCTCGCACACCTCCCAGCCCTCGCCGCGGAGCACTTCGGCGACGTTGTCGCGCACCAGTTCGTTGTCGTCTATTACGAGGGCTTTCATCACAAGTGACGGGGAAGAGTCTCGCCCGCGCCCGCAGCGCCGCGCCGTCACACTGCCGCCCGGGTGCGAGGTGTGAAAGCGTTCGCCGGTAAACAAGACGGGGGGCGCGGGCATTATAGTGCCGGGACGGGCTCTCCTTGCAAGTCCGTCACGCGCCGCCCGCGCGCGGCGTGTGCGGGGCCGCACGCCCGGCGGTTGCGCGCGGGCGCGCGCGTGGGCTAAGTTCGCGCGTCCGCGGGGCGGAGCCCCGGCGGCCGGCGCGGGACGGACGAAGATGAAGAGATGCGTCGCACACAGGTTCGGCGGCCCCCCGGGGGCGCGGCTATGAGGAGCGCCACCGCGTTCGCGCCCGCGACCGTTTCCAACGTCGCCGTCGGCTTCGACATCCTCGGCTTCGCCTTCGACGGCGCGGGCGACGAGGTGACGGTGACGACCGCCGCGGGCGCCGGCGTGCGCGTCGTCGAGATTACGGACACGACGGGGACGCTCGCGCCCGGCGCGATACCGACGGCGGCGTCGGAGAACACGGCGGCGGTCGGCCTCGTCAAGCTGCTCGAAGACGCGCGGCCGGGCTTCGGCTTCGACGTGAGGTTGCGCAAGGGCATCGCCCTGGGGTCGGGGATGGGCGGCTCGGCGGCGTCGGCCGTGGCGGCGCTGGTCGCCGCCAACTCGCTGCTGGCGGCGCCGCTCCCGAAGGAGTCGCTGCTGCCCTACGCGCTGGAGGCCGAGCGCGTGGCGAGCGGCGCGGCGCACCCGGACAACGCCGCGCCCTGTCTGCTCGGCGGGCTGACGCTCGTCGTCTCGGCCGACCCGCCGCGCTGCGTGCGCCTGCCCGTGCCCGAGGGGGTGCTGGCCGTGCTCGTCCACCCGCGCGTGCGGCTCGACACGCGCGACGCGCGCGCCGTCCTGCGCCCCTCGGTCGCGCTCGCGGACCACGTCCGCCAGTCGGCCGGGCTCGCCGCCTTCGTCGCCGGCTGCTACACCAACGACCTGACGCTGATAAAGAGTTCGCTCACGGACTTCGTCATCGAGCCGCAGCGCGCCGCACTCATCCCCGGCTTCGCGGGCGTGAAGGCGGCGGCGCTCGCGGCCGGCGCGCTCGGCGCCTCCATCTCCGGCTCGGGGCCGAGCGTCTTCGCGTGGGCCGCTTCCGCCGAGGGCGCGGAGCGAGCGCGCGCGGCGATGGTGGACGCGTTCGTGGCGGGCGGCGTCGGCGAGGTTGATTCGTGGGTTTCGCGGGTCGGCAGCGAGGGCGCGAGGCTCGTCCGATGAGGTACGTCAGCACGCGCGGGGCGTCGCCGCCGCTCGGGCTCTCGGACGCCGTCCGGACGAGCCTCGCGCCCGACGGCGGGCTCTACGTGCCCGAGGGCTTCCCGCGCTTCGGGGTCGAAGATTTCGACGGCCTCGAAGCGCTGCCCGAGGTGGCCGAAAGATTCCTCGCGCCGTTCTTCGAAGGCGACGGGCTGTCAACGCACCTCGCAGAGGTCTGCCGCGAGGCTTTCGACTTTCCCGTCCCGCTCGTCGCGCTCGACGACGAGACGGCCGTGCTCGAACTGTTCCACGGGCCGACGGCGGCCTTCAAGGACGTGGGCGCGCGCTTCCTCGCCGCGTGCGTCGCGCGGCTGCCGGGGCGGCGGACGGTGCTGGTGGCGACCTCGGGCGACACGGGCGGGGCGGTCGCGGCCGCCTTCGCCGGGCGCGCGGGCGTTGACGTGGTCATCCTCTTCCCGAAGGGGCTCGTCTCGCCGCGGCAGGAGAAGCAGTTGACGTGCTGGGGCGCGGGCGCGCGCGCCTTCGCCGTGCGCGGCGACTTCGACGACTGCCAGCGCGTCGTCAAAGCCGCCTTCGCCGACGGCGGGCTGAGGCGGGCGCGGGGGCTGCTCTCGGCCAACAGCATCAACCTCGGGCGGCTGCTGCCGCAGGCGGCCTACCACGCGGCGGCGAGCCTTTGGTACCTGCGCCGGCGCGGGGCGCGCGCGGGGCTGGTCGTCCCCGCGGGGAACCTCGGCAACGCCGTGGCGGCCTTCTGGGCGCGCGCCTCGGGGCTGCCGGTGCGCGAGGTCGCGCTCGCCACGAACGCCAACCGCGCCGTGCCCGACTACTTCGACTCGGGCGCGTGGGCGGCGCGCCCCACCGTGCGGACGCTGGCCAACGCGATGGATGTCGGCGACCCGAGCAACATGGAGCGCCTGCTCAGACTGCACCCGGACCCGGACGACCTGAGGCGCTTCGCCGGCGCCTTCGCCGTGCCCGACGAGGAGATAGAGCGCGTCATCCGCGACGAGGCCGCGCTGCGCGGGCGCGTCTACGACCCGCACACCGCGGCGGCCGTCCGCGTGCGCGCGCTGCTCGGGACGCCGCACTGGGTCGTCGTGGCGACGGCGCACCCGGCGAAGTTCGAGTCGGTCGTCGAGCCGCTGGTCGGACGCGAGGTGGAGACGCCGCCCGCGCTCGCCGAACTGCTCGGCCGCGACTCCGCGTGCGAGGAGATAGAGCCGTCGCTTGAGTCGCTCGTCCGCGCGGCCTTCAGTTGAACGGGTTGACACAGCCCGCGCGGGCGCCGGGGCGCGGCCCGTGGAAGTAAGACTCCGGGCCGCGCCTCTGCGTCGGGGCGCCGCGCGCCGCGCCGGGCGCATTGCTTGACTTGGCCGCGCGGGGAGGTTTAAGGTTTGGCGGTCGTTAAAGGCTTGAGGATGTACTTTTCGTTCCGACAGACGTTGACGCACGAGGCCGCGCGCGGGCGCGCCTGTCGCCGTCCGTGTCAAAGGATTTTTCGAGCGGGGCGGGGCGTCCGAGAGCTTTAGACGGGCACGCATTCTTACACGACGCCGAGGCCGCCCCCGCACGGGCGGCGTTTTTATTTCCGGAGGGAGATTCCGATGGCAGACGAGCGGCGGCCGCAGATGGCCGTCTACTACGAGCACCCCGAGTGGTTCAGGCCGCTGTTCGCGGAGCTGGACAGGCGCGGGACGCCCTACGCGCGGCTCGACGCCGCGCGCCACCGCTTCGACCCGGCCGCGGGGGCGGAGGGCTTCGCGCTCCTCCTCAACCGCATGAGCGCGTCGAGCTACCTGCGCGGCCACGGCCACGCGCTCTTCTACACGCGGCAGTACATACGCCACCTCGAACGGCTCGGCGTGCGCGTCGTCAACGGCAGCCGCGCCTACGACTACGAGACGTCGAAGGCTTTGCAGCTCTCGCTGTTCGCCTCGCTCGGGCTGGGGTTCCCGCGGACGCGCGTCGTCAACAGCCTCGAAGAGGTCCGCGAGGCGGCGCGCGAGCTGAGCTTCCCCCTCGTCGTCAAGCCGAACATCGGCGGGCGCGGCGCCGGCATCGTGCGCTTCGAGACGGCGGGCGACCTCGACTACGCGCTCGGCGCCGGGCTCGTCGAACTGGGCGTTGACAGCACGGCGCTCGTGCAGGAGTACATCCCCGCGGACGGCGGCCACATCGTCCGCGTCGAGACGCTGGCCGGCAAATTCCTCTACGCGATGAAGGTCACGACCTCCGCCGAGAGCTTCAACCTGTGCCCGGCGGAGATTTGCGACGCGGAGCGCGCGGCCGAGGGCGCGGGCGTCGCGGCCGTCGGCGAGATGTGCCTGGCCGACGCGCCGAAGGCGGGGCTGAAGGTGGAGGCCTACGAGCCGCCGGCGGAGATAGTGGCCGCCGTCGAGCGCATCGCCGCGGCCGCGTCGCTCGACCTCGGCGGCGTCGAGTACCTGATTGACGGGCGCGACGGCGGGGCGCGGTTCTACGACATCAACGCGCTGTCGAACTTCGTGGCGGACGCGGTGCGCGTCGTGGGCTTCGACCCGCACGCGCGGCTGGTGGATTTTCTGGAGGAGGAGGTGCGCCGGTGCGCTACGGCTACTGGCTTCCGGTCTTCGGCGGCTGGCTGAGGAACGTCGAGGACGAGGGGATGGAGGCGAGCTGGGGCTACGTCAGCCGCCTCGCGCGCCGCAGCGAGCAGATAGGCTACGACCTGACGCTGGTGGCGGAGCTGAACCTGAACGACATCAAGGGCGTCGAGGCGCCTTCGCTCGACGCGTGGTCAACGGCCGCGGCGCTGGCCGCCGTGACCGAGCGGCTGGAGCTGATGGTGGCCGTCCGCCCGACCTTCCACAACCCCGCGCTCCTCGCCAAGCAGGCCGCCAACGTTGACCACATCGGCGGCGGCGGCCGGCTGTCGCTCAACGTCGTCTCGTCGTGGTGGGCTTCGGAGGCCGCGATGTACGGCGTCCACTTCGAGCGGCACGACGACCGCTACGCGCGCACGGCCGAGTGGCTCGAAGTCGTTGACCGCGCGTGGCGCGAAGACCACTTCTCCTACGAGGGCAAGTTCTACAAGGTCAGCGACACGGTGCTGCGGCCGAAGCCCCTGTCGAAGCCGCGCCCGGTCATCTACGCGGGCGGCGAGTCGGAGGCGGCCAAGGAGCTTATCGCCTCGCGCTGCGACGCCTACGTGATGCACGGCGACCCGCCCGAGCGCGTGCGCGAGAAGGTGGCGGACATGTCCGCGCGGCGCGAGCGCCTGGGGCTGCCGCCGATGAAGTTCGGCGTGGCCGGCTACACCATCGTGCGCGACTCGGAGCGCGAGGCGCGGGCCGAGCTTTCGCGGATTACGGACGTGCGGCAGTCGGCCGCGGGCTACGGCAACTACCGACAGTGGCTCGCGGGGACGCAGTTGGAGCAGCGCGTCTCGCTGGAAGATTACTCGGTGTCGAACAGGGGCTTACGGTCTGGCCTCGTGGGGACGCCCGAGCAGGTCGCGGCGCGCGTCGAGGAGTTCGAGGAGGCGGGCGTCGGGCTGCTGCTGTTGCAGTGCAGCCCGCAGCTCGAAGAGATGGAGCGGTTCGCCGCACAGGTCATCAACCGGCGCGGCGCGCGGGTCGCCGGCGCCTGAAGGCAAGGAGTCTCGGAAGTGGCAAAAGGTAAGTGGTCGTCGCCGCTCTGGCTCGCGGCGGCTCTCGCGCTCGGGGCCGCCGCGTGCGCGCGCGCGCCGGAGCCCGCGCCGCCGCCGACGCAGGCCGCGCTCGGGGCCTCGTACGAGCAGGAGCTTGAGCAGTGGAGGGCGAAGCGGCTGGAGGGCCTGAAGGGCGAGGACGGGTGGCTGACGCTCATCGGCCTCTTCTGGCTGAAGGAGGGCGAGAACCGTCTCGGCAGCGACCCGTCGAGCGAAATCAACCTGCCCGAGGGCAAAGTCCCGCCGCGCGCGGGCGTGGTCCGGCTGGCCGGCGGCAGGGTGACGCTCGAAGCGGAGCCGGGCGCGGGCATCACCTCGGGGGGGCGTCCCGTCACGACGCTCGAACTCAAGAGCGACGAAGACGGCGAGCAGA
This sequence comes from Pyrinomonadaceae bacterium, assembly GCA_036387195.1. GTDB lineage: Bacteria > Acidobacteriota > Blastocatellia > Pyrinomonadales > Pyrinomonadaceae > QHXN01. The sequence continues at coordinate 19,021 of DASVUF010000207.1, read as the reverse complement.
CCATGCTCGAACTCGGCACGCTCAGCTTCCACGTCGTCAAGCGCGGCGAGCGCCTGGGGCTGCGCGTCAAAGACCGCGCGAACCCCGCGCGCGAAGAGTTCAAGGGGACGGACTACTACCCGGCCGACCGTGCGTGGGTCGTCAGCGCGCGCTTCGAGCCGTACGAGCCGCCGAGGCGCGTGCCCATCCTGAACGTCCTCGGGATGGAGACCGAGGAGACGGCGCCGGGCGAGCTGGTCTTCGAGGTCGCGGGGCGCGCATACAGGCTCCAGGCGCTCAGGGAGAAGGGCGTCGAGCAGCTCTTCATCATCTTCGCCGACCAGACGAGCGGCAAGGAGACGTACGGCGCCGGGCGCTACCTCTACGCCGACCCGCCCGACGGCGAGGGGCGCGTCCGGCTCGACTTCAACCGCGCCTACAGCCCGCCGTGCGCCTTCACGCGCTACGCCACCTGCCCGCTCCCGCCCGCGCAGAACCGCCTCGCCCTCCGCGTCGAGGCCGGCGAAAAATACCTCGGACACTGACCGCCTGAAGGCGACCGGCGGGGCGCGGCCGATTTACACGAGCCGCGCCCCTTCGGCCGCCCCTTCGCACGCCTCCCGCGGAAACGTTTTCGCCCCGCGCGCCATTTAATAACAAACGACCCTTCGCGCCGCGCGCGCGCCGGCGGACGACGCCGGCCGCGGGCCGCGGGACTGCGGCCCGCGGCCGAAGGCGAATTTCAGTTGACAGTGCGCCGGCTTAGGAATAGCCTGTCGTGCCCTTGGCTCTCCGGCGCCGCCCGGCGCGCGAGCCTCCCGCCGGCGGGCGTCCCTCGGCAAGCCCTAATTTCCCGTTCACATACACCCGAGGAGGAGAACGACCATGCCCCAAGAGGAGAACGCTCCCGAAAACGACTGGACCGTGATGTTCTTTCTGGCCGGCGACAACTCACTGGCGCCGAGCCTCATCCCGCAGCTCAAGGCTATCAAGGAGGCCGGCTTCCAGCAGAAGACCAGGGTCATCGTCCGCTACGACCCGAGCGAGAAGGGCGCGCGGACGGGCATCTTCGACGTGAACCGCGAGCGCAAGCGCGCGCCGCGCGCGCCGCGCGCCCTCTCCGGCGACGGCGAAGACTCTTTCGTCCGCAACATGCTCGAAGACGAGGTGATAATCGAGGAGCTGAAGGCGGCGAAGGGGCCGGCCGCGGCGCGCCTCGCCACCGAGGCGGCGAAGGCCGACACGACGCCGGCCGACAAGGCGCTGGAGGACTTCCTCGAATACTGCGTCACGAACCACACGGCCAAACACTACCTGCTCTTCCTCGTCGGCCACGGCATGGTCGTCGGCAACGACGCCTTCCTGCCCGACGACCGCCCGGCCACGGGCGTCAGCCTCAAGCGGCTTGAAGAGATTCTGCGCGGCTTCTCGCAGCAGGCGCGCGACGCCAGGGGGGCGTTCGAGTTGGTGGCGCTCCACAGCTGCTCGATGAGCGCGGTCGAGGTGGCCTACCAGCTCAAGGGCACGGCGCGCTACATGATGGCGTCGGAGGGCATCTCGTTCGTCGGCAGCCTGCCCTACAGGCAGTTGATGAAGAAGATGATAAACGCCGTAGACCGCGCGCACGGGCGCGACATGAGCGCGGCCGAGATGAAGGAGCTGATGAGCGACATCTACGACCACTGCCTCTACAACAGCGCCGACTTCACCGTCGCCGGCTTCTCGGCCGACCTGGCGCTGTGCGACCTCGGCGACCAGTCGAAATTCGACCGGCTGACCGCGGCGCTGCGCGGGCTGACGCGCGCGCTGCGGGCGGCGCTGAAGTCGCCCGGCGGCGACGACCTCATCCTGCTGGCGCACCTCAAGGCGCAGAGCTACTGGCAGGAGAGCTACACGGACCTCTACGACCTCTGCCGCTGCCTGGAGCGCGGCTGCGCCGGGCGCGCGGAGTTCGACGCGCTCAGGGCCGCCGCCGACGGCGTCATCAACGAGCTGGAGATTAGCCGCGACGCGGCGGCGAGGTTCGACCGGCTCGTCGTCCGCTCGGAGTACATCGGCCCGACCTACCAGTACTCGCACGGCCTGTCGGTCTTCTTCCCCTGGTCGCGCCCCATCGCCGACGGCGGCGAGGACGTTCTTAAGACTTACAAGGGTTACGAGTTCACGACGGCGCTCGGCGGCGGCGGCGACGACGACGACGGCGGCGGGCAGAAGGACGACGACTCGTGGCTGGCCTTCCTCAACGACTACTTCGACCTGACCCGGCGGCCCGTGCGCCGCGGCGACCGCGACGCGCCCCCGCCGGCCGACGACGACGAGCTGACGCCGAACGAGAAGGAGCTAGACGAGCTGGCCGACATACCGTTCCTGCCCATGGGCCCCTTCGCCCCCGCCGTCGTCGGCGACGTGGCGCTGGCCGGCCCCGACGGCAAGGCGAGCCCCGCGATGGCGAAGTCGTCGCCGGCCGACAGCGGCGGCGGCTCGTGCAACTGCGCGACCATCAAGAACTACACGCTGGAGCTGCGCGACACGGTCAGCTACGGGGCGCAGAAGGCCTTCAAGAACCTTCTGGCGGGTAAAGACAACTGAGGGACAAGACGATGACTAAGGGGCTCCGCCTCCTCCTCCTGTTGCTGCTGCTGACGGCGCCGGCGCTCTGGCCGGCGTCGCCGGCGGCGCGCGCGCAGGCCGAGGCCGCCGGCGACGCCGAGGAGGGCGCGGCCACCGTCGAGGAGCGGCGCGCCGCGCTCGCCTCGCTCAAGGAATCGGCGGGCCGGCTCCGCCAGGCGGGCTCGCCGGTCGAGGCGGCCCGCGCCTTAACACGCGCGGGCCGCCTCCAGTTCCGCCTGAGCGCGCCGCGCGAGGCGATGGACTCTTACCGCGAGGCGCTGGCGCTGCTCGCGGACGCGCCCGACCCCTCGGCCGAGGCCGACGCGCTCAACGGGCTGGGGGAGGCGCACGCGCGGCTCGGCGAGTGCGTCGAGGCCGAAGGGCGACTGCGGCGCGCGGGCGAGCTGAGCCGGCAGGCCGGCTACGTCGGGGGGCGCACGCGCGCCCTGCTCACGCTGAGCGGGTGTCAGAACTACGGCGACCACCCGCTGGCGCTCGCCACCGCGCGCGAGGCTTTGGCGCTCTCGGAGGCGGCCGGCGACCGGCGCGGCGTCGCCGCGGCGCTCTCCGCGGCCGGCCAGTACCACCTCGCGCAGAACGACGTCGCCGAGGCCGAGCGCCACTACGCGGCGTCGCTCGACATCTGGCGCGCGCTCGGCTCGGCCGAGGGGCAGGCCGACGCGCTCATCGGCCTCGGCTTCACAGAGTACCGCAAGGGCGCGTGGCAGAACGTCCTGCCCTTTCTCACGCAGGCGCAGGGGCTCATTGACGAGCGCGCCGAGCCGTACAAGATGGGGCAGATTAACGCCGGCCTCGCCGAAGCCTACATCGAGAGCGGTTCGCCCGAGCCGGGGCTTGAGAAGTACGCGCTGGCGCTCGACTACTACCGGCGGGCGCAGAGCCCGCGCGCGGCGGCGGTGATGCACTGGGGCATCGGGCGCGCGCAGCACCTGCTCGGCCGGCAGGCGCAGGCGCTCGACAGCCTGCGCGAGGCGCGGGCCGGGGCCGAGGCTATAGGCGAGAAGACCGTCGTCGCCATGTGCGACGAGTACGTCGGGCGCGCCTACATGGCCGGCGGCGAGCCCGAGGCGGCGCTGCGCCACCTGCGGGCGGCGCTCGCGCTCTACGAGCGCGTCTCGAACCCGATGGAGGTGGGGCGCGTGCGCGCGCTCGTCGGGCAGGCCTACGTCCGCGAGGGGCGGCTCGAAGAGGCGCGCGCCCAGTACCTCGCGGCGCTCGAAAAGTTCCGCGCGCTCTCCGACCGCCTCAACGAGTCGGCGACGCTCTACGCGCTCGGGCGGCTGGAGATGACGCGCGACGACCTCGGCGCGGCCGAAGAGCACCTGCGCCGCTCGCTGGAGCTGACGGAGGGCGTGCGCCGCGTCTCGACCAGCCGCGACCTCGCGGCCGCCTTCTCGGCGACGGTGCACGACCGCTACGAGGCTTACGTCGAGTGCCTGATGCGGAGGCACGCGGCCGACCCCTCGCGCCGGCTCGACGCGCTCGCCTTCGAGAGCAGCGAGACGTCGCGCGCCCGCGCGCTCTCGGAGCTGCTGCGCGCGACGGGGACGAGCCTCGTGCCGGGGCTCGACCCGCAGCTCGCCGAGCGCGAGCGCACGCTGCGCCAGTCGCTCCGCGTCAGGGAGGACGAGCGCGTGGCGCTGCTCGCGCGCGAGTACGAGCGCGCGGCGCTCGACGCGCTCGACGCGGAGCTGGCGCGGCTCGGCGCCGAGTACAGGCGCGTCGAGGGTGAGATACGCGCGCGCCACCCGTCCTACGGCCAGCTCGCGCGCGCCGACGGCTGGGACCTGCGGCGCATACAGCGCGAGGTCATCGCCGACGACGAGACGGTGCTGCTCGAATACGCCCTCGGCGCCGAGCGCGGCTACGTCTGGGCGGTGACGCGCGAGGGGCTGACGAGCCACGAGCTGCCGGCGCGCGCCACAATCGAGCGCGCGGCCGAGCGCGTCTACACGCTGCTGTCGTCGCGCCCGCCCGCGGGCGGCGAGCGCCAGCGGGCGGCCGCGCAGGAGTTGGACGACGCCTCGCGCGAGCTGAGCCGGATGGTGCTGTCGCCGGTCGCCGACGCGCTCGGCGGCCGCGCGCGCGTCGTCGTCGTCACGGACGGCGCGCTCGACTACGTCCCGTTCCAGCTCCTGCCCGAGCCCGACGCGGCCGGCGAGCCGCTGGTCGCCGCGCGCGAGGTCGCCTACGCGCCGTCGGCCTCCGTCCTCGGGCAGTTGCGCGAGGAGGCCGCGCGCCGCCCTTCGCCCCCGAAGACGCTGGCCGCCTTCGGCGACCCGGTCTTCGCCGCCGACTACGCGCTGCGCAAGGGCGCGGCCGGCGGCGGCGTCGAGACGGCGGCGCTCGGCAGGGCGGAGAGCCAGGGGTGGCGGAGCGCGCTGCGCGGCGGCGGCGGCGACGGCCCGACGCGCGGCATCGAGGTTCGCGGCGACAAGCTCGACCCGGCGACCGCCGAGGCGCTCCGCTTCGCGTGGCTCGAACTCGCCAACCTGCGCGAGGTGGCGGGCGGCGCCGGCGACGACGGCGCGCTGGTCGCGGCCGACTTCGAGGCCACGCGCGAGCGTTTGCAGTCCACGGACCTCTCGCAGTTCGCCGTCCTCCACTTCGCCACGCACGGGCTGCTCGACCCGCGGCGGCCCGAGAACTCGGGGCTGATGCTCTCGACCGTGGACCGCGAGGGGCGCGAGCGCGGAGGCTTCGTCGGCCTGCGCGACATCTACGGCCTACGCGCGCCGGTCGAGCTGGTGGTCTTGAGCGCGTGCCGGACGGCGCTCGGCAAGGAGGTGCGCGGCGAGGGGCTCATCGGCCTCACGCGCGGCTTCATGTACGCGGGCGCGTCGAGCGTCGTCTCAAGCCTCTGGAAGGTGGACGACGAGGCGACCTCGGAGCTGATGCGGCGCTTCTACTCGAACATGCTCGAAGGCGGGATGACGCCGGCCGCTGCGCTGCGCGCGGCGCAGAACAGCATCCGGCGCGAGCCGCAGTGGCGCTCGCCCTACTACTGGGCCGCCTTCACCCTGCAGGGCGAGCACCGCCGCGCCCTGCGCCCCGCGCGCGCGCCCGCCCTGAGCCTTCAAGCGAAGGCGGCGCTGTCCGGCGTCGCGCTGCTCCTGCTGACGCTCGCCGCCTGCGCCGCGTGGCGCTTCCGGCGGACGAGGCCGCAAGGTTAAACGACCGCAGACGCGGGAACGCGCAGACGCGGGGACGGGGAGAGGGCGTTGACGATGGTCGTCGTCAACGCCCTCTCCTCGTCCCCGCGTTAAATCTCCCGGCTCGGGCTCGCGCCGCCGCGGGCGGGCGCCTCCGTCACTGCGCGTCGAAGAAGTACGTGGCGACGCGGCGCCCGTCCCCGCCGGCGTCGGAGAGCCTGAGGAAGTAGCGGCCGCGAGCGAGCCGCGACTCCGGGACGACGACCGTGACCGCGCGCGCGTCCTGTCCGACGACCTCGACCTCTTCGGCGCGGCCCCTTTCGCCCTGCAACTCCGCGCGGTAGCGCGCGGCGGGCGCGGCCCCCTCGGGCAAGGTCAGCGTGAGCTTCAGCGCGTCCGCGCCGAGCGGGAGCCGTACGCCGGGCGCGCGCACGCCCTCGGCGCGGTCGCCCGCCCCGACCGCGAGCGTGAGCGCCACGAACCTCTGCGGCGCCGCCGGCCGCGCCAGCCACAACGCGCAGACGATGACGGCCAAGGCCGCCAACGCGACCCCCGCCCGCAGCGCCGGCGTCAGCCCGCCCCAGAAACCGCGCAGCCGCTCGCCGAAAGTCCGCGCCGCCGCTCCCCGAGCCGAAGCCGGAGCGGCGAGCGCGGCCGCCGGCGCGTTGGCGTAGCGGCTGAGCGTCTGCGTGAACTTGAGCTGCCTGCGCCGCGCATCGGTCGAGAGGAAGTGGCCCTCGAACCGCGCGCGCTCGTCGCCGGAGAGGCGGCCGGCGACGTAGTCGTCTATCAACTCGCCCTCGGCCGCGGCCACCTCTTCGAGAAAGTCCTCCTCGGTCATCAGGCGCTCCTCGACCCCTCTGCCGGCCTCCTCTGCGAGAGCCCCGAGCAGGTACCGCCTCAGTTCCCGGTCGGCGTCCGCTTGCGTGCTCATCTAAACGGGCCGGCCCACAGGCGCCGCCCCGCTCCCCCCTGTATCAGTATGCGAATCCGCCCCCCGACGTTTCACGCCGGGAGCCCCTGCCCCACGCACGCGCCGACGCACTCCTGGAGCGTCGCGCGGATGCGGTGGACGCGTATGCGCAGCGCGTTGGGCGCGACGCCGAGGCGCGCGGCCAGCTCCTTACGGTGGTCTATCTTCGCCCGCCGGTCGTCGCGGTAGTAGTCGAGCACCAGCTCGCGGCTCGCCTCCGGCAGACGCGCCAGGCAGCGTTCGAGGCACTCGTGCTCCAGCTCGTCCTCGCCGGCCTCGGCGGGCGACGCCGCCTGGCGGGGGCTGAACTCCTGCAGGTCGCGCGGCGGCCGCCTCCGCAGCGATTCGAGGAAGACCTTCTGCGCCACGCCGTAGAAGTATAGGCTCGGGTCGCCGACGTACCCCTTCGCCACCTCCGACGCCTTGAGCGTGACGCGGTTGATGGTCTCGTCGGCCAGCTCGTCGGCGTCTTGGCGGCCGCGGCAGGTGAAGAGCTTAATCAGTCGGGCGCGTATCTGCTCGTACTTCCCGGCCGCGCGGTCGCGGTCGGGGTCGAGCCAGGCCAACAGGGAATCGAAGGCCGCCTGGGTGACGGGGGGCTGGTGCTTCATCGAATCGGCGCCGACGAGGGTGGGCGAACTCACGCGAAAGGTAAACAGTCTTCCAACGGTTGTCAACCGAACCGCCCGGCGCGCGGGCGCCCGGAAAACCGTTGAAACCGCCCGCGCGCGGGCCGCGGCGGCCCGCGTCTCAGGAGTCCTTGTCGAGCAGCTTCGTCGTGTTCTCGGTGACGCTGGGCGGCTGGTATATCTCGCCCGTGTTCGCGCCCTGCCGGTTGAAGAGTGGCGCGGGGATGAACTGCGGCGCGCCGAGCGCCGGCCTGTCCCCGGCCGCGGCGGCCAAGTCCTTGCGGCGGGCGTCTTTGCCGACGGGCAGGACGTTGTCGCCGAACAGCCAGGAGTAGACCAGCCAGGCCAGCCCCGCCAGGAAAGTGGTGCAGACGAGCAGCAGCGGCCCGGGCGCGTCGTCCTCGATGGCGAGCAGCAGGGCGGCGGGCATCACGACGCCGCAGATGAACATCAGCTTCGCGCCGCGCCGCATGCCGCGCCGCCGCGCCGTCATCACCGGCGCGCGCGGGCCGGGCGCCCCGCCCGGGGCGAGTCCGTTGCCGGCCACGTAGGCCGCGACCGCGTCGAGCTGGAGCCCGCACCTCGGGCAGAAGCGAACTTCGTCTGAAGACTGCTGACCGCACTTTGGACAGAACATCTCTTTACACCTGTGGCTCGGGCGGCGTTTCCGGCCGCCGCGGGCCTTACGCCCCGGCGCGCCGGTAGGTTCGGAGGTCGGGCGCCCGCTTCGGCGCCGGCCTGTATAATAGCAGCCCCGACGCCGGCCCCGAACTTAACGGGGAGCCCGGAGGGCGCCTCCCGCGCAGAGCCCGGCCCCTTCCCGAAACACATGCCCCCCACAGTCCCGCAGGGGAAGCCGGCGCGCTACCGGCGCACAAAACAGTCAGGGGCCGCCACCCGGCCGCCCCGCCGTGGTGTTAATAATTTCTGCCGGTTCTCCGGACTTCTGAACAGGTTGGCGGATTGCTCATAGCTATGACGACCGGCGGCCGCAAATAAAGCGATTCCGGCCGAGCACATGCATCCCTTTTCAAACATCTGTCATCATTTTATTGATGGCCTCCGGGACTGACAGCACGAGAGCCCTTAGCCTGCGCGCCCTCGTAATCTTCTGCGCGCTGCTCTCGCTGTGTGTCTCCGACAACGTCGGCCCGCGCCTGTTGCCGCTGCCGCCCGTCAACGAACTCGCCTCGACGTCGGGGCCGTTCTATTGGGGGCAGGCCGCCTCTCCTGCGCCTTCGCAGGGCAGGACCCGGGGGGCGCGCGTCGAGGTGATCTCGGCCCCGCAGACCCGCGCCGGGGCGGAACGTCAGTCGCCGCAGGTGGCGGCGCACGCCCCGAAGTTTGAACTCGCCGCCCCGTCCGCCCCGCGCTCCAAGGGGCGTGAGCCCTACCCGCCCTTCTGCGAAAGCTCCGCGCCCTTCTCACGGCCCAAAGGCCGGGCTCCTCCTCGTCTCGTTTAGATAGACAACAACTATTCAATTTAGTCAGGCCGCGCGCAGAAAGAATGCGCGCGCGGTCATACGTCTATTTAAACGGGCCCGGGGCGTCGCCTCCGGGCGGGCACGAGGGGAGAGCATGGACACCAATCTGCTTTACGCGCTGACCGGCGCGCCCATCTATATTCGCAATCATCGCGTGGGTCGTCGTCTATTCACGCCGGCGGCGCCAGAAGAGCATCCGGCGGACGAGCATCAGGCCGCAGGGGACAGGCTCGGAGGGTCGCGCGGGATGAGGCGCCTACTTCCCCGGGCGTGTCAGATGAGGCGGGTAAGGACGCCGGCCGGCGCGACGCTGCGTTGCGCCAACTGCCGCCAGACGTGGCTCGTGCCCGGCCTGCGCCCCGGGGAGAAGCACGTCTGCAAGGGGTGCGGCCACGTGCTTATCATCGGGGAGGGAACTGAGCGCCCGCCCGCCGGGACGCAGCGCCGCGGCCCCGGGGAGCGTTCCTCGGCGCGGCCGGCCGCGAGGTGTGAATCATGACGAGAGGTATAACTGTCAGCCAGGTGGCCTCGGCGACCCGCCGTTACGCCGTCGCCGTCCTGTCGGTGGTGGTGGCCTTCGCGCTGACGTGGGCGCTATGGCCCTGGGTGGACCCGCACCCGGCGCCCCTTTTCCTGGCGGCGGTCATGCTCTCGGCCCTCTACGCCGGCCTCGGCCCGAGCCTCCTCGCCACGGCGCTGGCGGCGCTGACCGTGGACTACTTTTTCATCCCGCCGACCTCCGGAATCGAGTTGAGCGTGGACAACGCGGCGCGCACCTTCGTCTTCGTCGCGGTGGCGCTGCTCATCAGTTGGATAGACGCGGCGCGCAGGAGGGCCGAGACGGAACTCCGCCGACACGCCTGTCAGCAGGAGGCGGTCGCCGAACTCGGCCAGCGAGCCCTTTGGGGCACGAACCTCGCGGGGCTGATGGACAGGGCCGTCTCCGTCCTCGCGCGCCGCCTCGACGCCGAGAGCGCCGCCCTTTGGGAGTACGACCCGGAGGACAAATCCCTGGAGGCGCGTTCGAGCGTCGGCTGGACGGCGGAGTTTCTGGAGGAGGCGTTCGTCCCGGTCGAACCGGAGACGATGCTCAGCCACGCTCTTTTCTCTACGGAGCCGGTCGTCGTGAGTCACACGGCGGAGGCCACGCGCCCGGGCGAGCCTCCGCACCTGACGCGCGCGGCGCGCAGTTGCGTGAGCGTGGCGGTCGCGGGGGGCGGCGAGCCCTTCGGCGTCCTGAGCGTCTACACGGACAGCCCCGGCGGCTTCACCGCGGAGGACGTGCATTTCGTCCAGTCAGTCGCCAACGTGCTTTCGGCCGCCGTCGAGCGAGCGCGGGGAGAGGAGGAGCGCTCGCGCCTCCTGCGCGCTGAGCAGGAAGCGCGGCGTGAGGCGGAGGGGGCGAGCCGCGCCAAGGACGAGTTCCTCGCGATGGTGTCGCACGAGCTGCGCACGCCGCTCGGCGTCATCCTCGGATGGTCGAAGCTGCTACGCGAGGGCGGCGCGGACGGGCAGACGCTGGCGAGCGCCCTCGAAATGATCGAGCGCAACGCCGAGCTTCAGAAGCGTCTGGTCGAAGACCTGATCGACGTTTCCCGCATCGCAGCCGGCAAGCTGCGCGTTGACCCGCGCCTGATAGAACTCGCGCCCGTCGTCGACGACGCGGTGGCGGCCGTGGCGTTGTCGGCGAAGGCTAAAGGCATACGGATTCGCGCAGCGTGTGACGGCGATGCGGGTCTGGTCCTCGGAGACCCCGAGCGGTTACAACAGGTGGTCTGGAACCTTCTGTCGAACGCCGTCAAGTTCACGCCCGAGGGCGGGAGTGTCGAGGTGCGGCTGGAGAAGGCCGGCGCTTCGGCGCAGATCACTGTCAGCGATACGGGACGCGGAATCGCCGCCGACCTGCTGCCCCACGTCTTCGACCGCTTCCGCCAGGGCTGGAGCGCGGGCGGCGGAAGACATCAGGGGCTGGGGCTCGGGCTCTCCATCGTGCGCCAGATCATCGAGGCGCACGGCGGCGCGGTCGAGGCCGAGAGCCCCGGCGTGGGCCGCGGGGCCGCGTTCAGAGTCCGCCTCCCCCTGGCTCCCGCCGTCGGTCACCTTCCTCCCGCGGGGGACGGTGACGTGATAAATTACGCGGTGACATCGGGTCGGTAGAAGGGTGGAGGCTCCGAGATGGGCGTCGTTAAAAGAAGACTCTCTAAAACCTTCCGAAACTTCTTCGACTCCGAGAAGGCGGGCGGCATCCTGCTGATAGTCTGCACGGCCGTCTCCCTGGCCGTCACCAACTCGGGCGCGGGCGGCGCCTACCTCGACTTCTGGCGCTCGCACGTCGCGGGCCTGAGCGTCGAGCACTGGGTCAACGACCTGCTGATGGCCGTCTTCTTCCTCCTCATCGGCCTGGAGCTTGAGCGCGAGCTGTACGTCGGGGAACTCTCCGACTTCCGTAACGCGCTCCTGCCGATTGTGGCCGCCGCCGGCGGGTTAGCGCTGCCCGCCCTCATCCACTTCTCCATCAACGCGGGGACGCCCGCGCAGCCGGGCTTAGGCATCCCCATGGCGACCGACATCGCCTTCGCCCTCGGCGCGCTCGCGCTACTGGGGAGCCGCGTGCCGGCGTCGCTGAAAGTGTTCCTGACGGCGCTGGCCGTGATGGACGACCTCGGCGCCATCATCGTCATCGCAATCTTTTACACGGCCGAGCTGTCGGCCGCCTACCTGCTCGGCGCGTTCGCCGTCTTCGGCCTGCTCGTCGTGCTCAACCGGCTGAGGATCATGAGTCTCGTCCCCTACCTGCTCGGGGGCGCGCTGATGTGGTTCTTGATGCTGAAGTCGGGGGTGCACGCCACGATTGCGGGCGTCCTGCTCGCCTTCGCCATCCCCTTCACGGGCAGGGAGGACGACGAGGAGTCGCCCTCGCACCGCCTCGAACACGTCCTGCACAGGCCCGTCGCCTTCGTCATCCTGCCCGTCTTCGCGCTGGCGAACACGGGGATAGTCCTCGGCGCCGACGCGCTACAGCGACTCGCGGGCGGCAACAGTCTGGGCATCATGCTGGGACTGCTCGCCGGCAAGCCCGTCGGGATTACGCTCGCGAGCTTCGCGGCGGTCGCGGCCGGTCTGTGCCGCCTGCCCCTCGACCTGAGCTGGAAGCACGTCTTCGGGGCGGGGCTGCTCGGCGGCATCGGGTTTACGATGTCGATTTTTATCACCAACCTCGCCTTCGCCGGGAACGCCGAAGAGATAAACGCCTCGAAGATGGCGATCCTCGCCGCATCGCTCACGGCTGGCGCGGCCGGCTTCCTCTGGCTCAAGCTGTTCGGCGCGCCTCTGCGGGGCGACGACGACATGGACGCGATGGATTTTGCATCCGCGCCGGGGCCGTAGGCGGCAATACCTGCAACTTATACATGATTGCCGATAGCAGACGTTCTCAGCCCGTCCGTCACCCCGCAAAAAGTTCTTCTGCGGAGTTGCCGTGCTCCTCGTATTAAGAAGTGCGACTATCGGAGTTGGCGCACTAACGGCGCACAAAACAGTAGGGGGCTACCACCTGGTAGCCCCCTACTGTTTGATTCGATTGATGGAGCCGAGGGGGATCGAACCCCTGACCTCATGAATGCCATTCATGCGCTCTCCCAGCTGAGCTACGGCCCCGTTTTCCTGCGCGTCCGCGTGGAAAAATCAGCCGCCCGCGCGCCGCGGGGGCGCTCCGAGCGAAGCCGTAAATTAGCACAGGGGGGCGGCGTTCCGCAAACAGCGAGTCCGCCCCGCGGCCGCCCCCGGCGGGGGGCGGCCGCGGGCGCGCGCGCGGGGGCCTGCCCCGCCTCAGACGCCTTTGAAGTCGGGCTTGCGCTTTTCGAGGAAGGCGCGGACGCCCTCGTCCTTGTCGGCCGAGGAGAAGGTGAGCGCGAAGAGGTCTATCTCGCGGCGCAGCCCCTCGTCGAGGTTGGCGCGCGCGGCCGTCTTGACCGCCTCCTTGGCCATGCGCAGCGCGACGGGGCTCATCTCGGCGATGCGGTTCGCCATCTCCAGCGTCTTCGCCTCAAGCTCCGCCGCGGGGAAGACCGCGTTGACGAGGCCGAGGTTGTAGGCGTGCTGCGCGTCTATCATGTCGCCCGTCAGAATCAGCTCCATCGCCTTGCCCTCGCCGACGATGCGCGTGAGGCGCTGCGTGCCGCCGCCGCCGGGGATGATGCCGAGCTTGATCTCGGGCTGGCCGAACCGGGCGTTCTCGCTCGCCAGGCGGATGTCGCACGAGAGCGCCAGCTCGCAGCCCCCGCCGAGGCAGAAGCCATTAATCATGGCGATGACCGGCTTGGGGAAGGTGTCCACGGCGGTGAAGAGCGAGCGCGCGGTCATCACGTCGCGCTGCGAGACGGCGGTGCGCCCCTCGAACTCGGCGATGTCGGCGCCGGCGACGAACGCCTTCTCGCCCGCGCCGGTGATGACGACGACGCGGACCGAGTCGTCCTCGCGCAGCTCGTCGAGCGCGGCCGCGCCTTCGGCGCGCGTCTGGATGTTGAGCGCGTTCAGCTTGGCGGGGCGGTTGATGGTGATGACGGCGACGCGCCCGCGCCGCTCGACCAGAAGAGTCTCGTATGATGCCATTGTCATTCTCCGAATGCGTAAGCCGCGAGCCGCGGGCCGCGGCGGGCGGGGCGCGCCCCTCACCCGTCGCGGCTCACGGCTCACGGCTTGCGGTAGTTATTCTTTGTCGCCCTCGGGCGAGGGCGTCTGCTGCTCGTCGGCGACCCAGGAGACGAAGAGGCGGAGCCAGTTCTCGCTGGGCTCGACTATCTGGACGCCGACGCGCGCCGTGCCGTAGATGGCGGGGGCCGTGCGGACGACGCGCGCCGTCGCCTCGATGGCCGAGCCGTCGGGCCTGTGCGCGCGCAGGTAGAGCTGGTCGCCGCGCGAGACGCGCTGGTTGAGGTGGAAGAGCGCGCCGAGGGTCGAGATGTCGTCGGTCTCCGTGGGCTCGCTCCAGGCGGCGCCGTCCTCGGCGCGCCCCGACACGACAATCGGCAGCCTCAGCGCCATGCGCAGCGCGAATCGTCTCTCTTCGTTCGGTGGCCTCGTCATAGTAGACAGTAGACAGTAGCCGGTGGGTTCGTCCCGCGGGCCGGGCGTCGTCCGTCGGCAGGCCGCGGGGTGACAAGTGATTCTTCCCGACGCCCGACGCCCGACGCCCGACGACTACTCATCGTCCCACTTGTAGAATCCCTCGCCCGCCTTCCTGCCGAGCTTCCCCTCGGCGACCATGCGCCGGAGAATCTCGGGCGGGCGGAAGCGCTCGGAGCCGAGCTTCTCGTGCAGGTACTCGGCGATGTGGAGGCGTACGTCGAGGCCGACGAGATCGGTCAGGCGGAGCGGCCCCATGGGGTGATTGTAACCGAGTTCCAGCGCCGTATCTATATCTTTCACCGCGGCCACGCCCTCCTCGACCATCCGCATCGCTTCGAGCCCGAGCGCCACGCCGAGCCGCGACGAGGCGAAGCCCGGCACGTCGCGCACGACGATGGGCTCCTTCCTCATCCTGAGCGCGACGGCGCGGACGGCCCCGACCGTCTCGGGCGCCGTCTCGCGCCCGGTGACGATCTCGACGAGGCGCATGATGTGGACGGGGTTGAAGAAGTGCATGCCGACGACGCGGTCGGGGCGGCGCGCGCCCTCGGCTATCTCGGTGATGGAGAGCGAGGAGGTGTTGGTGGCGAAGATGAAGTCGGCGGCGCCGAGCCCCTCGACGGCGCGCAGCGTCTCGCGCTTGAGGTCGAGCCGCTCGGGGACGGCCTCGACGAAGAGGTCGCTGCCCGCCGTCTCTTCCAGCCGGGCGGTCGCGCGGAGGTTCGAGAGGGCGCGCGCTCGCTCCTCCTCCGTGACCTTGCCGCGCTCGACGCCCTTCGCGAGGTTCGACTCGATGGCGCGCAGGCCCTTCTCGACCAGCGCCTCGCTGACGTCGCGGAGCGTGACCTGGAAGCCGGCGGCGGCCGCGGCGTGCGCGATGCCGTGCCCCATCGTGCCCGCGCCGAGGACGGCGACGCGCCGCACGCCGGCGTCGGCGGCGGGCGTCGAAGTGTTCTCGTCTCGGGGCGTGCTCAAATGAGTTTCCGGGCCGGGGGGCGGGGCTTCGGGTTCCGGGCCTCCCGCGCGGTCAAATTCGACTACTTCCGGCGCGGAAGTTATACTACACGCGCCGAGAAAAAGGCTACCGAAGCCCGCGCCCGACGGTAAGCGCGCTTACAGACATTTCCTCCGGGGAGACGTTTAATCAGAGGCATGATGAAAGAGACCCTGCACCGCGAAGTCGTCATCGTCGGCTCGGGCCCGGCCGGCCTGACCGCGGCCATCTACGCCGCCCGCGCCGAGCTGCGCCCGCTCGTCATACACGGCCCGCAGCCCGGCGGCCAGCTCACCATCACCACCGAGGTCGAGAACTACCCCGGCTTCGCCGCGGGCATCCAGGGCCCCGAGCTGATGCAGCAGTTCGAGGAGCAGGCCAAGCGGTTCGGCACGGAGTTCCTCGTCACCTACGTCAACAAGGTGGACCTCTCGAAGCGCCCCTTCAGGCTCTGGACGGAGGAGGGGCACGAGGTCAGGGCCGAGACGCTCATCGTCGCCTCGGGCGCGTCGGCCAAGTGGCTCGGCGTCCCCGGCGAGGCGCCCGCGCCCGAGGGGCTGGGCGGGCTCGGCGTGTCGGCGTGCGCCACCTGCGACGGCTTCTTCTTCAAGGGCAAGCCCATCGTCGTCGTCGGCGGCGGCGACACCGCCATGGAGGAGGCGACGTTCCTGACGCGCTACGCCTCGCGCGTGACGGTCGTCCACCGGCGCGACAGCCTGCGCGCGTCGAAGATCATGCAGGACAAGGCGCTCAAGAACCCGAAGATAGACTTCATCTGGAACGCCGAGGTGCGCGAAATCGTGGGCTCGGCCGAAACGGGCGTCACGGGCGTCCGCCTCTACGACAACCAGACGGGTGAGGAGACGGAGTTCGCCTGCGAGGGCGTCTTCGTCGCCATCGGCCACAAGCCGAACACCGACGTCTTCAAGGGCTGGCTCGACATGGACGACGTCGGCTACATCAAGACGGCCGGCGTCTCGATGGCGACGAACATCCCCGGCGTCTTCGCCTGCGGCGACGCGCAGGATTCGGTCTACCGCCAGGCGGTCACGGCCGCCGGGACGGGCTGCATGGCCGCCATTGACGCCGAAAGGTTCCTCGACAGCCTGCCCGTGGCGACGCCCACCGGCGAGGAGGTCACCATCGAGGGCGAGGTCGTCTCGGCCGACCGCGAGCAGGTCACGATGCCCGACGGCGAGGTCGTCTCCAACATCCCCGGCGACCAGCCGCCCGCCGACGGGGCCGGCCAGCCCGGCGTCGTCTACGTCCGCCCCTCAACAGAGCTACAGTCGTAAGGCGGGGGCCGCAAGGCGGACTTCAGAAGGCGTGAGTCGAAGCGGAAGGGCGGCGCGGCCCTTCCGCTTCGACTCACGCCTTTCGCCTTTCGCCTCTCGCCCCTCGCCCCTCGCCCCTCGCCTTCCGTCAGCGCCCGGCCTGCCAGGCGCGGATGGCGTCCGAAGGGTAGAGGAGCAGGAGGATGTTGAGGAGGAGGCTGTCCCTTATCCATAGGAGGAGCGCGGCCTCGACGGCGAGGAAGAGGAGCAGCGAGCGGAGCGCGCCGAGGCGTCGCGCGAGGAGGAAGCCGGCGGCGCAGGCGACGACGTCGCCGAGCGAGTTGACGACCGTGTCGCCGTCGTAGCCGAGCGCGGCCGTCGCCTCGCGGTAGCGGTTGATGACGTACTGCGTGTTCTCGACGACCTCCCACAGCGCTTCGAGCGCGACCGCGGCGCAGAGCCGCCAGCCCAGCGGCGCGCGCGGGAGGGCGAGCGCGAGCAACCCCGCGAAGGCGAAGCCGTGCAGCGCGTGCGTGAAGGAGTAGGGGTCGAAGAGGTGCTGCGAGGTGTCGGCGCTCCATGCGTCGCCGACCCACGGTGTCAGACGCCCGCAGGCGCAGAGCCACAGCCGCCCCTGGAGCCGCAGCGCGACGACCGCCGCGGACACGACGGCCGCGGCGGCGAGCCACGGCGCCGCGGTGCCCGCCCGCAGCCCGCGCCCGGCGCGCGGCGTCTCGTCGCCCGCGGCGTCCGGCTCAGGCGTTGGCAGTTCTCGGCCGCGCACGTCCTACGGCTTGACGGCGCGCGTGGCGACGTAGGTGGGCATGAAGTCGGCGACGCGCAGGTCGCGGTGGCGGTCTTCGTAGAAGCCCGTGAGGTGGAAGCCGGCGTCGAGCTGGCCGCCGACCTGGTCTTCGAGCGTGTGGCTGAATTCGAGGGGCCGGCCCGCGGCGAGCAGCCTTTCGCGCCCCTCCTCGTCCGGACTCTCGAGGTCGGAGTAGGGCAGACCGTACTTCACTTCGAGCCGCTCCTGCCGCCCGTCCTCCAGGTCGAAGATGTATATCGCAGGGTTGTTGAAGCCGGCGAGCAGGAGCCCGCCGCGGCGCAGGACGCGGAACGCCTCGCGCCAGACGGGGCGCACGGCGGGCGCGAAGAGGTTCGAGACGGGGTGGAAGACGAGGTCGAAGCTCTCGTCTGCGAAGCGCGAGAGGTCGGCCATGTCGCCCTCGAAGGCGCGCAGGTCGAGCCCCTCGCGGTCGGCGACCATCCTGTCCTGCGCGAGTTGAGCCGGCGAGTTGTCGAGCACGGTGACGCGCGCGCCCGCGGCCGCGAACGTCGGGGCCTGCTGGCCGCCGCCCGAGGCGAGGCAGAGCACTTCGAGCCCGCGCATCTCCGCCGGGAACCACTCGCGCGGCACGGGCTTCTGCTCGGTCAGCAGCACCGTCCAGCGCCCGCGCCGCGCCTCCGCGATGACCTCCGGCCCGACGGGCACGGTCCACACGTTCCCGCCCTCGACCTCCCTGTCCCACGCGCGGCGGTTGTAGTCTCTGACGTCCATCTCTGTTGGCTGCTGGCTGCTGGTTATTGGCTGCCGGCCGTTAGCAGGCGGCTGTCGTGTCGGCTTAGCGGGCCGCCGGCGGCTCGGCGGGGCTCACAGCCGACGGCTTCCGCGTCAAAGGAGCACTATCGAGTCGTCGGTCGGGGCGCGGCGCGGGGGCTGCGAAGCGGCGGGGCGGGGCGAGTTGGGGCAGGCGTCGCAGTAGGCGTCGTGGCGGCCGAGGCGGTCGTCGCAGACGTTGCAGTCGAGCGCCTCGCCGGCGGCGCGCAGCGCGTCTAAGAGCGGCGTGAGCAGGCGGCCGCGTTCCGTGAGCGCGTACTCGACGTGCGGCGGGCTGCCGCCGAGGTCGCGCCGCTCGATGAGGCGGTCGCCCTCCATGTCGCGCAGCCTGTCCATCAGCGTCCGGCTGCTGATGGGTTGGAGGCGCGCGAGCAGTTCGGTGGTGCGCCGCGGCGCGGACGCCAGGTCGCGCACGATGAGCAGCGTCCACTTGTCGCCCACGACCTGTAGGGCGCCCCACACCGGGCAGCCGTCGCCCTCACGTCGTCGCATCTCGCCCGTCCTCCCTCGCTTCGCCGTCGTAAACGGGGCGCGCCCCGCGTCCTGTCCGAGGGGCCGGTCTCTCGCGCCTGGCTGATAAACTCCGCCGGAGGCCGGAAGCTTATCACAAGCCGCCCGCCCGCGGCGCGAGAAATCCGCCGCGCGGGGCGCGCGCCTTGCGGCCGCCGCCGGCGCGGGCTATCCTCTCCGAGCCCGGGCCTCACAGAGCTTCAACACTTGCGGCTTGCATCGCGGGCACGGCCCCATGACCTTCAAAGAGCAGCGCAGACACGAGCGGGTGGCGGTCGACATCTCGGTCTACTGGGGCTGGACTGACGACTGCCCTCTGCGCGACCGCATCGTCAACCTCGGCGTCGGCGGCTGCTTCCTGCGCACCGACCAGCGGGCGCCGGAGCCGGGCAGCCCCGTCTTCATACGCTTCTGGCTGCCCGAGCAGAAGACGCTCGGCGGCGAGGTGCGCTACCACCTCGAACGGGTCGGCTTCGGCGTCGAGTTCAAAGGGCTCTCCGCGGACGAGTGGGGGCGGCTCGCCGAGCTGGTCGAGTTCTACCGCGGGCAGCAGCCGCCGTGGTGAGCGCCGGACGCGCCGCGCCCTAAAACGAGGGCGGCGGCGGCGGAGTGAAGGCCGACGTTACGGAAGCGGAGAAGCGGGGGGGGGG
>DASVUF010000206.1:0-13361 GCA_036387195.1 Pyrinomonadaceae bacterium | reverse complement strand
AGCGACCCGCGCGGGCGCCGCCCCCGGCCGGGGCGGCCGGCCGGAGGCGCGCGCGCGGGTCGCGCCCCGCGCCCCGTCCTACTGAAGCACGAAGTTGTACGTGATGACGCCCGAGACCTTCACCGGCTGCCCAGAGAGCAGCGTCGGCGAGAACCTCGCCTGGCGCGCGGCCGCGACCGCCGCCTGCTGCAGGAGCGGGTGGCCCGAGACGGCCGAGGCCGAGACGACGCGCCCCGACTCGTCAACCAGAATCTGCACGGTCACCGTCCCCGAGGCGCGCGCCGCCTTCGCGATGGGCGGGTAGGCGGGCTGCGGCTTCGAGATGGCCTTGCCGTTGAGCACGCCGCCCGAGACGGTCGTCTTCTTCGGCGGCTCAGGCTTCGGCGTGGGCGCGGGCGGGGGCGGGGGCGGCTCGTCGCTCACCTCCACCTTGGGCGCGCCGCCCGTGCCGCTGCCGCCGCCTCCCGTGCCGCCGACCACGCCGACCGCCGCGCCGGAGGGCACCGCGTTGACGTCGCCGACGTCCCTGTCGCCCACCAGCACGTTGAGCGTCCTGTTGGTCGCCACGACCTTGGCCGTGGGCGGCGCGACCTCGTTGGTCTTGGTGACGGGCGCGATGACGGCCATGTCCTTGACCATCGCGACCGTGGGCTCGGCCTTGGCCGCGGGCTTCGGCTCGTCCTGCGCCTTGGGCGCCTCCTCCTGCTGCATCGGGACGGGCGCGACCAGCGTCAGCAACTCCAGGCTCGGATCGGGGATCGAGTCGTTGTACAGGTAGATGCTGAGGACGGCGACCGCGACGAGCACGATCGAGTAGAGCACCATGGTGCCCAGGAAAAACGAGCCCTTCCTCGCGAGGTCGCCTGAGTGCGAGCCGGACTCAACCAGAGTGTCGAACATCTCTCGTATCCTCCCTCTTCCGGTGCCAGGTGGATCAGGGGTTTGAGATTGATTTAACCACACTACTCTAATAAGAGAGTTGTGATTCTGAGACGATTTCTTTCAAAAAGCGCCGCTTGACTAACCGCTTTTTTTCCTAGGGGACGGGAATGGCCGGCCGCGCGGGCGCGCGGGACTGAACGCCGCGCCGCCTCTTCCTTCTGCGAGCCCGCCAAACGGGGAATGAAACTGAACGGCCGGCCGCCCGGACACGAACGCCATGACCAAACGTCCGCCCCACACTGCCGGCGGGACGGGCGCGTTCTAAAATATTCGATTGGCCAGCAACGCGCTCAGTCTATGTCGCAATCCGCGGCGAAGTCAAGCGTAAAATGGTACGTCCCCCGCGCCGCGCGCCTCTTCCCGTTCAATTGTTTAGACACCGAAAGTCGCCGCGGGTTCGCTTATCTTTCAAGCCCGCCGCCGGGCGCAAAAAGGCCGGCCGCGCGGGGCGGCCGCGACCCGGTCGGCCGCGGCGGCCCCACACGGCCGGCATGACTTTCGGCGGCGTCGCGCTTCAGCGCGCCGCGGCGCTCGCCTTGGCGTCGCGCGCCCCGCCCGAGGAGGGGCGCGGGCGCTGGCCGCCGCCCCCCCCGCCGCCGCGCGCTCCGGCGGACGGGGCGGCGGCGCGGCCGGCTTCGAGGCGCTGCTGCCACCAGACCATGATGGGGCTGGCGATGCCGATGGTCGAGTAGGTGCCGGCGATGATGCCGATGAAGAGCGCCACCGAGAAGCCGCGCAACACCTGCCCGCCGAAGAGGACGAGCGAGAGCACCGAGAGGAAGACGAGCCCCGACGTGATGACCGTGCGCGAGAGCGTCTGGTTGACCGACTCGTTCGTCAGGTCGTAGAGGTTCGAGCGGCGGTGCATCCTCAGGTTCTCACGGATGCGGTCGAAGATGACGATGGTGTCGTTGACCGAGAAGCCGACGAGCGTCAGCAGCGCCGCGATGACCGTCAGGTTGACCTCGAACTGGAAGACCGAGAAGAAGCCGAGCGTCACGAGCACGTCGTGGAAGACGGCGAGGACGGCGGCCGCGCCGTACGTCCACTCGAAGCGGAAGCCGATGTAGAGCAGGATGCCGACGAGCGCGAGCAGCGTGACGGCGACCGCCTGGTTGCGGAGCGCCGCGCCGGCGACCGCGCCGACGGCGTCGGTGCCGATGATGCGGAAGGCGTTGCCCTCGGCCGGGAAGGGGTCGCTGATGCCGACCTCGGCACCGTTGGTGAGCGTGCGCAGCGCCTCGGCCACGCGGGCGCGGCCGATGTCCACCTGCGTCCGCCCCTGCTCGGCGACCTCCTGCGTCGTCTCCATCTGCGGCAGGCGGATGAGGACTTCGCCCGGCTTGTCGGTGACGGGCTGGATGATGGCGTCGGTGACGCCCTTCGCGGCGAGCGCGTCGCGGATGGCCTCGGCCGACGGGCGCTGCTTGAAGTCCGCGGTGACGACCGTCCCGCCCTTGAAGTCGATGCCGAGGTTGAACGCCTCGGTGCCGCCCGGCGTCAGGTGGCGCCCGAGCGCCGAGGCCAGCCCCGTCAGCATGATGCCGACCGAGAGGAGGATGAAGACCTTGCGGTGCTTCATCCAGTCAACGTTGACGTTGTTCAGTATCTGAAACATGGCGAATCCAGTGACGGGTGACGGGTGGTGGGTGACGGGGCGGGCGCTTTTCTCGCCGCTTATCGCCCGCCGCCCGCCACGCCCCTAAATGCTGAGCGTCTCGACGCGCCCGCGCCTGCGCGACAGCTCCCACATGAAGATGGTGCGCGAGACGTAGACCGCGGTGAACAGGTTGGCCAGCAGGCCGAGCACGAGCGTCACGGCGAAGCCGCGGATGGGCCCCGTCCCGAAGACGAACAGGAAGAGCGACGAGACGATGGTCGTGACGTGCGTGTCGATGATGGTCACGAACGCGCGGTCGAAGCCGGCGTCAATGGCCGAGGCCACGGTCTTGCCGGAGGCCAGCTCCTCGCGGATGCGCTCGAAGATGAGCACGTTCGAGTCCACGGCCATGCCGATGCCGAGGATGATGCCGGCGATGCCGGGCAGCGTCAGCGTCGCGCCGAAGATGATGAGCGCCGCCAGCGTCAGAATCGTGTTCAGCAGCAGCGCGACGACGGCGTTGACGCCCGACAGGCGGTAGTAGACGACCATCGTCACGACGACGAGCGCCAGGCCGACGAGCGAGGCCGTCACGCCCGCGCGGATGGAGTCCGCGCCGAGGCTCGGGCCCACCGTCCGCTCTTCGAGGTAGACGACCTTGGCCGGCAGCGCGCCCGAGCGCAGCGTGAGCGCCAGCGCGTCGGCCGACTCCTTCGTGAAGCTGCCCGAAATCTGGCCGGAGTCTGTGATCTGCGACTTAATGAACGGCGCCGACTGCACGCGGTCGTTGAGCACCACCGCCATATAGGCGCCGACGTTGGCCGCCGTCCACGTCCCGAACTTCTGCGCGCCCGTCGGCTTGAGCGTGAAGTTGATCATGTAGCCGTCGTCGCCGCCCGCGGGGTTGTTCGAGGCGGCGTCGGCGCTGCGCAGCTCGCTGCCGTCAACGACGGCCGGCGACTCGACGACGACCCAGGCCGTCGGCTCGCCGGGGCGCGCCGGCGGGGTCGCGCCGGCCGCGGTCGGCTCGTCGCGCTCGTCGTAGGGGAGGATGCGGCGGTTCGAGGGCACCGTGCCGCCGAGCGACTGGCGCGCGGCCTCCTCGGTCGGGTAGGTCGCCATCGGCGCGGGGTTGTTCGGGCCGACGACCTTCATCAGTTCGAGGCGCGACTCGCTCCGGAGGATGTCCTTGACGCGCTCGGGCTCGGTGATGCCGGGCATCTGGAGGAGAATCTGGTGCGAGCTCTGCGAGCCGTGCGCCTGGAGCGTGGGCTCGGCGACGCCGAGGGCGTTGATGCGCGTGTCAATGATCTTGAGCGCGTCCTCGGTGGCGCGGTTGCCCAGCTCGGTCTTGGCGCGGTCGGTCATCTCCCAGACGATGGTGGCGCCGCTGACTGAGGCCGACCAGACGCTCGGGTCGAAGTCGTTGACGCGGCGCGGGAGCTGGTCGCGCATCTCGGACACCTTCGAGGAGTCGCCGGCGACGGCGACGACGCGGTAGTTGTTGTCGGCCGCCTCGGGGCGCACCTCGCGCAGGTCGTAGCCGAGCTCGCGCGCGGCGTTCTGCACGCCGAGCGCCGTGCCCTCGGTCAGGCGCTTGAGGTAGTCCTGCACCTGCACCTGCATGACGAGGTGCGAGCCGCCGCGGAGGTCGAGCCCGAGGTGGATGTTCTCGCGCAGCGTCCGGTTGATGCCGGCGGGCGTGAAGTCGGCCAGCGTCGGGCGGCGGCGCGGCCCGATGACGACCCACAGCCCCGCCAGCGTCACGAGCAGGATGATGACGGCGCGGTTCAGAATATTCTTTTTCATAACCCAGTAGTCGTTGGACGGTGGACGTTAGGCGGCGGAAAAACTCATTTCGGCCGGGCGCTCAGCCTGTCAGTCTCGACGCCCGCCGGGCGGAGCCTGCCGGCCGCTGACGAAGGGGCGGCCGCCTACGGCTTCACTTCCTCCTCCCCCTGCATGCCGGAGACGGCCGAGCGGGAGACTTCGAGGATAGACTTGTCGGCGCTCATCACGAGCAGCGACTTCTCCTTGACCTGCTTGACGGTGGCGTAGATGCCGCCGGTGGTGATGATCTTGTCGCCCGCCTTGAGCGTCGCGATCATGTCCTGGAGCGCCTTCTGGCGGCGGCGCTGCGGGATGATGATCAGGAAGTAGAAGACGCCGAAGATGAGCAGGAAGGGCATGAGCCCGCCCAGCAGGCCGCCGAGGCCGCCGGTCTGGAAGATGAGAGCGAGATTGGTCATCGGAAGATTAAAAGGGTTTTCGGCAACCACAAATTTGAAACCGGGGGGCGGGGCCCCGAGAGAGCGCGCGGGCGTCGGGCTGCGCGCCCCCGCGCCTCCAACCGAAAGCGGATGTGTCAGGAGAAAGTGCGGCGCGGCCCCGTCCGCGAGTCACCCGACGCCGGAGTTGATTCCCTCAAGAAACTCCCGCCGAAATCGCGTGAATTCGCCAGACCGGATAGCTTGCCTGACGCGCCGCATGGTGTCAAGGAAGAACGCAAGGTTGTGGTGCGAGAGCAGCACGGCGCCGAGCATCTCGCCCGTCACGTAGAGGTGCCGGACGTAGGCGCGCGAGTGGCGGCGGCAGACGGCGCACACGCAGGCCTCGTCGAGCGGGCGCGGGTCGGCCGCCCAGCGCGCGTTCTTGGCGTTGAGCCGGCCGCGCGAGGTGAACGCCTGCCCGTTGCGCCCGTTGCGCGTGGGGATGACGCAGTCGAACATGTCCACGCCGCGCGCGACGCACTCGACGAGGTCTTCGGGCGTCCCGACGCCCATCAGGTAGCGCGGCCTGTCGCCGGGCATCAGCGGCGCGACGTGCTCCACCACGTCGTACATGACGGCCTTCTCCTCGCCGACGCTCAGGCCGCCGATGGCGTAGCCGTCGAAGCCGACCTCGACCGTCCGCGCCAGACTCTCGCGCCGCAGGTCCAGGTGCGTCGCGCCCTGCACGATGCCGAAAATTGCCTGCCGGCCGCTCAAGCCTTCCCCGCCCCCGCCGCCGTCGTCCGCCGCTTCGGGCCGGCCGGCGTCCGCGCCCTCGCGCTGCAACTCGTCGAAGCGGGCGCGCGAGCGCCGGGCCCAGCGCGCGGTCAGTTCCAGCGAGGAGCGCGCCGCCTCGTGCGCGGCCTTCCCCGGCGGGCACTCGTCGAAGGCCATCACGACGTCTGAGCCGAGCGCCGCCTGCACCTCCATCGAGCCCTCGGGCGAGAGGAAGCGGAGGCTCCCGTCGGTGTGCGTGCGGAACTCGACGCCCTCCTCGGTCAGCTTGCGCATGTGGCTCAGGCTGAAGACCTGAAAGCCGCCGGAGTCTGTGAGCAGCGCGCGCCGCCAGCCCGCGAAGCGGTGCAGGCCGCCGAGCGCGCGCACCACGTCCGCGCCCGGCCGCAGCCAGAGGTGGTAGGTGTTGCCGAGGATGATGCGCGCGTCGAGGTCTGCGGCCTCCAACTCCTCGAACCGCACGCCCTTGACCGACGCGAGCGTGCCGACGGGCATGAAGACCGGCGTCTCTATGACGCCGCGCCGCGTCCGCAGCACGCCGGCGCGCGCCTCGCCCTCGCGCGCGAGCACTTCCCAGCCGAGCGCCCCTTCGTTCACGCGGCCGCGCGCCCCCCGCCGAGGATGTTGGAGAGAATCCTGAAATGGCTCATGCGTGGGATTCTATAGCGGCGCGGCGCCCGGACGCGACCGGCGCGGGCGCCTGTCCGTTCAGGGGGCGACGGGCGTGAGGCGCATCTCCTCGACCAGCCCCAGCACGAACCGCTCCCACTTCTTCTGGAAGGCTTCCATGTCCGACTCGCCCAGCGTCTTCTTCAGCGTCTCGAGGCCGTCGGGGTCCGCGGCGCGCGCGGCGCGGAAGTCGCGGTAGAAGCGCGGGAGCAGGCCGCGCTCCTGCAGGTAGTAGCAGAGGTAGCGCGCCTGCGCGTAGTTCACGCCCTGCCCGTCGTCGTAGAAGGCGCGCGCGTCCATCGCGAGGAGTTTCGGGAAGGGCGTGAGGCCGCCGCGGCGGACGGCGCGCTGGAGGCCGGGCAGCCGCCAGTTGGTGTAGCCGCGGATGCGCCCGCCCTCCTCCCCGCTCTGCTCGAAGAGCGAGCCCAGCCCCTCGTTGAGCCAGGGCGGGCAGCCCGGAAAGTCCGCCTCGACGAACGGGTGGACTATCTCGTGGACGAGCGTGCCGCTGCCCGTCTCGATGTTCATGACGAGCGCCCTGTCGGCCGCCGAGTAGTAGCCGTAGGGCGTCGTCGGCTCGCGGCCGAAGAGTTCGCGTGCGTGCGTGCGGTAGGAGTCGGAGTCCTTGAAGAGCCAGACGTCGAGAATGTGCGCCGGGTCTTTCTCGAAGAAGTCGCGCTTGAGCATCTCGACCGCCCAGCGCACAGTCCCGCTCGCAAGGCCCTCGACCTCGCGGCGGCCGCCGTCGCCGACGACGACGAACGGCTTCTCCACGACGACGTGGAAGCGCTCCGAAGGGAGCCTCTTCTTAAGCCGCGCGACGTGGCGCTCGTAGTCGGCGTCAGCGA
Source organism: Pyrinomonadaceae bacterium (assembly GCA_036387195.1). Taxonomy (GTDB): domain Bacteria; phylum Acidobacteriota; class Blastocatellia; order Pyrinomonadales; family Pyrinomonadaceae; genus QHXN01. Next base: position 6,297 of record DASVUF010000206.1, on the reverse strand, counting down.
GTCCGGCGCGCGGCGCGGGCGCGCCGGAGCCGGCGGCGCGGTTAGTATTCGGACGCGGCGCTCGCTGGCCGGACTCGGCAGCGCCGCGCGACGGGGGCGCGCAGCCGGCGGCGGGCGCGAGGGCGAAGACGACGGCCGTCGTCAAAAGCGTCCCTTTCATCCTTCCCCCTCCCCGCCGCGTCATCCTCCCACTCCCTGCCGCGTCGTCCTTCCCCTCATGGCCGCGTCGTCCTTCCCCTCCCGGCCGCGCGTCCCTGTCACCCTTCCCCCTCGGGGCGCCCGCGCGAGAGCGCGGCGATCAGCTCGTCCTTGAGGCGGTTGGCCTCGCGCAGCTCCGCGATGAGCCGCGCGTTTTCGAGCGTCGCGCCGAGGTGCGTGGCGACGGCGACGAGGAGGTCAACGTCGTCCTCGCTCCACTCGCGCCGCCGGCGGGTCTGGTGGCCGCTGAGCGTGCCGATGACGCGCCCGCGGTGGACTACGGGGACGGCGACGGTGCTCTTCAAGTCCATCCTCCGAATCAACCCGTCGAGCCCCGCGGCCAGCGGGTGCGCGGCCACGTCCGGGGCGACGAAGGGGCGGAGCGTGGCGCGCAGCGCGTGGCGGACGGGCCAGCGCTCGCGCACCTCCGCCCAGCCCGTGACGGGCTCGACGCCCTCGGCGCACCACTCGCCGTAATAGTCTTCGTGCTCGTTGTCCGCGAAGAGGACGGCGACGCAGCGGTCGAGTTCGAGCGCGCCGCCGACGCGCTCGATGACCTCGCGCACCTGCTCGCGGGGCTCGGCGCCGCGCTGGAGCGAGAGCAGCAGGCGGTTGACGACGGCCTCGCGCTCGGCCTGCGCCTGGATGGTGGCGAAGAGGCGCGCGTTGACGACCGTCTCGGCGGCCTGCGCGGCGAGGATTTCGAGCAGCCGCAGCTCGCGCTCGGTGAAGCCGCCCGGCCGGTTGGCGAGGTAGATGAAGCCGATCAGCTCCCGCTTTATCTTCAGGGGCACGCACAGCGCCGAGCGCACGCCCCAGCGCTCGGCGAAGGCGCGGTTGAGCCGCGGGTCGGCCGTCGGGTCGTTGGAGACGAACGCCTCGCCCGTCTGGTAGAGCGGCGCGTCGCCGTCCCCCCTTTCGAGCTTGAAGTGGAACTCGGCGAGGAGCCCCGGCGGCGTGTTGCAGCCCGGCCCCTCGGCGCGGACGGCCCCCGCGCGCCGGTCGTAGGAGGCGATGAGGCACATCTCGGCGCCGGCCAGCTTGCAGATGGCGCTGGCGAGGCGGCCCGAGACGTCGGCCGTGTCCGAGAGCGTCGTGAAGGCGCGCGAAATCTCGAAGAGGCCGCGCAGCTCCTCGTTGCGCTCCCAGCTCTCTTCGAGGAGCTGCGTCTTCTCGATGGCGATGGCGAGCGGCGCGGCGAGGCGTTCGAGCGCGTGGAGGCGGCCGCGCCGGAAGGCGTCCGCCGAGCGGCTCGTCAGGTTGAGGCTCCCGACCGCGCGCCGCATGGAGAAGAGCGGCACGCAGACGGCCGAGCGGAAGCCCTCGCGCCGCAAATCGGCGTAGGCGTTGAAGCGGCGCTCCTCGCTCAGCTCGGGGATGACGACCGCGCGGCGCTCGGTCAGGGCGAGTTCCGTCACCGAGCCCTTCAGGGGCCCGCGCGCGCCGACCGCGAGCGAGCCGGCGCGCGCCCCCCTCAGCGCGTAGACGCGCAAAGTCTCGCCGTCCTGCTCGCAGAGCGCGATGGAGGCGCGGTCGAAGGGGACGAGCGCGCGCACCTGCTCGGTCGCCAGCTCGAAGACCTCCTCGATGCTGCGGCCGGTGTTGACGGCGGCGACGATGCGGTTGACCGTCTCCAACTGCTCGTTGGCCTCGGCGAGCCCTTCGGCGAGCGCGCGCAGGCGCCCGACCTCCGGCTCGCGCGCCTCGCGCGGGCCCTCGCCGGCCGCCGTCTGTTCGCTCTCGTCGGGCATGGGCGTCAGCCCTTCTTCTTGTGGCGCTCGATGATGCGGAGTGGGGTGGCGAAGAAGTCGAACTCCTCGCGCAGGCGGTTCTGCAGGAACCGCTCGAACGAGAAGTGAAGGCCGGGCCGGCCGCCCGAGGTGAAGACGACGAAGGCGGGCGGGCGGACGCCGACCTGCGTCAGGTACTGGACGTGGAGCCGAGACTGGCCGCCCTTGACCGGCGCGGGCGTCGTCGGCGCACGCCCCGAGGCCATGACGCGCTCGTAGAAGGCGTTGAGCTGCGAGGTCGGGACGCGCATGTTGCGCGCCTCGTTGGCGCGCAGCGCCAGCGGGAGCAAACGCTCGACGCGCTGCCCCTTGAGCGCCGAGGTGGTGACGACCGGCGCCCAGTCCAGGAACTTCATCTTGAAGCGCAGGTCGCGCTCGAACTCCGAGGCGGTGTGCGTGTCCTTCTCGGGCACGGCGTCCCACTTGTTGACGGCGAGGATGATGGAGCAGCCGGCGTCGAGCGCGTAGCCGGCGATGTTGGCGTCGAGCGCCGTCACGCCCTCCACGGCGTCTATGACGACGACCGCCACGTCGGCGCGCTCAAGACTCCTGCGCGCCATCACGACGGCGAGCTTCTCGGCCATCTCCTCGGTCTTGCCCTTGCGGCGGATGCCGGCCGTGTCAATCAGGCGGAAGGCGCGCCCCTCGGCTTCGAGCACGGTGTCCACGGCGTCGCGCGTCGTCCCCGCGACGGGCGAGACGATGACGCGCTCCTCGCCGATGAGCCGGTTGAGAATAGAGGACTTCCCGACGTTGGGCCGCCCGACGATGGCGAGGCGCACCTCCCTCTGGCGGCCTTCGGCGTCCTCCTCGTCCTCGGCCTCGGCCGGCGGCAGACGCTCGACCAGCGCGTCGAGCAGTTCGGCCACGCCGTCGCCGTTCTCGGCCGAGACGGGCACCACGTCGTCGAAGCCGAAGCGGTGGAACTCGCCCGCCAGCGCCTCCAGCTTGGCGGCGTCAACCTTGTTGGCGGCGACCAGCACGGTCTTGCCCGTCGAGCGCAGCAGCCGCGCCAGCTCCTCGTCGAGCGACGTGGCGCCCGCGCGCGCGTCCACGACCCAGAGGAGCGCGACCGCCTCGGTGATGGCGAACTCGGCCTGCCGGAAGATGTTGGCGGGGATGACGGCCGTCTCGTCGGGCACGATGCCGCCCGTGTCCACTATCGAGAAGCGCCGCGCCGTCCACTCGGACTCGCCGTAGATGCGGTCGCGCGTGATGCCCGGCTCGTCGCCGACGATGGAGCGGCGCTCGCCGACCAGCCGGTTAAAGAGCGTTGACTTCCCGACGTTCGGCCGCCCGACAATCGCCACCAGCGGCAGCGCCGCCGGCGGCGCCGCCCCGCGCCCTTCCTCTCGCCCCGGCCCTTGCTCTTGCTCTTCAGACATTACCGGGAAGTTTAGCCTGCGGCCGAACCGCGCGGCAAGGAACTCTTCCCCGCCGAGATATTTCTTGCGCCGGCGGCCGCGCCGGCGTTAATCTGCGCGCCGCGCCATGCTCTCGCCACTGAAGCCACGCAGACTGTTGGAGAAGGCCCGCGCGCGGCTCGCGCCGCGGGCCGGGACCGCCGCCGCCGCCGCGCCGCACCTCGAACTCGGGCGGCGCGGCGAGGCGCTGGCCGCCGAGCACCTGCTGGCGCGCGGCTACGCGCTGGTCGCGGCGAACTTCAAGCTCGGCGTCGGGCGCAACCGCCGCGGCGCGCCCGTGCAGGCCGAGCTGGACATCGTCGCCTACGACGGCCCCACGCTCTGCTTCGTCGAGGTCAAGACCCGCCGCTCCGACAGCTTCGCCGCGCCCGAGGCCAACGTTGACCTGCGCAAGCAGCGGCAGGTGACGCGCGCCGCCCGCGCCTACCTCCGCCTGCTCGGCCTGGCCGGCGCGCCGCGCCGCTACGACGTGGTCGCGGTCGTCCTCGCGCCGCCCGACGAGAACGGCCTTGAGCCCCCGCCGCGCGTCGAGCTGCTCCGGGGCTTCTGGGCCGAAGACAAGTTCCGCAAACGCCGCTGGGCGTCGGACGTGTGAGGGGTGAAGGCGGGGGGATAAAATGCGGCCCGCCCGGCCTTCGTCCTCCGACCCTCCGGTGTTATGATGCCGGCCTCCCCGGCCCGCCCTTTAACGTTTCAGTCCGTCAAAAAAAAATGAAGACCAGAAAAATCCTCCTAGTCGCCGCGCCCCTCTTCGCCGCGTGCTTCGCCGTCTGGACGGCCGGCGCGCACGAAGGCGAGCACCACAGCCCCGGCGGGAACGGCCAGCCCGACGGCGCGCCGCTCTCCGCGATGGCCGACACGCGCTGCGTCGGCGGCAAGGCCGGCACTTTCCCCTGCAACAAGATTGACCTCGCCGCGCTGCTCCCCACGGCCGACATCGACGGGACGACGGCCGGCGGCGTCATCGCCAACGACATCTGGGGCTGGACGGACGCGCTGACCGACCGCGAGTACGCGCTGCTCGGGCTGTCGAACGGCGTCGCCTTCGTGGACGTGACCAACCCGACCGCGCCCGCCTACCTCGGCAACCTCCCGCGCCACAACGCCGACTCGCTCTGGCGCAGCCTCAAGGTCTACCGCGACCACCTCTACGTCGTCAGCGAGGCCGCGGGTCACGGCCTCCAGGTCTTCGACCTGCGGCAGCTCCGCAACGTCGCCGCGCCGCCGCAGACCTTCGCGGAGACGGCGCACTACAACAACTTCGGCAGCGCGCACACCGTCGCCGTCAACGAGGAGACGGGATTCCTCTACGTCGCCGGCAGCCGCCCGTCACCGGGGCGGACGCCCAACGCGGACACCTGCCCCGGCGAGACGGCCACCCGCGGCGGCGGCCTCCACGTCATAGACGTGCGCGACCCGGCCGCCCCGGCCTTCGCCGGCTGCGTCAACGAAGACGGCTACACGCACGAGACGCAGTGCGTCGTCTACCGCGGCCCCGACGCGCAGCACTGGGGGCGCGAGGTCTGCTTCAGCGCCAACGAGGACACGCTGACCATCGTGGACGTGACCAACAAGCAGGCGCCCGCGCAGCTCTCGCGCACGGGCTATGTCGGCAAGGGCTACACGCATCAGGCGTGGCTGACGGGCGACCACGCGCGCCTCCTCCTCAACGACGAGCTGGACGAGCAGGGGCAGGCGAAGCCGGGCCAGCCTCTCCCGAAGACGCGCACCTTCGTCTGGGACGTCTCGGACCTCGACGCGCCCTTCGTGCAGAACGTCCACCTGCACGAGACGACCGCCATTGACCACAACCTCTACGTGCGCGGCCTCTTCGCCTTCGAGTCGAACTACCGCAGCGGCGTGCGCATCATGGACGTGCGCAACGCCGCCGCCGCGGGCGCCCTCTCGGAGGCCGGCTTCTTCGACGTCTACCCGTCGGACGACCAGGCGCTCTTTAACGGGACGTGGGGCAACTACCCCTTCTTCGCCAGCGGGACGTTCGTCGCCAGCGGCATGGAGCAGGGGCTCTTCGTCCTGCGCCCGCACGCCGAGCTGGGGCTCCCCGTCCGCATAGACTACGAGCCGTACTTCGTCCGCCAGCAGTACAGGGACTTCCTCTCGCGCGAGCCCGACGGCGCGGGGCTCGGCTTCTGGACGCACGAGGTCGAGTCCTGCATGGGCGACGCCGCGTGCCGCGAGGTCAAGCGCGTCAACGTCTCGGGGGCCTTCTTCCTCTCGATTGAATTTCAGGAGACGGGCTACCCCGTCTACCTCGCGCACAAGGCGGCTTACGGCGACCTGCCGGGCAAGCCCGTCCCACTGAGGCGCGAGACGATGGTGTCCGAGGCGCAGCAGCTCGGGCAGAACGTCGTCGTCAACCAGGGCGACTGGCAGTCGCAGCTCCAGCAGAACAAGCGCGCCTACTTCGACGCCTTCGCGGCGAGCGCGCGCTTCGCGGACGCCTACCCGCAGTCGCTTTCGGCCGAGCAGTTCGTGGACGCGCTCGACCAGAACGCCGGCGGCGCGCTCTCGACGGCCGAGCGCGGCGCGCTCGTCGCCGGGCTCGCTCAGGGCACGCTGACGCGCGCGCAAGTCCTGCGCGCCGTCGCCGAGGACGAGGACTTCAAGCGCGCCGAGTTCAACCGCGCGTTCGTCCTGATGCAGTACTTCGGCTACCTGCGCCGCAACCCCGACGACGCGCCCGAGCCGGGACTGAACTTCGACGGCTACAACTTCTGGCTCGGGAAGCTCGACCAGTTCGGCGGCGACTTCCAGGCGGCCGAGATGGTCAAGGCGTTCATCTCCTCGGCCGAGTACCGCCAGCGCTTCGGAAATTAGTTTGCGCCCAGGTCGAGAGGGGCGGGGGGGGGGGGGGGGGGGGGGGG
>DASVUF010000205.1:0-2697 GCA_036387195.1 Pyrinomonadaceae bacterium | reverse complement strand
CCGTGCGCGGCGGCCGCGCGGCGGGCGTCGGCTCGGGCGTCGCGACGACGACGGGCGGCTGCGCGGCGTTGCGCGCGGCGTCGCCCGCGCGCGCGTTCCTGCCGCGGCGCCCGCCGGCGGTGCGCGGGCGCTCGGCGTCGCCGCCGCCGCGGACGGCAAGCTCAGGCGTCGTCGGGGCGTTGGCCGTGCGCGCGGCGACCTCGGCGGGCGTCGGGCGCGGCGTGGGGCGCGGGCGGGCCGGCGTCGGCGTCGGCGTGGCGCGCGCGACGGCCGCCGAGGGCGTCGCCTGCGCGCGCGGCGTGGGCTGCGCGGCGGCGGGCGGCGCGGGGCGGCTGGCCGCCTCCGTGCGCGCCGTCTGAAGCTCCGTCTCGAAGATGTCCGTGAAGGGCGTGTCCCGAATCTCGCGCAGGCGCGCGACGACCTGCGTCGCCTCGTCGAACCTGCCCAGCTCGATGTAGGAGCGCCCCAGCCAGAGCAGCATCAGGTCGGCGATGAAGCTGTTCGGGTTCCCCTTGAGGAAGTCGCGGAAGACTGTGGCCGCCTGCTCGTACTGCCCCTTGGCGAAGAGCGCGCGCCCGCGGTTGAAGGTCTCCTGTTCGGCCTGTGAGGGGGCGTCCTGCTGTGAGGCGCGCAGCCCCGCGGCCGCGCGCGCCGGCGCGGTCGCTAAGGGGGACAGGCAGAGCGCGGCGGCGAGCGCGGCCGCGCCGATTCGATTCCACTTACTCAAAATTTTGTTCCTCCGACGGGCAGGTGCGACTCTTACAAAGAGTCTTTCCGATCCGGCGCGTGCTTCCGCTGTGCGGGCGTCGCGCTCTGTGATGAAACTTTGTTCGGCCGCGCAGGATAATACAGCCTCGCGGGCGCGGCGGACAAGGAGCTTAAAGGCGGAGGGGGAGTCCGGCTCCGGTCGGGCGCGCGGCCCCCCGCCGACTCCCCTCACCCTACTTGCGCTTCGCGGGCGCGACCTCGACGCGGTCGCCCGGCTTGAGCGCCGGGTCGGGCGTGACGCCGTTCTCTATCTCGCGCAGGTTGTACTCGGTCGCCACCAGCCGGCCGTCCGCACCCTGGCGCGAGACGCGCACGCGGTCGCCCGCCGTCTTCGTCACGCCGCCCGAGGCGAGGAGCGCCTGCGTCAGCGTGATGCCGGTGTGGTAGTCCTTCTGGCCGGGCGAGCCTATCTCGCCGCCGACGTAGAAGAACTCGGGCGGGCGGACGGTGAGCGTCACCACGTCGCCCGTCATGACGAGCGTGTTGAGGCCGGCGGCGTCGTTTAGGTCAACGTTGGCGACCTTGCCGGTCGAGTGCGAGACGATGACGGCGCGGCCGGCCTCGGGCTTGGGCTGCGCCTCGGCGACGACGACGTAGAGCGGGATGGCCTCGCGGCGGAGAATCTTGGTGCCGGGGTCGTTGACGAGGCCGCTCACCAGGACGGCGTGGCTCGCGTACTCGCGCACGCCGACGCGCACCTGCGGGCGGTCGTAGAGGCCGCGGTGGCGGAACTCGGCGACGAGCTGCGCGGCCAGCTCGTCGGTCGTCATGCCGGCGACCGTCAGCGGGTCTTTGAGCAGCGGGTAGTCGAGCACGCCGCCGGCGACGACCGTGTAGAGCGTGTTCTGCCGCGGGTCCTGGCCGTTGAGCAGGCGTATGTCCAGGACGTCGCCGACGCCGACGCGGTAGATGTCTGCGGGCGAGGCGGCGGCCGCCGGGCCCGGCGCCGCGGGCTTCGCCGTCGAAGGCGCGGCGGGGTTCGTGGCGCCTGGGGGCTGCGCCGCGTTGTTCGCGGCCGGGAGGTTGGCGGGCGGGGCGGCGGGCGGCGCTGCCGTGTTCGACCCGGTGGCGCCCTCGGCCGTCCTGACGGGCGCGCCGACGGGGAGCCCCGGCTCGGCGCCCGGCTTCGGCGGCGCGTCGCTCGTCGCCTTCGCGTCGCCGCCCGGGGTCGCCGGCGCGGCGGCGGCGGCCGTCGAGTTGTTGAGCGGCTGGCGCTCGGGACGCTTCGCGGCCTCCTGCGGCCTGGCGTCGGCGACGGCCTTCTTCCTGTCCTCCGCGGCGGCGGGCGAGGCGGCCGGGGACGCCGCGGGGGCCGCCTCTTCCGCGGCCGGGCCGACGCGGGCGCGACCCGCCTGGTGGCGGGCGGCGCTCGCGTCGGCCGTGCAGAGGGCTAGCGCGACGGCCGCGGAGTAAAAGAACTTCTTCATACGGGCACTCTTCCTTGCTTGTCCGTCGCCGCCGTTCGCTCGGCCGGCGCCCCGGACCTTCCCTGTGTACGACCGGGGCCCCGCGCCGCGCGGTTCGGGCATTGAACGCCGCGGCGCGGGCCCCCTTGCGAAGTAAACGTCTAAAACGGCGCGATTCTCAGACAGTCGGTGGTGGGTCGGGAGTCGGTCAAAGACGCGGGTTTGAAGCGGGCCGCCAAAGCCCCCGGCCCCGTTGACGATTCTACCCAATGCTTTTCGGGGGTGGCAAGATTTCCGGCGGGAAAAGATTCGGCCAGTGCCCGCCGAGCCTCACGCGCACCAGCTCCTCGACCTCGTCGGCGCCGGCGCACTCAAGGCACTCGGCGGCGACGGCGGCCGCCTCCTCAAGCTCGATTCCCTCGATGATGCGGCGCACGCGCGGGATGGAGGGCGGCGCCATGCTCAGCTCGCGCGCGCCGAGGCCGAGCAGGACGGTGGCGTAGGCGGGCGAGGCCGCCATCTC
>DASVUF010000204.1:0-15119 GCA_036387195.1 Pyrinomonadaceae bacterium | reverse complement strand
CCCCCCCCCCCACGGCTCTCTGCCTTGCGGCTCTACGTGTCTTCGGACAGAGGCGTCCCGCGGCGGCGTGCGCGCCGGGGGAGGGGCGCTGACGAAGGCTTTCGGTCGGGTAGGGCTGCGCGCGTCTGGCTGGTTATTCTTCGCCGTCGGCCTGGCGGCCGCCGAGGAAGCAGGAGCGGCAGAAGACCGGGCGACCCTGCGAAGGGTAGAACGGGACGGTCGTCTGCTGCCCGCACTGTGCGCACTGGACGGAGACCTCTATGCGCTGGCGGACGCCCGTGGCCTGCGCGGCGGCGATGGCCGCGAGGCGCTCGTTCTTGGCCTGCTTGCAAGGCTTGCACCGCTTGGGCTCGTTTTTCAACCCCTTGTCGTGGAAGAAGAGCTGCTCGCCCGCCGTCCAGGTGAAGTCCTGGTTGCAGTCCACGCAGAGAATAGCGCGATCCTCGAACTCAGTCTCCACGTGGCCCCACTCCCCCTTCGCCTCGGCGGGAGAAATCTCTACTGTTTGAACCTGTGACATCTTTACCCATCCCTTGTGAATGAGACCTGCGCGACGCGCCGCGCGGGAACGGCCGTCGGGAGTCTTTCAGCCTACGGGCGCTGCGAGGGGAACTGCTTTCGAGCGTACGCCCCGCGCGGGGGCGGCGGGCTTAACTTGCGAGGGGAAAAGCTGAACGCGGAGAGCGCCGGAACCCCACGGCCCCGATGTCGCCGGCCCGCCCGTGACTCAGCACGGTACATGTATCACAAATATGTGTCAAGAGCGAAAAAAAAGTTTCACCGGGCGGAGCGGCGGGCGGAGGGGCGTGCGGGCGTGGAAAAAGTAAGGGCGGCCCCTTCGTCGAAAGTGCCGCCCTCGTCCGAGCGGCGCGCGGTGTCACGCTCCTCCTCCATGCGGCGCGCGTGCTCATGAAAAGCTCTGGCAGGGGAGATGGGTCAAGCGCTGGCCGGGCGGTTATGCCAGCCGGGAAGGGAAGGAATAAGGACGAAGGCGGGGGATGAAGTCAGAAGGATGAAGTCAGAAGGATGAGGGATGAAGGATGAACAGGGCGGAAGTCAGAGGGGTGGAGGGACGGCCGTCAGCGCTCCCTTCATCCCTCCTTTCAACCCCCGCCTCTCGCCCTCATCCTTCCTTGACAGCCCCCGCGTCGCGTGACAGCATCGCGGCGCCTTTCGTCTTACTAAAAACCAAGGACAGGGACTGGGAGCTTCAGAAGGCCATGAAGGTGCTTGTCATCGGCTCGGGCGGGCGCGAGCACGCGCTCTGCCGTGCGCTCCGGCGCGGCGCGGCGGGGGGCGCGGGCGGGCGCGTCTTCTGCGCGCCGGGCAACGCGGGCGTCGAAGACTGCGCGGAGCGCGTCCCAGTCGGCGCGACCGACGTGGCGGCGCTCGCCGACTTCGCCGAGCGCGAGCGCGTTGACCTGACCATCCCGGGCGGCGAATCTTCGCTCGCCGCCGGGCTGGCCGACGAGTTCGCGCGCCGCCGCCTCGCCGTCGCCGGCCCCGCGCGCGAGGCCGCACGCCTCGAATCGAGCAAGGCTTTCGCCAAAGACTTCATGCTGCGCCACAGCGTGCCGACCGCGCGCCACCGCGTCGCCTCTTCGCCCGCCGAGGCGCGCGAGATTCTGCGCCGCGGCGAGTTCGGCGGCGAGGACTCGCCCGTCGTCGTCAAGGCCGACGGGCTGGCCGCCGGCAAGGGCGTCGTCGTCGCGCGCAGCCGCGCCGAGGCCGAGCGCGCCGTCGCCGAGATGATGGAGGGCGGGAGCGTCGGCGCGGAGGCCGCCGGGCGCGTCGTCTTAGAGGAGGCGCTCGAAGGGCGCGAGGCGTCGCTGCTGCTCTGGACGGACGGGCGCGACTACCGCCTGATGCCGCCCGCGCGCGACCACAAGCGCGTCGGCGAGGGCGACACCGGCCCCAACACCGGCGGCATGGGGGCCGTCACCGCGCCCGACGTGCTGGACGCGGAGACGCTCGACCGCGCCGTCCGCGAAATCGTCGAGCCGACGCTGGAGGGCGCGCGCGCCGACGGGCTGGATTTTCGCGGCGTGCTCTTCGTCGGCCTGATGCTCACGCGCGAAGGCCCGCGCGTGCTCGAATACAACGTCCGCTTCGGCGACCCGGAGACGCAGGCCATCCTCGTCCGCCTGCGCTCCGACCTCGCGGAGATTTTCGGCGCCGTGGCGCGCGGCGGCCTCGGCGGCGTTGAAGTGGAGTGGAGCGAAGAGGCTTCGGCCTGCGTCGTGCTCGCCGCCCGCGGCTACCCCGAGCGCCCCGAGACGGGCGCGCGCGTCGAGGGGCTCGAAGAGGCTTCGGCCGTCCCCGGAGTCCAGATTTTCCACGCCGGCACGGCGCGCGACGCCGCGGGCGCGCTCGTCACCGCCGGCGGCCGCGTCCTCGGCGTCACCGCCACCGGCCCGACGCTCGCCCACGCCCTCTCCCGCTGCTACGACTCCGCCGCCCGCGTCCGCTTCGACGGCGCGCACTTCCGACGCGACATCGGGCGGTTCGGTTAGGCGGCGGCCGTCGCTCTGGCGAGCGGCGCGTGAGTCCTGTTATACTCGCGGCCAGAGCGATGGTTTGCGGCCGCCAGAGGGAGGGCGAACCCGGCGGGGCGGGCTTACGTACAATGACTGCGGCCCGGCCGTCGGCTTAAAGTTTCGGGCCGGAAAGATTTGCGAGCAACCCCGTGGGGGGCGCGGAGGGCGAGGAAGAAGATGGGAGTCTGGGCGAGGCTGAAGCGTAGTCTGCGCGCGATGTTCGGCGGCATCATCGAGAAGACCGAGGACCCCGAGCTGATCCTGCAGCAGACCATCCGCGACATGCGCGACCGCGTGCCGGAGTTGAACAACTCCGTCGCGCAGGTGATGGCGACCGAGCGGCTGCTGGCGAAGAACAAGGCGCGGCTCGAAGAGCAGGTCGTCGACCTCGACTCGAAGATCAAGGCCGCCATCAAGATGAACCGCGACGACATCGCCACGGCCTACATCGGGCAGCTCCAGCAGGCGCAGCTCGACCTCTCCAAGACCGGACAGCAACTCGACCACGCCTCGCGCGCATCCGAACAGGCGCAGAAGGCCCGCGACAACTACATCCTCCAGATGAAGCGGCGCAGCGACGAGGCGGTGCGGCTCATCGACCAGTCGAAGCAGGCCAAGCTCCAGGAGCAGCTCGCGCAGACGATGTCCTCGTTCCAGCTGGGCGACGACGCCTCGACCTTCAACGAGATGCGCGACAAGATTGACCGGCGCGCCGCCACCGCCGAGGCCAAGCTCCAACTCGGCACCTCGGGCGTGGACACGCAGATGCAGGAGATAGAGCGCGAGGCGATGGACATGCAGCTGCACGACAAGCTGGCCGAGTACAAGCGCGGCATGGGGCTGCTCGGCGAGGGGCAGAAGAGCGCGCCGGCGCTCGGCGCCGGGTCGGGCGACTCGAACTCGTAAACTTGCGGCCGGGGCCGACGCCCGCTGAGAAGTAATAGGTTTATGGCGGAGAAGAAGCTCAGTCTCGAATACCTGAAGGAAGCAGTCATGGAGCCCGCCAACTTCTGGGGCATGGCCGGCTTCGCCGTCGCCGCGGCCTACACCTGGTCGCCCATCCCGCTCGCCGCCGCGCTCGTCGCCGAGGGCGCGTACCTGGCGACCGTCCCCGCCAGCTCCCTCTACCGCCGGCTCGTGGACGGGCGCAACCGCAAGCGCCTCGCCGAGTTGCGCAGCAAGCAGCGCGAGCGCCTCATCGAGAGCTTCGACCCGCGCGAGCGCGAGGCCGTGCTCTACCTGAAGTGGCTCAAGAACAAGATTTTCGACAACTACGTCAAGTTCACCGGCGCGAAGGATTTGCCCCTCAACATCCGCAGCCTTGAGCAGCGCTGGGAGGACTTCGTCGACCTGCTCGACGTCTACCGCCGGCGCAAGCACCACCTGCGCTCCATCAACCGGCAGGCCGTCCAGAACCAGTTGACGCAGGCCGAGCGCTCGGTCGAGGGCGCGCCCGACGACCGCGCGCGGCGCATCCAGCAGGCCAACGTCGAAATCCTCAGGCGCCGCCTCGCGCAGTTCTCCGAGCTGGAGCGCTCGGTCAAGCTCGTCGAGGGGCAGCTCCAGTCCATCGAGAACTTCTTCGGCCTCGTCAACGACCAGGTCGTCACGCTGCCGACGCCCGAGCGCGTCTCCTCGCTCGACTTCGAGCAGCTCTCCGACTCCATCCAGATGACGAAGCAGATGCTCGAAGAGACTTCCGACGTCATGGGCGTCCTCGACAACCACAACCGCGAGATAGGCGCCTTCGACCTCCTCCCGTCCTCGGGCACGACCTCGGCGAAGTAGGCGGGCCGAAAACCCTGAAAAACGAAGAGGCCGGACGCGAAGTCCGGCCTCTCTTCATCTCCCCCCGCGGCGCCCTCGCCGTGCGCCTCCCCCGACCGCAGAGCCGCGGCCGACCCGCGAGCCGCCCGGCCTCACCCGCGGCCGTTCCGGCTCCGCTCGACCATCTCGGCGAGCGAGGGCTCGTCAATGCGGTACGTCTCGTTGCAGAAGTGGCAGGTGAGCGCCGCGCCCTTGTCCTCGCGCAGCATGGACTCAAGCTCCGCCCCGTCTATCGAGGAGACGAGCGCCGCCGCGCGCTCGTAAGAGCAGGTGCAGGCGAAGCCGACCTCGCGCTCTTCGAGCACCTCGAACGCCACGTCGCCGAGCGCCGTCGAGAGCAGGTCGGCGGGCCGCGCGCCCTCGCGGATGAGGGCGGTCGTGTGCGGCGTCCGCCCGACGGTGGACTCGATGGCCGCCACCGTCGCGGAGTCCGCGCCCGGCATCACCTGAATCATCAGCCCGCCCGCCGCCTCGACGTACGTCTCGCCCGACTCGCGCGCGCGCACCAGCACGCCCAGCATCACCGCCGACGGAATCTGCTCCGACTTCGCCAGGTAGTACGCGAAGTCCTCGCCTATCTCGCCCGAGACGATGGGCACCGCGCCGCGGTAGGGCTCGCGGTAGAGGCCGATGTCGAAGCCCGACTCGTATGTGACGTAGAACATGCCGCCGCCGACGACCGCGCTGACGTCGAACTTGCCTTCGGCGTTGAGCGGCGCGTCGGCCGCCGGCTCGCGCACGTAGCCGCGCACCCGCCCGTGGGCGTTCGCCTCGGCCGTGATGCCGCGCACGGGCCCGTCGCACTGGATTTGCACGGTCAGCCGGTCGAACTCCTTCTGCCCCGCGCCCAGCAGCAGCGCCCCCGTCAGCGTCCGCCCCAGCGCCGCCGTGACCGTGCCCGAAGTCCCGTGACGGCGCGCGGCCTCGGCCGCCGTCCCCGTCGTCACCGCCGCCATGCAGCGGATGAGCCCGTCGCCGGCCGTCGCGCGCACGAGCGAGTCGCCGCGGCCGTTCTGCGTCTCCTTCAAAGTCATCTTCCCCCTCGACGTGCAGACAGAATCCCGACAGCTTTAGATGAAAAACCGCCCCCTCCTACTGCCTCCGCGGCCCCCGCCCCGAAGGGGCGTCCCGCCGCCCGTTCGGGGGGAGAAACGTCGGCCGCCGCCCCTCAGGTAAAACCTCAGCCTGCCCGCTCTATTGGAGCAGCCTACAGGACATAGCACAATATGTTGTGCTATTATTCTTGACAAGCAAATCGGGCGGGTGTATTCTTCGCGCCGTTTGGAACGAGCCGGTCTTCGAGCGCCGGGGCCACCAAAACCCCGTGGCGCCGGGACTTTTTCGCCTCCCGGCCAAACCAACCGCGAAGTACCCGAGACAAGTGATGACGGCGCGCAGTTCGCGCCGCAATTTTTTCGACCGCTGGAGAAGAACGTCGCCTCGCGCCCCCCACGAGCGCGGGAAAGGCAAGAGGAGAAGATGAGCACCGTTATCGAGCCGAACGCACCGCAGGGGAGCCCGTCAGCCTTCGACATCACGGGCGCCGCGCCCGCCGCCGCCGCCGAGACCCTGGGCCTCAACGCCCGCCGCGTCATCGCCAAGCGCTACAGCCTGAAGGACGCGCAGGGCGAGCCCATCGAGGAGTGGCCCGACATCGTCCGCCGCGTCGTGGGCCACGTCTCGCAGGCCGAAGGCGACATCGTCAAGCGCGACGAGTTCTACCAGACGATGGCGGGCGTCATGCTGCGCCGCGAGTTCGTGCCGAACACGCCCTGCCTCGTCAACGCCGGGAAGCCCTCGGGGCAGCTCGCCGCCTGCTTCGTCCTCGACGTGCCCGACTCCATCGCCGGCATCATGAAGACGGCGACCGACGCCGCCATCATCCACCAGACGGGCGGCGGCACCGGCTTCACCTTCGAGAAGGTCAGGCCGCAGGGCGCGATGGTGCGCTCGACGCACGGCGTGGCCTCGGGCCCCGTGTCGTTCATGAACATCTTCAACACGACGACCGACACGGTGAAGCAGGGCGGCGTGCGCCGCGGCGCGAACATGGGCATCATGCGGGTTGACCACCCGGACGTGCTCCGCTTCATCCACGCCAAGAACGACCAGCACAGCCTGACGAACTTCAACATCTCGGTGACGGTCACCGACGAGTTCTTCGAGGCCGTGGACGCCGGGCGGTGGTACCAGCTCTCCTTCGACGGCGAGCGGTGGGACGAGCCGGTCTTCGACCCCGTGCAGGGCGGCGACTACGCCGTCTACCGCACGGCGGACGGCGAGACGGTCACCTTCCGCGACCGCGCCGCCTTCGAGGAGGCGCAGGCCTCCGGGCTCCTGGACCGCTGCGCGCGCGAGGAGGCGCCGAAGCCCGGCATGGTCTACGCGCCGGACGTCTGGAACCGCATCGTGGCGAGCGCGCACCGCTACGCCGAGCCGGGCGTCATCTTCATTGACGAGGTCAACCGCAACAACCACATGATGGAGTCCATGGGCCCCATCTACGCGACCAACCCGTGCGCGGAGCAGGCGCTGCACTTCAACAACTCGTGCAACCTCGGCTCGATAGACCTCGCCAAGTTCTACGACCCCGAGACGCGGCTCGACTGGGGGCGCCTCGCCGACACCGTCCACTGGTGCGTCCGCTTCCTCGACAACGTGATTGACACCTGCGCGTGGCCGCTCCCCGAGATTGACGACGTGGTCAAGCGCACGCGCCCCGTGGGCCTCGGCATCATGGGCTTCGCAGACCTCTGCATCCGGCTCAAGATCAAGTACGGCTCGAACGTCTCGATTGACCTGATGGACGAGGCGATGGGCTTCGTGCGGCGCGAGGCGTGGGTCGAGTCGTGCCGGCTCGGCGCCGAGAAGGGCGTCTTCCCCGAGTACGAGCCGAACAAGGCGGCCTACGACCGCTTCCTCCGCGAGGAGATAGGCGTCCCCGAGGACGTGGAGCTGACGCCGCGCAACTACGAGACGACGACCATCGCGCCGACGGGCACCATCTCGCTCGTCGCCGAGACTTCCTCGGGCGTCGAGCCGAACTTCTCGTGGGCCTACGTCCGGCAGGACACTTTGGGCAAGCGCACCTACGTCCACACGCTGGCGGCCGAGGCGCTCGGCGTCACGGTCGACCAGACCGACCAGGAGTCCATCGACCGCGCGGCCGAACACGTCTGCGCGCACGAGTCGGAGCTGCCCGACTACTTCATCTCGGCGATGTCCATCACGGCCGAGCAGCACGTCTACGTGCTCGCCGCCGCGCAGCGCAACGTGGACAACGGCGTGTCGAAGACCTGCAACGGCTCGCGCGACGACACGGTCGAGAGCGTGGACAGGCTCTACCGCCTCGCGCGCGAGCTGGGCTGCAAGGCCGTCAGCTACTACCGCGACGGCAGCCGCGATTCGCAGGTGCTGTCGGCGGTGAAGGGCGCCGAGACGCCGTCCGAGGTCGCGTGCGACTCGGCCGTCGTGGCCGAGGCGGTGACGACCGAGACGGCGGCGGCGCCGGCGACGACGCAGGCCCAGACCCCCGCGCCGGCCGCGAAGACCGAAGCCCCGGCCGCGCTGGAGTCGTTGTCGGCGCCGGCGCCGGCCGTGCGCCGCACGGAGTCGGGCGACGTGGTGCGCATCGAGCGGCCGCGCGAGCTGGTCGGCGCGACGTGGCAGATTCCGTTCGACGGGCAGAACCTCTACGTCACGGTCAACCACGACGGCGTGGACATCCTGGAAGTCTTCGCGACGGGCCCCATCTCGGGCGGCGTGGGCCTGCTCGCCTCGAAGATGCTGCGCGGCGGCTTCGACGCGCGCGAGGTGGCGCGCTCGCTCAACAAGGTGACGGGCACGCACTCGGTCTGGTTCAACGAGCGGCTGCTGACCAGCCCCGAGCAGGCGGTCGCCGAGTGCGTCATGCTGACGAAGCGGCGGCTCCAGAGCCAGCCCGACTCGGCGCGCGCGCTCGCCTACCAGCAGCAGCCGCCGAAGGCGCCGGCCGTCGCCCCCGCCGGCGTCGCCGAGACGAGCCGCAACTACTCGCTCATCGCCGAGTGCCCCGAGTGCCACGGCCAGCTTGAGCACGCCTCGGGCTGCGACTTCTGCCGCGACTGCGGCTACTCGAAGTGCAAGTGAGCCGGCGGCGCGGGCGCTGACGAACCGCCGCGGCCGAACCTAACCCACACACGAAGGCCCCGAGTCCCTGCGCGGACTCGGGGCCTTCGTCATTGTCGTCGCTTCAACGCTTCGTCGCTTCGTCGCTTCGCGGCTTCGACGGTTCGCGGCTTCGACGTTTTGCGCTTCGACGGTTCGCGCTTTGGCGCGCGGGGCGCGCGGACGAACTTTTTGCCGCGGCCGGTGTCAAATGCTATGTTCCTTTAGACCCGACGCGCAGGCCGCAGAAGACGCTCCACCCACGCGCGCGCGGCGACGCCGCAAGTAAAGTCACACAGCAACGTTCTTTTGAACGAGGCGGCCCCGGGCTCCGCGCACGGGGCGCGCGCCGCAGAAACGACCGCCGCGAGGCTTCAAAAAAAGATGCTCCTGAAAAAAATCGCCGTCCTGATTCTCCTCTCCCAGATGATTACCAGCCCGTTCACGCCGCTACGGGCGCGGGCGAACGCCGACGCTTTGAGCGAGGTCGGCGCGGCCCAGGAGGGCGGCGCGGCCGAGAGGAAGGGGCTGCGGTTCCGCCTGAGCGAGGGCGCGGAGCGGGACGGGGGGGCGGCGGAGCGTACGCCGGCCGCCCCGGCCGTGAAGCTGTCGGAGGCGGAGACTGCGCGCGTGCTGGCGCGGCTGCCCGAGTTGAAGCCCGAGGCCGCCGACCGGCAGGAGTTCGCGCTGCGCGAGGGCTCGCCGCCGGCGCCGCGCGCGGGGGCGACCGTGCTGCGCCCGTTCCCGGCGCCGGAGACGCGCGAGGCCCCGGACGCGGCCGCCGCGGGCGAGGCGACGGTGGCGCGCCGCTCGCCGGAGGGCGAGGTTCCGCTCGCGCCGCAGGTCTCTCTGACCTTCTCGAAGCCGGTGGTGGCGGTCACGTCGCAGGAGGAGGCCGCGCGGGTCGCGCCGGCGCAGCTCACGCCGCAGCCGGCGGGGCGCTGGCGCTGGCTGGGGACGAAGACGCTCATCTTCGACCCGGCCGAGGGGCGTCTGCCGATGGCGACCGAGTTCACCGTGAGCGTCCCGGCGGGCGCGGGCGGCGGCGGCGGCGCGGCGGCCGCCCCCAGGCCCGTGACGTGGAAGTTCGCGACGCCCGCGCCGAAGCTGACGGCGAAGTACCCGGAGGGGGGCCCCGCGCGGCGCGACGCCATCGTCTTCATGGAGTTCGACCAGCGCGTAGAGCCCGAGGCGGTGCTGCGGACGGTGAAGCTCACGGCGGGCGGCGCGCCCCTGAGGGTGAGGCTCGCGGGCGCGGATGAAGTCGCGGCCGACGAAAACGTGAGCAGGCTGGCGAAGGCGGCGACGAAAGGGCGCTGGCTCGCGCTGCGCGCGTTGGGCGCGGGCGGCGGCGTGGGGGACGCGCTGCCGGCCGACGCAGGCGTCACGGTGACGGTCGGCCCCGGCACGCCCTCGGCCGAGGGGCCGCGGACGACGACGGCGCCGCAGAGCTTCTCTTTCAAGACCTACGGGCCGTTCCGCGTGACGTCGCACGCGTGCGGCTACAGCAACCGCTGCTCGCCCTCCGACCAGTGGATAGTCCAGTTCAGCAACCCCCTGGACGTGAAAGCCTTCGACCCCGCGCAGGTGAAAATCGAGCCGGCGATTCCGGGCGTGAGCGTCCACGTCTACGGGGGGACGATGACAATCAACGGCCAGATGCGCGGCCGCACGAGTTACAGGGTGACGCTCGACCCGGGCCTGCGCGACGACTACGGGCAGACGCTCGGCGTCCCCGTCACGCTCTCCTTCAGCGTCGGCCCCGCGGAGGCGCGGCTCTACTCGGCGGGCGGCTCCTTCGTCGTGCTAGAGCCGGCGGGCGGCCCCCACCTCTCCGTCTACAGCGTCAACCACCCGGCGCTCAGGGTGAGCCTCTACGCCGTCTCGCCCGAGGACTACACGGGCTACATAACCTACATGCGCTGGGCCGCGGGCTACTACGAGGAGCGGCAGAGGAAGACGCCGCCGGCGCCGCCGGGCGCGCTCGTCTCGACGCGGACAGTCGAGGTGAAGGGGGCGGCCGACGAGATGGCCGAGACGCGGCTCGACCTCTCGCCCGCGCTCAAGGGCGGGCGGGGCAACGTCTTCGTCGTCGTCGAGCCGGCGGCGCGGCAGGCGGCGCCGGCGGCCCGACGGCGCGAGCGCGAAGTGTTGCGCTCGTGGGTGCAGGTGACGGGCATCGGGCTCGACGCCTTGATAGACCGCGACGGGCTGGTCGGCTGGGCCACGTCGCTGGCCGACGGCCGCCCGCTCGAAGGCGTCGAGCTGACGCTCGCGCCCTCGGGCGCGCGCGCGGCGACGGGGGGCGACGGCCTCGCGCGGCTGCCGCTGCCGTCGAGGACGGAGGCGTCGGCCGGGATGCTCGTCGCGCGGCGCGGCGGCGAGACGGCCTTCCTCCCCGAGTGGACCGACTGGTGGTTCAGCCATTCCAACTGGGCGCGGCGGCCGACGCAGGACGAGCTGCGCTGGTACGTCTTCGACGACCGCAAGATGTACCGGCCGGGCGAGGAGGTGAGCCTGAAGGGCTGGCTGCGGCGCGTCGGCGCCGGGCGGGGCGGCGACGTGGGGCCGCTCGGCGGCTCGGTCACGTCGGTCAACTACACCGTGCGCGACTCGCGCGGCAACGAGGTGGGGAAGGGCGCGGCGCGCGTCAACGCGCTCGGCGGCTTCGACACGCAGTTCAAGCTCCCGCCGGCGATGAACCTGGGCGGCGCGTACGTGCAGTTGGCGGCGCAGGCCGGCGTCCCGACGCTGTTGAACGGGCAGTACGCGCACCCGATACAGGTGCAGGAGTTCCGCCGCCCCGAGTTCGAGGTCAGCGCCAGGGCCGACGAGGGGCCGCACTTCGTCGGCGGCCACGCGCAGGCGACCGTCGCGGCCAGCTACTACGCCGGCGGCGGGCTGCCCGACTCCGAGGTCAACTGGCGCGTGACGGCCGCGCCGACCACATTCACGCCGCCCAACCGCGGCGACTACACCTTCGGCAGGTGGACGCCGTGGTGGGACGGGGCCTCACCCGCCGGGGCGTCGTCCGAGAACGTGCAGGAGCACAAGGGGTGGACGGACGCCTCGGGCCGGCACACGCTGCGCCTCGACTTCGACTCGGTCAACCCGCCGCAGCCGACCACGGTCAGCGCGCAGGCGTCGGTGACGGACGTGAACCGGCAGGCGTGGACTTCGACGACGACGATGCTCGTCCACCCCTCGGACCTCTACGTCGGCCTCAGGAGCGAGCGCCTGTTCGTGCAGCAGGGGCAGCCGCTCGTCGTCTCCGCGATAGTCTCGGACCTCGACGGCGGGCTCGTCGCGGGGCGCGAGGTGCGCGTGCGCGCGGCGCTGCTCGAATGGAAGCAGGCGCGCGGACAGTGGCGTCAGGTCGAGACGCAGGCCGGCGAGGAGTGCGTCGTGAAGTCCGCCGCCGACGCCGTCAAGTGCAGCTTCCGGCCGAAGGAGGGCGGCGTGTACCGCGTGACGGCGCGCGTCTACGACGACCGCGAGCGGCCGAACGAGAGCGAGCTGACGCTGTGGGTCGCGGGCGGGAAGACACCGCCGCGCCGCGGGGTCGAGCAGGAGAAGGTCGAGCTGATTCCCGACCGCAGGGAGCACCGCGCCGGCGACACGGCCGAGATACTGGTGCAGTCGCCGTTCACGCCGGCCGAGGGGCTGCTGACGCTGCGCCGCTCGGGGCTCGTCCGCACCGAGCACTTCCACATGAACGAGCCGTCGCACGTCTTGCGCGTCCCCGTCGAGGAGGGCTTCACGCCGAACGTCCACGTCCAGGTTGACCTCGTCGGCGCGGCCGCGCGCGCCAACGGCGCGGGCGAGGAAGACCCGAAGCTGCCGAAGCGGCCCGCCTACGCGTCGGGCGAGATAAACCTCTCTGTGCCGCCGCTCGCGCGCAGGCTGGCGGTGACGGCGACGCCGCGCGACAAGGCCCTGGAGCCGGGCGGCGAGACGACCGTCGCGGTCGAGGTCAGGGACGCGGCGGGCCGCCCCGTCGGCGGCGGCGAGGTCGCGGTCGTCGTCGTGGACGAGTCGGTGCTGGCGCTGACGGGCTACAAGCTCGAAGACCCGCTCTCGGTCTTCTACGCGCAGCGCCCCGGGGACGTCTCGGACTTCCACCTGCGCAAAGACGTGCAGTTGGCCGACCCCGGCAAGCTCAGCGTCGTCGAGGTCAGCGCCTCCGGCGGCAGCGCGGCGACCGTTGACAGCGTCAGCCCCTCGGTGACGCGCCGCCAGTCGAGGAGCAAGGTGGTGGAGACGGCCGGGGAGGCGCCCCCGCCGCCCTCGGCCGCGCCGTCGGCGGTGGTGTCGCAAAACTTAGGGTTCCTCATGGACGGCGGGTCGCAGCAGGCGCAGGCGGCCATACGCGTGCGCGAGAACTTCAACGCGCTCGCCGTCTTCGCCCCGGCCGTGCCGACCGACGCGAGCGGCCGCGCGGAGGTCAAAGTCAAAGTCCCCGACAACCTGACGCGCTACCGCGTGATGGCCGTCTCGGTCGCGGGCGGAAAGCAGTTCGGCACGGGCGAGTCGTCCATCACGGCGCGACAGCCCGTGATGGCGCGCCCCTCCGCGCCGCGCTTCCTCAACTTCGGCGACCGCTTCGAGCTGCCCGTCGTCGTGCAGAACCAGACCGACAGCCCGGCCGACGTGGACGTGGCCGTGCGCGCCACGAACGCCGAGTTGACCGACGGCGCGGGCCGGCGCGTGCGCGTGCCGGCGAACGACCGCGTCGAGGTGCGCTTCCCCGTCGCGGCCTCGTCGGCCGGGACGGCGCGCTTCCAGATGGCGGCCGTCTCGGGGCGCTTCGCCGACGCCGCGCAGATAGAGCTGCCCGTCTGGACGCCGGCCACGACCGAGGCGTTCGCCACCTACGGCGAACTCGACCAGGGCGGCGTCGTCGTCCAGCCGGTGCGCGCGCCGTCGGACGTCTTCCGCCAGTTCGGCGGGCTCGAAGTCCAGACCTCCTCGACGCAGTTGCAGGCGTTGACGGACGCCGTGCTCTACCTCGTCGCCTACCCCTACGAGTGCTCGGAGCAGTTGGCCTCGCGCGTGCTCGGCGTCGCCGCGCTGCGCGACGTGCTCACGGCCTTCAAGGCCAGGGAGATGCCGAGCCCCGAGGAGATGCAGCGGGCGGTGGCGCGCGACGTCAAGCGGCTCGAAGGCTTGCAGAACGAGGACGGCGGCTTCGCCTTCTGGCGGCGCGGCGACGAGAGCTGGCCCTACGTCGGCATCCACGTCGCGCACGCGCTCTCGCGCGCCAGAGAGAAGGGCTACGACGTGCCGCCTTCGATGCTCGACAAGTCGAAGTCCTACCTGCGCGCCATCGAGTCGCGCATCCCGCGCCGCTACGGCCGCGAGGCGCGCAACACGCTCATCGCCTACGCGCTCTACACGCGCGCCCGCATGGGCGACCGCGACGCGGCGCGCGCGCGCCGGCTCATCGCGACCGAGGGGCTTGAGAAGCTGCCGCTCGAAGCCGTCGGCTGGCTGCTGCCCGTGCTGTCGGGCGACGCCGCCTCGGCCGCGGAGGTGGCGGCCGTCCGCCGCCTGCTCGACAACCGCGCCGAGGAGACGGCCGGGACGGCGCACTTCACCACCTCCTACGCCGACGACGACTACCTGCTGCTGCGCTCCGACCGCCGCGCCGACGGCGTCATCCTCGAAGCTCTCATCGGCGACCGCCCCGAGAGCGACCTCATCCCGAAGGTGGCGCGCGGCCTGCTCGCGCACCGCAAGCAGGGGCGCTGGGGGAACACGCAGGAGAACGCCTTCGTGCTGCTCGCGCTCGACCGCTACTTCCGGACGTACGAGAAGGCCACGCCCGACTTCGTCGCGCGCGCGTGGCTCGGCGACGCCTACGCCGGCGAGCAGCAGTTCCGCGGGCGCTCGACCGACCGCCAGCAGTTCGACGTGCCGATGCGCCAGCTTGCGGAGAAGGGCGGCTCGCAGAACCTCGTGCTCCAGAAAGAGGGCGCGGGCCGGCTCTACTACCGCGTCGGGATGCGCTACGCGCCGACGAACCTGAAGCTGGCGGCGGCCGACTACGGCTTCGCGGTCGAGCGCGCGTACGAGGCCGTGGGCGACCCCGCCGACGTGCGGCGCGACGCCGACGGGACGTGGCGCATCAGGGCGGGCGCGGAGGTGCGGGTCAGGCTGACGCTGGCCGCGCCCGCGCGGCGCTACCACGTCGCGCTCGTGGACCCGCTGCCGGCGGGGCTGGAGCCCCTGAACCCGGCGCTGGCCGTGACAGGCGCCATCCCCGCCGACGAGCGCGAGCAGCCGGCCGACTACGGCTGGTGGTGGCGGCGGCCGTGGTTCGAGCACCAGAACCTGCGCGACGACCGCGCCGAGGCGTTCACCTCGCTGATGTGGGAGGGCGTCTACAACTACACCTACGTCGCGCGCGCGACGACGCCCGGCTCCTTCGTCGTCCCGCCCGCCAGGGCCGAGGAGATGTACTCGCCCGAGACTTTCGGGCGCGGGCGGAGCGACCGCGTCGTCGTCGAGTAGAAGGCGCCGCGGCGCCTCGAACGCCGAACGCGCCTTAAACGCCGAAAGGCCGGGCCGTCAACGTTGACGGCCCGGCCTTTCGGCGTTTAAGGCGCG
>DASVUF010000203.1:0-21378 GCA_036387195.1 Pyrinomonadaceae bacterium | reverse complement strand
AGAGACGGGCCGGGGGAGGAAAAGCCGGGCGAAAAAAAAGGCCGGGCCGGGGCGCGCGCCCCGGCCCGGCCGCAGTGACCCATGCGCGGGTTTCAGACGGCGGCGCGCCCCTCGCCCGCGCCGACGACCCAGCCGTCGGCGAGCTGGATGACGCGGTTGCCGTAGGCGGCGTTGGCCTCGGAGTGCGTGACCTGGATGATGGTCGTGCCCTGCTCGTTGAGCCGCTTGAACAGCTCCATGATTTCGCGCCCCTGGCTGGAGTGGAGGTTGCCCGTCGGCTCGTCGGCGAGGATGAGGCCGGGGCCGTGGATGACGGCGCGGGCCACGGCGACGAGCTGCTGCTGGCCGCCCGAGAGCTGGTTGGGGAAGAGGTCTTTCTTGCCGACTATCTGGAACTGGTCGAGCGTGTCGGCGACGATGGCCTCGGCCTCGCCGCGCTTGACGTCGCGGTAGGAGAGCGGGACTTCGAGGTTCTCCTTGACCGTCAGGCCGTCAATCAGGTGGTAGCTCTGGAAGACGAAGCCGACGTGCCTCTTGTGCAGCACGGCGCGCTCCTTGTGGTTCATCTTGTGGACGGGCTGCCCCATGAAGTGGTACTCGCCGGCCCACGCGCTGTCGAGGAAGCCGATGATGGAGAGCAGCGTCGTCTTGCCCGACCCCGAAGGCCCCATGATGGAGACGAACTCGCCCTCGCGCACGTCCAGGCTCACGCGCCGCAGGACGTAGGTGCGCCCCGCGCCCGTCTCGTAAAACTTCTCGACGTTCCTCAGTTGAATCATCTGCTCAAGACCTCTGTCGCGGCCGAGGGGGCCGGGGATGGACCGAAACCCGGGGGGGCGAAAGGGCGGCAGGGTAAGACCGCCCGCTGGCGCCGCCCCCCCGGGCGTCGAGCACGGAAATCCGACTTTCCGCCGCGGCGTAATGGAAACGGCGTGCCACTTCGGGGCGCGCGCGATTTCGCGGCGGCGCGGGCGGCCGTCGGCCGCGCGCCTGCCCACTTGCGGGACTCGCGCGTCCCAAAAGCGGGATTCAGGCCGGGAGCCGCAGCCGCGCGCGGCACCCCGTAGCGCCGCGCCGGTTCTCCAGCGTGAGCGCGCCGCCGTGCGCCTCGGCTATCTGGCGCGAGAGGACGAGGCCGATGCCCGAGCCGCCCGGCTTGGTGGTGAAGAAGGGCACGAAGAGGTTCGCGGTGTTGGCGAGCCCGAGCCCCTCGTCCTCGACCCAGATGTCAACGTGGCCGTGGCCCGTCCCGCGCCAGCCGACGCGGACGCCCCCGCCCGTGACGAGCGAGGCGTCGGCCGCGTTGCGGACGAGGTTGATGAGGAGCTGTTCGAGCTGGTCGGCGTCGGCGCGCACCGTCTGCGGCGGCGCGGGGATGACCGAGACGCGCACGCGCGTCTCCAGCCCCGCGACGCGCCGCACGACGCGCCCCACCTCGACGACGGCGAGGCGCGGCGGCGGCAGCCGCGCCAGGCGCGCGTACGCCTCCATGAAGCGGCTCAGCGACTCGGAGCGCGACGAGACGACGTCGAGGCCGCGGCCCACGTCCTCGCGCCAGTCGTCGGGCAGCGGGTCGCGCGCGACGAGGCTGGCGAGGCTGCCGGCGATGGACTTGATGGGGGCGAGCGAGTTGTTCAGCTCGTGGCCGATGACGCGGACGATGCGCTGCCACGCCTTCAACTCCTCCTCGCGCAGCGGCTGGCTGAGGTCGCTGATGACGAGGAGCTGGTGCGGCACGCCGCGCTCGCGGAAGGAGCTGCGGCGCACGCCCCAGCGGCGGAGCTGGCCGCCGTCGCCGGGGAAGGCTTTGGCGAGCGTGTGCGGCGCGTCGGCCTCGCGCACGCGCAGCACGTCTTCGAGCCCCAGCTCCTCGGCCGTGCGGCCGGCGGCGCGCTCGGCCGGGCGCGCGAGCAGCCGCTCGCCCGCGCGGTTGACGAGCCGCAGGCGGCGCTCGGGGTCGAAGGCGAAGACGGCGACGTCAATCTCGGACATCACGGTGCGCAGTAGCGCCGTCGCTTCGAGCGCGCCCATGCGCTGCTCGCGCATCGTCTGGCTCAGGGCGTTGATTTCGCGGATGACCTCGCCCAGCGCGTCGTCGCCGCGCCCGCCGCGCGCGCGGAAGCTGTAGTCGCCCTCGCGCAGGGCGGCGAGCAGGTTCGAGACGGTTTGCAGCGGGCGCACCACGCGCCCCTGCACCGCGAACGCGAACCCGAGCCAGAAGCAGACGACCAGCGCCGCCAGCGTCCACACGACCTTCGGCGTGTAGCCGCCCGCCAGCAGCAGCGCCAGCGACACCAGCACGCCCGGCGCGCCGGCCGCCAGCGCCATCAGCAGCACACGCCGCTCGTGGCTCATCGGCTCCGGCCCGCGCGGCGGCGGCGACGGCGGCGCGGCGGTCTTTGAAGTTGGGGCGTTCGGCCTCGTCGCCGAAGGGGCGGCAGGCGGCCGCGAAGCGTGTGCGGCGGGAGCGGGGGCCGCGCGGGCCGGGGGCGCGCCGGCGGGCGAGAAGGAGTCCGGGGGCTGAGGCGGCGCGTGGGCGGGCGGCGACTCCAGCGTGCCGAGCAGCGCCGCCGCCCCGGCCGCCTCCTCACGCGTCGCGCCTCTCGAATGCTCCTCGGACTTCATGGCTTCGGCCAGCGTACCCGCCGCGCCGGCGGACTTCAAGGTCGGGCGGGCCTTCGCGCGGCGGCGGCGCCGGCCCGCAAGGGGGCGGGGCTAAATCTCGTACTTCTGCATGCGGCGGTAGAGGGCGCTGCGGCTGAGGCCGAGCGCCTCGGCCGCCTGGCTGACGTTGCCGCCGAAGCGGCGGAGCGCCTTCTGGATGAGCAGGCGCTCGACCTCTTCGAGGCTCATCTCTTCGAGGCGGCGCTCGCCGCCCTCGGCGCGCGCGGGCTGGAGGCCGAGGTCGGCGGCCTTCACCTCCTCGCCGCGCGCCAGCAGCACGGCGCGCTGGACGACGTGATCCAGCTCGCGCACGTTCCCCGGCCACGCGTAGGAGGCCAGCACCTCGACGGCCGCCGCGTCGAAGCCGCGCAGCTCCTTGCGGTAGCGGTGCGCGTGCAGGCGCAGGAAGTGCCCGGCGAGCGCGGGGATGTCCTCGGGGCGCTCGCGCAGGGGGGGCAGGTGTATCTCGACCGTGTTGAGGCGGAAGAAGAGGTCCTGCCGGAAGCGCCCCGTGGCGGCCTCCTCCTTGAGGTTGGCGTTGGTGGCCGAGAGCACGCGCACGTCCACGCGCCGCGTCTGCGAAGAGCCGACGCGCTCGAACTCGCCGGTTTCGAGGACGCGCAGGAGCTTGGGCTGGAGGTTGACGGGGACGTTGGCTATCTCGTCGAGGAAGAGCGTGCCGCCGTCGGCCAGCTCGAAGCGGCCGACGCGGTCGCTCTTGGCGTCGGTGAAGGCGCCGCGGACGTGGCCGAACAGCTCGGACTCGAAGGTGCCCTCGGCGAGCGCGCCCGCGTTGACGGCCACCATCGGCTTCGGGGCGCGCGGGCTGAGGGCGTGGAGCGTGCGCGCGACGACCTCCTTGCCCGTGCCGTTCTCGCCCGTGATGAGGACGTTGGCGTCCGACGGGCCGACGTGGCGGACGAGTTCCAGCACGGGCTGCATCGCGGCCGAATGCGCGATGAGCAGCGGGCGGCCGGCGGCGCCGCCCTCCTCGCGCAGCATCTTGTTCTCGGCTTCGAGCCGCTCGCCCTTGCGGAGGGCGCGCGCCAGCTCGGCGTGCGTGCGCAGGATGGTCAGGAGCCGCGCGTTGTCCCAGGGCTTCTGGACGAAGTCGCGCGCGCCGCGCTGCATCGCCTCGACGGCGAGGCCGACGCTGCCCCACGCCGTCATCACGACGACGGGCAGCGTCGGGTCCAGCTCGCGCATCCGCGCCAGCAGGTCCAGCCCCTCCTGCCCCGACGTGGTGTCGCGCGTGTAGTTGAGGTCAATGAGCGCGACGTCGAACGCCTGTCGCGCCAGCGCCTCGGCGGCGTCCGCGGGCGAGGCGACGGCGCGCGTCTCGAAGCCCTCGCCCTTGAGCAAAAGGCGCAGCGCCTCGATCACGGCCGGCTGGTCATCGGCGATAAGTACGCGGGGCATAGTTCGTCGGGCTGACAGTAGGCGGCAGGCGGCGGGCGCCGCTTCGGCCGTCGTCGAAGGCGGGAAGCGCGCGGCGCGGCCTGACAGGGGGATTGTCCACTGTCCGCCGGCTACTGTCCACCGACCGCTTCCTTTATCTTCCTACCGACCGCTTCCTCTATCTTCCGCCGACCGCCGCCCGCTTCCTCTCACTCGTGGCGGAGCGCGGCCATCGGCTCGACGCGCGTCGCGCGGCGCGCGGGGACGTAGCAGGCGACGAGCGCGACGAGCGTCAGGAAGAGCGCCGTCAGGGCGTAGGTCAGTGGGTCGGCCGGCTCGACGCCGTAGAGCATGCCCGTCAGCCCGCCCGCGTAGCGCGAGAGCGCGTACGCCCCCGCGAGCCCGACGACCACGCCCGCCAGCGCCAGCGCCATCCCCTGCCGCAGAATCATCCGCAGCACGTCGCCGCGGCTCGCGCCGAGCGCCATGCGGATGCCTATCTCGTGCGTGCGCCGCGACACGGACCACGCCAGCACGCCGTAGAGCCCGATGGCGGCGAGCTGCTGCGCGAGCAGCCCGAAGAGGCTCAGCAGCTTGGCGAACAGGCGCTCCATCGCCATCGTCTCGTCGGCCTGCTCGACCTGCGTCTTGACGTTGTTGAGCGGCAGGTTCGCGTCCACCTCGCGCGCGGCGCGGCGCACCGCCTCGACCGCCGCCTCGGGGTCGCCCGCCGTGCGCGCCTCGAAGTAGACCGAGCCGGCCGAGCGCAGCTCCTGGAGCCACGGCAGGTAGGCCGTCGGCGGCGTCTCGGCGCGCTGGCTGGTGTACTTGGCGTCGCGCGCCAGCCCGACGACCTCGACCTCGCCCGGCTTCTCCGGGTCGAAGCTGAAGCGCGCGCCCACGGGGTTCTCGACGCCGAGGAACTTGCGCGCGAAGGTCTGGTTGACGACCGCCACCTTCGGCGCGCGCGCGTCGTCGCGCTCGGCCAGCGCCCGGCCCGCGAGCAGCGGCACCTCCATCGCTTCGAGGAAGTTCTCGCGCACCTGATGCACGTAGACCTCGCCCGCCTCCTGCGGCCGCCCGTCGGCGCCCGCGCGCGCGCCGGGCAGGTAGAGGCTGCGGCTGCTCGAAGCCTGCGACAGCAGCGGGTTGCGCGAGAAGGTGACCGAGCGGACGCCGGGCACGGACTCGACGCGCTCGGCCAGTTGCCGGTAGAGGTTGACGAGCCGCTCGTCCTTGTAGCCGACCAGACCCGGGTCGACGCCGAAGAGCAGCAGGTTGCGCGTGTTGAAGCCGGCCTCGACCCGCTTCAGGTTGAAGAGCGTCCGCAGGAAGAGCCCCGCGCCGACGAGCAGCATCAGCGAGAGCGCCACCTGCGCCACCACCAGAGACTTCGCCAGCCACGAGCGCGTCGCCGCCGCCGAAGACCGCGCGCTCTCCTTGAGCGCCGGCGTCAGGTCAACTTTGGTCGAGCGCCACGCGGGCGCGAGCCCGAACAGCACGCCCGTCAGGAGCGACAGCGCCGACGTGAACGCGAGCACGCGCAGGTCCAGCCGCGGCTCCAGCGCGCCCATCCGCCCGCCGCCCCACACGCCCACCGACATCAGCCCGTCCTTTATCCAGAACGCCAGCAGCACGCCGAGCGCGCCGCCCACGGCCGCGAGCAGCACGCTCTCCGTCAACAACTGGCGCACCAGCCGCCCGCGGCCCGCGCCGAGCGCGAGCCGCACGGCCATCTCCCTGCGCCGCGCCGCGCCGCGCGCCAGCATCAGGTTGGCGACGTTGGCGCACGCCACCGCCAGCACCAGCCCGACGACGGCCAGCAGCATGTAGAGCGGCCGCTCGTAGTCCTCGCGCGTGTCCGTCTCGCCGCGCGCGCCCGACTGCGCCGCGAGCGCGGGCGCGTCCCGCGGCTCGATGGGCCTGAGCGCCGCGCGCTGCGCCGGGCTCTGCGCGTTCGCCAGCCGAGCCGCGCGGTGCTCGACGACCGACTGGCGGAAGACCTGGTCGAGGCTGGCGGCGGCCTGCGCGGGCGTCGCGCCCTCGCTCAGCCTCGCCATCACGCGCAGCCACCAGACGCCCGCGCCCGCCATCCGCGGCCGCTCGGTGTTGACCCGCGGCTCCCACGCCACCGGGATGGTCACGTCGGGCGACGTCCCGACCTGCATGGCCCCGTCGAAGCCGGGCGCCGAGACGCCGACGACGTTGAAGGCGACGCCGTTGAGGTTTATCTGGCCGCCGACGACGCCGCGCTCGCCGCCGAAGCGCCGCTGCCAGTAGCGGTGGCTGAGGACGGCGGCCGGCGCCGCGTCGGCGCGGTCGTCGTCCTCGACCAGCAGCCGCCCCGCCGCCGGCTCGACGCCGAGCGCCGCGTAGTAGTTCCCCGTCACGGCCTGCCCGGCGGCGACCTCGGCCTGCCCCGCGGCGCTCACGTTGAGCGTCACGCCGCCGAAGGCGAAGACGTCCGCCACGGCCTCGCCCCGCCGCTCGCGCAGCCGCGCGTAGGTCTGAAAGGGGAACGAAGTCCTGACCGTGCGCCCCGACTCGTCGCGGTCGGAGACGCCGTTGTAGCCGCCGGGGCTGAAGTCGGGGCCGGCGAGCGACTTGAAGAGGACGAGCCGGTCGGGCTCCTTCACCGGCAGCTTCTTCAGCAGCACCGCGTCCACCACGCTGAAGAGCGCCGTGTTCGCGCCTATCCCGAGCGCCAGCGACAGCACCGCCACGGCCGTCACGCCCGGCGTCCTCGCCAACGTCCGCGCCCCGTAGCGCAGGTCTTGCCAGAGAGTCCTCATAGCTCACTCCTGAAAAGCCGCGAACCGCCGGCCGCCGGCCCTGAACAAGTTAAGGGCCGGCCCCCGGCGGTCGCCGCCGGGGGCCGGCGCTCACTCGTAGCGTAGCGCCTCCATCGGGTCCACCTTCGTCGCGCGGCGCGCGGGGACGAGGCACGAGACGAGGGCGACGCCCGCCAGCAGCAGCGAGACGGCGGCGAAGACCGCCGGGTCGGTCGGCGAGACGCCGTAGAGCAGCCCCGCCATCAGGCGCGTCAGCGCCGCCGCCCCCGCGAGCCCGACCGCGAGCCCGGCCGCCGTCAAAATCATCCCCTGCCGCACGACCATCCCGAGCACGTCGCCGCGGCTCGCGCCGAGCGCCATGCGGATGCCTATCTCGTGCGTGCGCTGCGTCACCGCGTAGCTCATCACGCCGTAGATGCCGACCGACGCCAGCAGCACCGCCAGCGCGGCGAACACGCCGAGCAGCGCCACGTTGAACCGCTGCGGCGCCGTCCAGCGCCCGACCAGCTCGTCCATCGTCCGCGTCTCCCAGATGAGCAGGTTCGGGTCCACGCCCTTCAGCGCCGCGCGCACGGGCTGCGCCAGCGCCGCCGCGTCCTCGGCGCGCGCGCGCACGACCACCTCCGAGACGGCCGACGGCGTCTGCTCGAACGGCACGTAGAACTCCGGGCGCACCTCGTCGTTGAACCCCTGGAAGCGCACGTCGCCGACGACGCCGACTATCTCGCGCGGCGGCAGCGGCTGGTCGTCCGGCCCGTCGAAGATGAGCTGCTGGCCGAGCGGGTCCTGGTCGGGGAAGTACTTGCGCGCGAGCGCCTCGTTGACGACGACGACGGGCGGCGAGTTCTTCACGTCCGACTGGGCGAAGACGCGGCCGCGCCGCACGGGCACGCCGAGCACGCGGAAGTAGTCCGGGCTGACGACGTAGTTGCGCCCGGAGTTGCGCGAGCCCGGCGCGAAGCGCGGGCGCCCCGCGATGTTGAAGCTCTTGAAGCTGTCGCTGTTGCCGAGCGGCAGCAGCCGCGTGAGCCCGGCCGAGTCCACGCCCGGCAGTTGGCGGATGCGCTCGACCGCCTCGCGGAAGTAGGCGGCGCGGCCCTCGTCGTCGGCGAACCGCTTGGTGCTCAGGGCGACGGTGACGGCCAGCACGCGCTCGGGCGAGTAGCCGGGGTCGGTGGTGAGGAGCTGTCGGAAGCTCTTGACGAGCAGCCCCGCGCCGACCAGCAGCACGAGCGAGAGCGCGACCTCCGAGACGACCAGCGCCGCCCGCATGCGGTTGCGCGCCGCCCCGGCCGTCCCCGAGCGCCCGCCCTCCTTGAGCGACGACGCCAGGTCGGTCTTCGACGCCTGGAGCGCCGGCGCGAGCCCGAAGACGACGCCCGTCAACACCGACACGCCGAGCGCGAAGAGGAAGACGCGCCCGTCAATCGCGGTCTCGGCGAGCCGCGGCACGCCGCCCGGGCTCAGCTTGACGATGGCCTCGACGCCCCACACCGCGAGCAGCAGCCCGCCGACCCCGCCCGCGAACGACAGCAGCATGCTCTCGGTCAGCAACTGCCTGACGACGCGCCCGCGCGTCGCGCCGAGCGCCGTCCGCAACGCTATCTCGCGCGACCGCGAGGCCGCGCGCGCCAGCAGAAGGTTGGCGACGTTGGCGCACGCTATCAGCAGCACCAGCCCGACCGCCCCCAGCAGCACCAGCAGCGCCGGGCGCACCGGCCTGACCAAATCCTCGTGCAGCGAGACGACGCGCGCGCGCCGCCGCGTGTTCGTGTCCGGGTACTGCGCTTCGAGCCGCGACGCGATGGTCGTCACCTCGGCCGCGGCCTCCTCGACCGTCACGCCGTCGCGCAGCTTCGCCACCACCTCGTAGGAGACGGAGCCGCGGTTGTTCATCCCCTCCGGGCGCGACCGCGTGTTCTCGGCGACGAACGGCGCGTAGTAGTCAACGGCGTCCGCGGTGTTGGGCGGGAACTTGAAGCCGGGCGGCGTCACGCCGACGACCGTCACCGTCCGCCCGCCGATGCCCACCCGCACCTCGCGCCCGACGGCCGAGGGGTCCGCGCCGAAGCGCCGCCGCCACAGCCCGTCGCTGATGACGATGACGGCCGGGCCGCCCTCTACGTCCTCCTCGCGCGTGAAGAGGCGGCCGCGCGCCGCCCCCACGCCGAGCGCCGGGAAGAGGTCGGCCGAGACTTCCGTGCCGCGCACGCGCTCGGGCTCGTCGCCCGCGCTGAGGCTCATCACCGTGCCGACGCTCTGGTAGACGGCGACGTGCTCCAGCGTCTTCGCCTGCGCGCGGTAGTCGAGCAGGTCGGGGTAGGCGAGCGGCCCGCGCGGCTCGGCCACGGTCGGGTCGTTGCTGGTGTAGAGCGCGACGAGCCGCCCCGCGTTCTCGTAAGGCAGCGCGCGCAGCAGCACCGTGTTGACCGCCGAGAAGATGGCCGTGTTCGCGCCTATCCCCAGCGCCAGCGCCGCCACCGCCACGAACGCGAACCCCGGACTCTTCAAAAGCGTCCGCAGCCCGAACCGCAAGTCCTTCAACAGTGTCTTCATCGCTCGCTCCCTTCGCCCGCCGGCCGCCGAAGGCCGCGGGGGCGGTTCACGGCCTCACTCGTAGCGTAGCGCCTCCATCGGGTCCACCTTCGTCGCGCGGCGCGCGGGCGCGAGGCAGGCCGCGAGCGCCACGCCGACGAGCGCCAGCGCGACGCAGGCGAACGTCAGCGGGTCGGCGGCCGACACGCCGTAGAGCAGGCTCGACAGCACGCGCGTCAGCGCGAAGGCCGCCGCCAGCCCGACGCCGACGCCCGCGGCCGTCAGCCCGAGCCCCTGCCCGACGACCAGGCGCAGGATGTCGCCCCCGCGCGCGCCCAGCGCCATCCGCACGCCTATCTCGTGGCGGCGCTGCGCCACCGAGTAGGAGATGACGCCGTAGATGCCGACGGCCGCCAGCAGCAGGCCGACGCCCGCGAACGCGCCGATGAGCGTCATCTGGAAGCGGCGGCGCGAGACGGAGGCGGCCAACACCTGCTCCATCGTGCGGACGTTGTAGAGCGGCAGGTCCTTGTCCATCGCCGACAGCTCGCGCCGCACGGCCGGCGTCAGCGCCAGCGGGTCGCCCGACGTGCGCGCCACGAAGGTCATCGAGCGCTGGCGGAACTGTAGGGCGGGCAGGTACACCTGCGGGTAGGGCTCCTTCTCCAGCGCCGAGCTGCGCGTGTCGGCGACGACGCCGACGACCGTCACCCAGGGGTTGGTGGCCGGGTTGCCCGTGTTGAGGCGCTTGCCGACGGGGTCTTCGCCCGGCCAGTACTTGCGCGCCATCGTCTCGTTGATGACGCAGGCGTCGGGCGCGCCCTCGCGGTGGCGCCCGTCGAGGCGCTCGCCGCGGACGTGCCGGATGCCCATCAGCTCGAAGTAGTCCGGGGTGACCGTGTAGAAGGCGGCGTCCTGCACCTTCTCGGGCGGAAGCTCGGGCCGCCCCTCGACGACGAAGGCGAGGATGTCGGCGCCGCCGGCCAGCGGCAGCGCGCTGACGAGCGCCGCGCGCTCCACGCCGGGCAGCGCCGCGGCCCGCGCCGCGAACTGCTCGTAGAAGGCGGCAATCTCCGGCTCGCCCTTGTACTTCGCCGCGGGCAGCGCGAAGTCGAAGGTCAGGATGCGCTCGGGGCGGAAGCCCGGGTCTACGGACTGTATGGCGAGGAAGCTCCTGACCATCAGCCCCGCCCCGGCCAGCAGCACGACCGTGATGGCTATCTCCGCGACGACGAGCGTGGAGCGCAGGCGGCTCGCGCCCCGCCCGGCGGTCGAGCCGCGGCTGCCGCCCTCCTTGAGCGACCCCGACAAATCGCCCTTAGAGGCGCTCAGCGCCGGGAGCAGTCCGAAGACGACGCCCGTCGCGGCCGAGACGCAGAGGGTGAAGAGGAGCACGCGCGCGTCGAGCCCCACCTCGTCGAGCCGGGGGATGTTGCCCGGGCTCAGCGCCACCAGCAGCTCGACGCCCCACGCGGCCAGCAGCAAGCCGAGCCCGCCGCCCGCGAGCGCCAGCAGCAGGCTCTCGGTCAGAAACTGCCGGATGATGCGGGCGCGCCCCGCGCCGAGCGCCGTCCGCACCGCCACCTCCTGCCGCCGCGAGGCCGCGCGCGCGAGCAAAAGGTTGGCGACGTTGGCGCACGCTATCAGCAGGAGGAACGCGACGACGCCCATCAGGACCCACAGCGACTGGCGGACGTTGCCGACGACCCGCTCGTGCAGCGGCGCGACCGTGACCGTCCAGCCGGCGTTCGTCGTCGGGTACTCCTGCGCCAGCCGCGCCGCCACCGCCGCCAGCTCGGCGCGCGCCTGCTCGACGCCCGCGCCGCCCTTCAGCCGCCCGACGACGTTCAGGTAGTCGCTCCGGCGCGCGGCCTGCGCGAAGTTGAAGGCGATGGGCAGCCACAGCTCGGGCGGCTTGGGGCCCGCGACCGGGTGCTTGAAGTCGGGCGGGGCGACGCCGACCACCGTGTAGGCGGCGCCGTTGAGCGTGAGGGTCTGGCCGAGCGCCTGGCGGCTCGCGCCGAAGCGGCGCTGCCAGAGGCCGTGGCTGATGACGGCGACGCGGTTCCGGCCGGCCGCCTCCTCCTCGGGCATGAAGCCGCGGCCGACGGCGGGCGCGACGCCGAGCACCTCGAAGAAGTTGGCCGAGGTCGAGACGGCGGGCAGGCGCTCGGGCTCGTCGTCGCCGTCGGTCAGCGTCACCGCCGAGTTGGCGAAGGCGGCCAGCCCCTCGAAGCTGCGCCCCTGCGCGCGCCAGTCGTTGAAGTTGGGGGCGGAGGCCGGCTCGTCAGGGATGTCGGCGGCGGGGTTGCTCTCGCGCACCCAGACGAGTCGCTCCGCCTGCGGGTAGGGCAGCGGGTTGAGCAGGACGGCCTTGACGACGCTGAATATCGCCGTATTGGCCCCGATGCCCAGCGCCAGCGCCGCCACCGCCACCGCCGTGAACCCGGGGCTCTTCAGCAGAGTCCGCGCCGCGTACCTGATGTCCTTCAGCAGAGTCCTCATCATCGCTCGCTCCGTTCGCCCGCGGGCGGCGGTCGGCGGGCGATGGGCCGAGCCCCCGCCGTCAACCGCCCCCGCTCTGTCCACCGTCCGCCGTCAAGAGTCCGTCGCCACCCGTCCGCCGTCGCCCGTCCGCCGTCGCCCGCGCGCCGCCGCCCTTCGTCACTCGTAGCGTAGCGCCTCCATCGGGTCCACCTTCGTCGCGCGGCGCGCCGGGAGGTAGGAGGCGAGGAAGGCGACCGCGGCGAGCAGCAGCGCGATGCCGGCGTAGGTCGCCGGGTCGGCCGCCGAGACGCCGTAGAGCAGGCTCGTCATCAGCCGCGTCAGCGCGAACGCGCCCGCCAGCCCGACCGCGAGCCCGACGGCGACGAGCGCCATCCCCTGCCCCACGACCATCCGCAGCACGTCGCCGCCCTGCGCGCCGAGCGCCATCCGCAAGCCTATCTCGTGCGTCCGCTGCGCCACGCCGTAGCTCATCACGCCGTAGAGCCCGACGACCGCCAGCAGCAGCGCCACCGCCGCGAAGACGCCGAAGAGGAACATCGAGAAGCGGCGCTGCGTCAGCGAGTCCGCGACCATCTTCTCCATCGTCATCACGCGGTAGACCGGCAGGTCGCGGTCAACGGACGCGACGGCCGCGCGCACCGAGGACGCCAGCGCCGCCGGGTCGCCGTCGGCGCGCGCGACGATGAAGAGGTTCGTCCCCGTCGCGCGCTGCGCGTAAGGCAGGTAGTACTGCCCGCGCGACTCGCCTTCGAGGCCCTCGTTGCGGACGTGGCCGACGACGCCGACGACCTCGCGCCAGCGCGGCGTCTGCCC
The DNA here is from genome assembly GCA_036387195.1 of Pyrinomonadaceae bacterium. Taxonomy (GTDB): domain Bacteria; phylum Acidobacteriota; class Blastocatellia; order Pyrinomonadales; family Pyrinomonadaceae; genus QHXN01. The sequence continues at coordinate 8,668 of DASVUF010000203.1, read as the reverse complement.
GTCCGGGGCCGTCTCGAAGGTGATGCGCTTGCCGACGGGGTCTTCGCCCGGCCAGTACTTGCGCGCCAGCGCCTCGCTGACGATGGCGACGCCCGGCGCCTCCGTCGTGTCGCGCGCGTCGAAGTAGCGCCCCTTGACCAGCGGGACCGACATCGTCTCGAAGTAGTCGTCCGAGACCATCCAGCGGTCGCCGTGCGGCGGGCTGTCGTTGGGCCCGACCTGGCGGCCCTCTATCCGGAAGCTGCCGCTCTGGTTCGCCCCGCTCATCGGGAGCGTCGTGATGGTGGCGGCGCGGCGCACGCCCGGGACGGCGCGCACGGCTTCGAGCACCTGCCGGTCGAAGGCGACGCGCAGCGGCTGGTCCCTGTACTTGGCCGGCGGCAGCGAGACCTGCATCGAGAGCACGCCGCGCGGCTCGAACCCCGGGTTGACCTGCTGCAACCGCATGAAGCTGCGGATGAGGAGCCCCGCGCCGACCAGCAGCACGACGGCGAAGGCCAGCTCGGCGACGACCAGCGCGTTGCGCACGCCGCGGCGCACGCCCGCCTTGCCGCTGCGGCCGCCCTCCTTGAGCGTGTCGTGGAGGTTGACGCGCGAGGTCTGGAAGGCCGGCGCGAGCCCGAAGACGACGCCCGTCAGCAGGGACACCCCGAGCGTGAAGAGCAGCACGTTGGCGTCGAGCCCGATTTCGGCGGCGCGCGGAAGCCTGTTCTCGTTCAGCTTGAGCAGCAGGTCAACGCCCCACATCGCCAGCAGCAGCCCGGCGACGCCGCCCGCCAGCGCCAGCAGCACGCTCTCGACGAGGAGCTGGCGCGCGACCCGCCAGCGGCTCGCGCCCAGGGCGGTGCGCACGGCCATCTCCTTCTGGCGGCCGGCGGCGCGCGCCAGCATCAGGTTGGCGACGTTGGCGCACGCTATCAGCAGCACGAAGACGACCGCGCCGAGCAGGATGAGCAGCGGCGTGCGAATCTTGCCGACGACGGCCTCGTCGAAGCGCGTCAGCAGCAGCCCCCAGTTGCTCGCGTCCGCCCCCTGCATGTACTGCCGGCGCAGGTCGGCGGCGATGGCGTCCATCTCGGCCTGCGCCGCCCCGGCCGTCGCGCCCGGGCCCAGCCGCCCGACGACGTTGAGGAACTCGCTCGTCAGCCCCGTGTTCGGGTCGAGCTGCTGCGGCGTAAACGTGATGGGCGCCCAGAGGTCCGGCGACTGCCCGCCGAACTCGCGCCCGAACTGGAAGTCGGGCGGCATCACGCCGACGACGGCGTAGGGCTCGCCGTTGAGCATGACGCTCTTGCCGACGACGGGCACGCCGCCGAAGCGCCGGCGCCAGAAGGCGTCCGAGAGCACGACGACCTTGTTGCGGCCGGCCTCGCCCTCCTCGGCCGTGAAGACGCGCCCCTGCGCGGCCGCGGCGCCCAGCGTCTCGAAGAGGTTGGGTGTGACCGTGCTGCCCTGCAGGCGCTCGGGCTCGCCCTCGCCCGTCAGGTTGACGCTCCAGCCCGTGAAGGCCGCGAGCCCGGAGAACGATTTGGCGTTGTCGCGGTAGTAGACGTAGCCGGGCGCGGAGACCGACGCCTTGAGGTCTATCTTCGGGTAGTTGTGGTTGAGGAGGAGCAGTTGCCCCGGCTCGCGGTAGTTGAGCGGCTTGAGCAGCACCGCGTTGACGACCGAGAAGATGGCCGTGTTCGCGCCCACGCCCAGCGCCACCGCCAGCACGGCGACCGCCGTGAACCCCGGGCTCTTCAGCAGCACGCGCGCCGCGTACCTGACGTCGTTCCAGAAAGTTCTCATCTGCTCAACTCCTCTGCCCGAGTCTTATTCGTGTCTGAGCGCCGTCAGCGGGTCCACGCGCATGGCGCGGCGCGCGGGGACGAGGTTGGCGACCAGCGCCACCGCGCCCAGCGCGAGGGGCACGGCCAAAAAGACCAGCGGGTCGGTCGCCGAGACGCCGTAGAGCAGGCTCGACAGCACGCGCGTCAGCGCCAGCGCCCCGGCGAGCCCCAGCGCCACCCCCAGGAGCGTCAGCCGCATCCCCTGCCCCACGACCATCCGCAGCACGTCGCGCGGCCGCGCGCCCAGCGCCACCCGCACCCCCAGCTCGTGCCGCCGCTGCGTCACCGCGTAACTCATCACGCCGTAGATGCCCACCGACGCCAGCAGCGCCGCCAGCGCCGCGAAGAACGTCAGCAGCGTCGCCGAAAGCCTCTGCGTCGAGACGGACTGCGCCAGCACGTCCTCCATCGTCGTCACCTGGTAGACGGGCTGCGCCGGGTCGAGGGCGCGCGACTCGTCGCGGACGGCGGGCGCGAGCGCCGCCGGGTCGCCCGACGTGCGCGCCGCCACGTGGACGCCGCTCAGCAGGTCGCCGAGGTTCTGCTCGGGCGTCTGCTTGAACGGGTAGTAGAGCTGCGGCCGGACGGGCTCGGGGGCGCCGACGCCGTAGTTGTTGACGTGCTCGACGACGCCGACGATTTCGGCCGGCGGGAGGTCGTCGGCCTCGAAGCCCTTGAGCCGCTGCCCGACCGCGTCTTCGCCGGGGAAGAGGGCGCGCGCGAACGCCTCGTCCACGACGGCCACGCGCGGCGCGCGCAACGTGTCGCGCTCGTCGAAGTAGCGCCCGCGCACCAGCCGGATGCCCATCGCTTCGAGGTAGCCGGGGCTCGTGACGTAGAGGACGGTCTGCGGCATCTTGCCCGGCCCCGGCTCGGGGCGCCCGTCGGCCCACGTCGTCGTCTCGGTCGCGCCGAGCTGCGGCATCCCAGCGGCGTAGGCGACCGCCCTGACGCCGGGCAGCGCGCCGACGCGCTCGCGCAGCTCGTCGAAGTAGGCGACGCCGCGCGCCGGCGACTCGCCCCGCCCGACCGTGCGCGAGACCTGCATCGTCAGAAGCCCCGCCGGCTCGAACCCGAGCGGCGCCTCGCGCAGCCGCGCGAAGCTCTTGAGCAGGAGCCCCGCGCCGACCAGCAGCAGCAGCGACAGCGCCACCTCCGAGACGACCAGCGCCGAGCGCAGCCGCCCGCGCGCCGCGCCGCCCGTCTGCCCGCGCGCGCCCTCCTTGAGCGAGGCGTTGATGTCGGCGCGCGACGCCTGCAACGCCGGCGCGAGCCCGAAGACGAGCCCCGTCAGCAGAGACACGCCGAGCGTGAAGAGCAGCACGCTGGCGTCGAGCCCTATTTCGGCCGTCGGCGGCAAATTCTCCGACGCCATCGAGCGCAGCAGGTCAACGCTCCACACCGCCAGCAGCATCCCGGCCGCGCCGCCCGCCAGCGCCAGCAGCACGCTCTCGACCAACAACTGCCGCGCGACGCGCAGCCGGCTCGCGCCCATCGCCGTCCGGATGGCCATCTCGCGCGACCGCGCGGCCGCGCGCGCGAGCAGAAGGTTGGCGACGTTGGCGCACGCTATCAGCAGCACCAGCCCGACCGCGCCCAGCAGCACCAGCAGCGCCGGGCGGACGGGGCCCACCAGAAAGTCGTTCAGCGGCTGGAGCGCGACCGTGATGCCTGTGTTCGAGCCGGGGTGCTCGGCCTCCAGCCGCGACGCGATGGTCTTCATCTCGCGCAGCGCGCCCTCGGCCGTCACGCCCGGCTTCATCCGCGCCAGCACGTAGATGCCCGGGTGGTTGCCGCGCAGCATCATCATCCTGTCCACGACCGAGCCGAGGGGGACGTAGACGTCGGTCGGCGAGCCGTAGACGAAGCCCGGCCGCGTGACGCCGACGACCGTGTACGGCTCGCCGTTGAGCGTCAGCGGGCGGCCGACGACGTCCGGCGCGCCGCCGAAGCGCCGCTGCCACAGCCCGTGGCTGATGACGGCGACGCGCCCCGCGCTCGGCCGGTTCTCCTCGTCCGCGAACGTGCGGCCGAGCGCCGGCGCCGAGCCGAGCACCGAGAAGAACTCGGGCGAGACGTTGCGCCCCTGCAGGCGCTCGGCCTCGCCCTCGCCCGAAAGGTTGTAGCTGGCCGGCTGCATGGCGGCCATCGCCTCGAAAGAGGTCTGCTGCGCGCGCCAGTCGAGGAAGTTCGGGTACGAGACCGACATCCCCGGCACGCGCTCGCTGTCCTCGGAGATGCGCACCAGGCGCCCGGGCTCGTGGTAGGGGAGCGGCCTGAGCAGCGCCGCGTTGACGACCGAGAAGACGGCCGTGTTGGCGCCGACCCCGAGCGCGAGCGCCGCCACGGCGACCGCCGTCACGCCGCGGTTCTTCCAGAGCATCCGCGCCGCGAACCTGACGTCCTGCACGAGCGTTCCCATCAGCGTCCCCCCCTTCGAACGGGCCCCGTCGCCGGGCGCCCGCTCAATCGGTCGTCCAGGTGAACTCGTAGCTGCCGACGGCCTCGCTCAGCTCGACCTCGACCGTCCAGACGCCCGCGCCCGAGCGCACGTCGCCGCTGTCCACGTCGTAGCGGTTCGGGCGCGACTTCGACGGCGTGAGCCGCGCCTCCTGCCGCACCTGCCCGGCGGCGTCGCGGACGACCAGCTTCAGCTCGCCCTCCGTCACGGACGCCCTGACGCGCAGGCGGACGCGCGCGCCCTCGCCCTGGACGCGCAGGTCGTAACGCTTCTTCGAGGTGGTCTTGTGGTCGAAGGTGTGCGACTCGACGGTGCGGCTCGCGCGCTCGGCGGCGGCGGCGTCGGCGTGATGCGGGGCGGCGGACGCGGCCAGCAGCGCCAGCAGCGCGGCGGCCTTCAGTGCTCTTCTCATCTGTCTGAACCTCTTTCGGGCAAAGCGGCGCCCGGGCCCGCGCGAAACGGCGCGGGCGCGTGGCCGGGGTCGGGATGCGGGTGGACATGCCGGGCCCCTCTTCCGGGGCCCGCTTCGGGTTAGAGTTTGAAGCCGCTCTCTTCGAGCACCTCTTCGGCCTTGGCCTCGTGCGTCTCCTCGACGACCTGGCCGTCGAAGAGGTGGAAGGTGCGGTCGGCGTAGCGCGCGTAGCGCGGGTCGTGCGTCACCATGCAGACGGTCGCGCCGCCGGCGTGCAGCTCGCGCAGGAGGTTCATCACGGCCTCGCCGTTGGTCGAGTCGAGGTTGCCCGTCGGCTCGTCGGCGAGCAGGATGGAGGGGTTGCCGGCCACGGCGCGGGCGACCGCCACGCGCTGCTGCTGGCCGCCCGAGAGCTGGCTCGGGTAGTGCTTCATGCGGTGCGACATGCCGACCTTGAGGAGCGCCTCCTCGACGCGCTCGCGCCGCTCCTTGGCCCCCATGTCGCGGTAGGTCAGGGGCAGCTCGACGTTCTCGTAGACGTTGAGGTCGCCGATGAGGTTGAACGCCTGGAAGATGAAGCCGATCTCGCGGTTGCGGATGCGCGCGCGCTCCGAGAGCGAGAGGTTCGTGACCGGCGTCCCGTTGAGGATGTACTCGCCGTCGGTCGGCGTGTCGAGCAGGCCGAGGATGGAGAGCAGCGTGGACTTGCCGCACCCCGACGGGCCGGCCATCGAGATGTACTCGCCCTTCTTGATGTCGAGGTGGATGCCGGAGAGCGCGTGCGTCTCGACCTCGTCGGTGTAGAAGACCTTGCGCACGCCGTCCAGCTTCACAAGGGGTTCGCTTGTAGCGCTCATCTCTGTTCCTTTCGGTGAACCGTCAGTCGTAAGCCTTAACGAAGTAGGGGAAGCCGCCGAACCCTCGGGCGCGAGCCGCCGGCCGTGAGTGTTGACGAACTAGAGAACGGATTTTCCGCCGCCGCGGTTCGCGGTTCGTGGCCCGCCGCGCGCCGGCCGCGGTCAGTCGAGCTGGAGCGTGTCCACGCCGTCCCACTGCGAGGTGTCGGAGAGGATGACCGTGTCGCCCTCGCGCAGTCCCTCGACCACCTCGACGGTGTTGACCGAGCTGCGGCCGAGCCTGACGGGGACGCGCGCGGCCGTCCGCCCGTCGGGCCCGAGGCGGAAGAGCGTGACGGTGGCCTGCGCGCCGCCGCCCGTCGCGGGGCGGCCGACGTAGAGCACGTTGTCGAGCCGCTCCAGCTCGATGGTGCCGTCCACGCTCAGGTCTACGCGCGCGCCCTGCGGCATCTGGCCTTCGAGGCTGACGTCAACGGTGAACGTGCCGTTGCGCGCCGCCGGGTCTATGCGCTGGACGCGCCCCGACACCGTGCCGCCGCCGCGCGTGTCTATGACGGCCGGCTGGCCGAGGGTGATGTCCTTGATCTGCGTCTCGGGTATCTGGAGCGCGGCCTTGAGGCTGGTGGGGTCGGCGACGCGCGCGATGTTGGTGCCCGGCGTGATCTGCTGGCCGACCTCGACCGTCACCTCCTGGAGCACGCCGTAGGTCCCGGCCCTCACCTGGAGCGAGGCGACCTGCTCCTGGTTGAGCCGGAGCTGCGCGCGCAACTGCTCGATGCGCGCGGCCTGCGCGGCGATCTGCGCGGCGGTCTGCGACTGGCTCGTCCCCACGCGCTTCTTCTCAATCTCAAGGCGGTTGGCGAGCTGCTCGACCCGCACGCGCGAGATGCGCAGCGTGAGCGCGGGGACCAGGCCCTCCTTGGCGAGTTGCTCGTCGGTGTCGAGCTGAATCTTGGCTTGGCTGTACTCGGACTGTATCTGCGCGGTGGCGGCCTGCTGGCTCATCCGCTCGCTCTCGAGGCGCGAGCGCAGGTTGTTCATGTCGGCCTCGGCCGACTTGATCTGGTACTCGACGTCCACGGCGGCCTGCTTGAGCGTCGGGTTCGACAGCTCGACGAGCACCGTGCCGGCCGTCACCGTCTCGCCCGGCTTGACGAACTTCTGCTCGACGCGCCCCTCGACGGGGGCGGCTATCTGCCGAATCTCTTCGGGGATGAGCGTGCCGAGGCCCCGCACGTTGCGGAGCATCTGCCCGCGCTTGACCGTGTCGGTCAGGACGGTGGCGCGCGCCACGCTCGGCGCGGCCGGCTTGAGGCGCGAGAGCCCGTAGGTGATGAGCGCGACGGCCATGACGCAGAGCGCGGCGTAGACGGCGAGCTTCAGGCGGCGGCGGTTCTTTCTCTGGGGGCGTTTGACGTCCATAAGGGGTTCTTACACTTCCGTTCCACCCGCCCCACTACAACCCCCGTACCAAGCCCCGCCGCGCCCGCGTCCGCCAGCTTTTCCGCCCTTTCCGCCGCGCCCCGCCCGCGCGCCCGCGCCCGCGCTGTCCGTTTCCGAAAACCGAAATCCCAAAATCGAAAAACCGCGCCGCCCCCGGCGCGCCGCCCCCCGGACGACGCCGCGCCGAAAACTTCCGCCAAAAATCCAAATCCGCGTATCATGTGGCGTCCGGCCGGCGGCGGCGCCGGCGCCCCGTGAGAGGGTCTTGAAGATGGAAGACGTTTGGAAGGAGATGGTCTGGCGGCAGTTCGGGGGCGCGATTGACATGCTCGCGAACGCCGTGCGGGCGTGCCCGGATGGGCTGTGGGGCGACCGCGGGCGGCGGCCCGAGTTCTGGTACGTGACCTTCCACACGCTCTTCTTTCTGGACTTGTACCTGTCGGGAACGCTCGAAGGGTTCAGGCCGCCCGAGCCGTTCACGCTCGACGAGCTGAACCCGGCGGGCATGACGCCCGAGCGCGTGTACACGAAGGGGGAGCTGCTCGGCTACCTCGGCCACTGCCGCGAGAAGTGCCGGGCGGCCGTGCGCGGGTTGACGGAGGAGCGCGCGCGCGCCCTCTGCTCGTTCGGCTGGGTGGAGATGAGCTTCGCCGAGTTGCTGCTCTCGAACATGCGCCACGTCCAGCACCACGCCGCGCAGTTGAACCTGCTGCTGAGCCGCGAGACGGGCTCGGCCCCGCGCTGGGTCAAGGCGGCGGTGGACTGAGCGGGCGGCGCGGGCGGCGAAGGCGTTCGGGGTTCTTTCACTTCCGGGAGGCGGGGGAGTTTCAGATGGTCACAGGCGGGCGGAAGGGCGGCGGGGCGTCGCCGGGCGCGGAGGCGTGTCGCAGGAAGTTCCTGCGCTACTTCCCCGGCGGCTTCGGGGACGAGACTTACCTGGACTGGGAGCGCGACTACAAGGTGGAGGCGCACGGGCGCTGGGAGGAGGCGTTAGGCCGCGCCGAGTTCCGGCGGCTGCTGCGCGCGGGCGAGTTCGCGGAGATAGCCGCGCGCGCCGTGCGCGTCGAGCAGCGCACGCGCCACAGCATGATCTTCTCGTTCGAGAAGATGGCGCTGCGCGACGCGGTCAAGACCGAGGAGGGCGCGCGCACGTTCGCCGAGGGGCTCTACGCGCTGCTGCACGGCGCGGGGAGCCTCGAGCGCCGCTTCGGCGCGTGGGTCGAGGCCGTCGGGCGACTCCCGCGCAGGCAGACGCGCGTGCTGACGTGGCCGATGGTCACGGTCTGGGGCTTCCTCGCGCAGCCGGAGACGCACATCTTCCTCAAGCCGACGGTGACGCGCGCCGCGGCCGCCCGGTACGGCTTCGACCTCCCTTACAAGTCGCGTCCCGCCTGGGAGACTTACGCCGGCCTGCTCGCCTTCGCCGGGCGCGTGCTGGCGGACACGCGCGACCTCGGCCCGCGCGACATGATTGACGCGCAGTCCTTCATGTGGGTGCAGGGCTCGGACGAGTACCCCGACTGACGCGCCACGCCGACACCGCCGCAGAAAACTCTCCGGGCCGGCGCGGAAGGTTTCGAGCCCGGAGTCTCGAAAGCCCGGACTTCAAAAGCGCGGGGCTCAAAGTCGTGGGAAAGGCGCCACGACTTTGAGCCCCGCACTT
>DASVUF010000202.1:0-2931 GCA_036387195.1 Pyrinomonadaceae bacterium | reverse complement strand
CCCGACTTCGCGCGCCCCTCTCGCTTCGGGGCTCGGCCCCGGACGCTAACCCGGCCGGCGGCTCACTGCCCAGCCCTCTGCCCCGCGGGCTTGCGCGGGCCGGCGTTCTTCACGTGCCGGTCGAACCAGTTGATCATCTCGTAGAGGACGTGCTCGGTGGACTCGCGTGCGGCGTAGCCGTGCGCCTCCAGCGGCAGCGTGACGTAGCGCACGGTCGCGCCGTTGCCGCGCAGCGCCTGGTACATGCGCTCGGACTGCATGGGGAAGGTGCCCGTGTTGTTGTCGGCCTCGCCGTGGATGAGCAGGATGGGCTCGTTGATCCTGTGCGCCACCAGGAAGGGCGACACCTTGACGTACATCTCGGGCGCCTCCCACAGCGTCCGCCGCTCGCTCTGGAAGCCGAACGGCGTCAGCGTGCGGTTGTACGCGCCGCTGCGCGCTATCCCCGCGCGGAAGAGGTCGGAGTGCGCCAGCAGGTTGGCCGTCATGAACGCGCCGTAAGAGTGGCCGCCGACGCCGACGCGCTCGGGGTCGGTGACCCCGAGTTCGACGGCCTTGTCTATCGCCGCCTTCGCGCTCGCCACTATCTGCTCGACGTAGGTGTTGTTCATCGTCTCGGGGTCGCCGACGATGGGCATCGTGGCGCTGTCGAGCACGGCGTAGCCCGCGAGCAGGAAGAAGAGGTGCGAAGGCCCGGCGATGGTCGTGTAGCGCTGCGTCGAGCCCGTCACCTGGCCCGCCGTCGCCGGGTCGTTGAATTCGAGCGGGTAAGCCCAGACGACCGTCGGCAGCCGCGTCCCCTCCTTGTAGCCCGGCGGCAGGTAGAGCGTGAACGAGAGGTCTACGCCGTCGGCGCGCTTGTACCTGACGAGCTGCTTTTTGATGCCCTGGAGCTGCGGCGTCGCGTCGGGAATGTTGGTCAGCGCCCGCAGGCCGCCGCCGCCGGCCGCGCCGTTCGAGCCGGCGGCCGGGCCCGCGTCGAGCGTGCGGACGTAGTAGTTCGCCGGCTCGATGGGGCGCTCGCGGCGAGTGATGAACTGGCGCGCGTCGTCGGTGACGAGCGCGACGACCGTCTCGTAAGCCTGCGGCTCGCTGCGGAAGAGCCGCTCGGTCTTGAGCGTCCTGACGTCCATCCGGTCGAGGAAGGGGCGGTCGCCCTCCGGCGTCGAGCCCGCGCCGGTCAGGTAGATGAAGTCGCCGTGGCGCAGGACGACGCGCCGGCCGTTCGGCAGCACGCGCGTCAGCGGCGCGCCCGGGTGCTCGTACTTCTCGTTGCTGCTGTGGCTCCAGACGACGCGCGGCGCGGCGCCCGGCCTGTCGGCTTCGACCAGCTGCGTCCGCACCCAGCGGCGGTCGCGGTCGTAGTCGCGGACGAAGACCGCCTCACCGCGCTCGTCCCAGTCGAGCCCGCGGAAGCGGTGCTCGGTCTTGAAGAACTCGGCGGGCGGCCCCGAGAACGGCGCCTTGAGCATCAGCAGGCGGTCGCGGTGCGCGGCCTTCCTACGCGGGTCGCCCTCGTCGAGCGCCTCGGCCCAGACGAGCGTCGCCGGCTCGGTCGGCCGCCAGTGGTAGGCGCGCGGCCCCTTGGGCACGCCCTCGATGGGCACGTCGTCGGCGAGCGGCAGGCTCGCCAGCTTGTGCACGACCTTCGCGCCCCTGTCCCAGACCTCGACCTCTTTGGGGAAGTCGTCGGCCGGGTGGAGGTACGAGTAGGGGCGGCGCAGGCGCGCGACGAGGACGTGCGCGCCGTCGGGCGAGGGCTCGGCCTCCTCGAAGAGCGCGGGGCGGCCCAGCGCCGTCGCCTTCCCCGACTCCGCGTCCACGAAGGCGAGCTGCGACGTCGCGTAGTAGTCGAAGAGGTCTTCGTCGTGCGGCCCCTTCAGCAGGTCCTGGTAGGTGCGCACGGGGCCGGGCCTCCCCGAACTCTCCTGGATGTTCGGCGCCTTCGGCACGGCCGACTCGGCGGGCGGCGCGCCGCGCCCGGCCGGGACGGTCTGCACGAGCAGCGTGCGGTTGTCCGGCATCCACTGGAGTGGCTTGCCGTAGGCGGCGACGACCGCCACGCCCTTGAGCCTCCACGCGCGCCCCGTCGCCGCGTCGCCCGCCCACACCTCGACGCCCGCGTCGGTCGTGTTGGTGAAGGCGAACCGCCTGCCGTCGGCGCTCCACACGGGCGCGCCGGCGCGCGCCCCCTGCGGCAGCTCGATCCTCCGCTCGGAGCCGTCGGCGACCTTCTTGAGCGTCAGCGCGACGAAGTAAGGCGCGCGGTGCGGCCCCGACGTGTTCGGGTTGATGCGCAGCCCCGCGAGCCGCAGCATCGGCTGCGCCAGCTCCGAGATCGGCGGGTAGCGCACGCCCTGCGCGAGCAGCATGTAGTCGCCCGCCGGGCTGATGACGGCCTGCGGCGGCGCGGGCGCGTTGAGCACGTCGAGCACCGCCTGCGGCGGCTTCTGGTAGTTCTGCCCCCGGGCGGCCGCCCACGCGGCGCACAGGGCGAAGAGGACGGCGGCGGCGCGCGCCGCCCTGCCGCGGGTCCCGGACGCGCGGCGACGTTGAAAGGGCTTGGTGGTCAGAGTCATGGCTGACGAGCGCCTCCGACGGAATGGCTTTCACAAATTGTCTTGGGGTGGCTCCGGCACGGCGGCCGGCGTCGAGAGTTTCCGCCATCGCCGCGGCGGGTGTCAAATCGGCGCGGCCGCGGTTTCCGGGCATAAACCGCGCACCCGCGGGCTCGCTTGACAACTGCGCCCGAATCAGTAGAATTTCAAACGCTCACGCGGGAGTAACTCAGCGGTAGAGTGCGACCTTGCCAAGGTCGAAGTCGCGGGTTCAAATCCCGTCTCCCGCTTCGCAACGATGAAGTCGGAATGCCGAACGCGGAACTATGACACACACAGTTCATCGTTCAGCCTTCCGACTTCGTCGTTTATA
>DASVUF010000201.1:0-25555 GCA_036387195.1 Pyrinomonadaceae bacterium | reverse complement strand
CAAGGGCGCCGCCCGCCGCCGCGCGCCGCCGGGCAGAGGGGGGCTCGGCCGGCGGCGCCGGCGGGCGGCTCGTAGATGCGCTTCGCCGCGCGGACGGTGTTGCAGTGAATCTCGACCGTGTCGGCGACGTCGGCCGCGTAGCCGCCGGACATGACGGTGGCGACCGCCACGCCGCGGCGGCGGCACTCGCCGAGCACCAGCTCGTCGCGCGCGCGCAGCCCCGCCATCGTGAGCGAGAGGCGGCCCAGCTTGTCGCCCGCGTAGGGGTCCGCGCCGGCGAGGTAGAAGACGAGTTCGGGCGCGTGGCCGAAGACGCGCGGCAGTTGGCGCGCGAGCGTTTCGAGGTACTCGCCGTCGCCCGTCCCGTCCGGCAGCTCGACGTCCAGCGTCGAGCGCTGCTTGAAGAGCGGGTAGTTCTTCGCGCCGTGCATCGAGAAGGTGAAGACCAGCGGGTCGCCCTCGAAGATGGCGGCCGTGCCGTTGCCCTGGTGGACGTCGAGGTCCACGACCGCCACGCGGCCGGCCGCCCCGTCGCGGCGCAGGACGCGGACGGCGACGGCCACGTCGTTGAGGACGCAGAAGCCCTCGCCGCGGTCGGGGAAGGCGTGGTGCGTCCCGCCCGCGAGGTTCGCGGCGACGCCCCCGTCGAGCGCGAAGCGCGCGGCCGCAATCGTCCCCGCCGTCGCCAAAAACGAGCGCCGCACGAGCGCCTTCGACCACGGCAGCCCGAGCCGCCGCAGCTCGCGCTCGGTGAGCGCGCCCGCGCGCAGCCGCGTCACGTAGTCGTCCGTGTGGACGAGCAGCACGTCCTCGACGGCCGCCTCGCGCGGCTCGAAAATCTCCGCGGGCGAGAGCGTGCCCTCGGCGACCAGGCGGTCGCGCGCCAGCTCGAACTTGCGGATGGGGAAGACGTGCCCCTCGCCGATGTCGGCGTAGTAGCGGGGCGTGTAGCAGACTCGCACGGCGGGCGGCTCAGCGCTTGCGCTGGCGCGGGTCGAGGTACTCGCGCAGGCCGTCGCCGAGGAAGTTGAAGGCCAGGACGGTGAGCGCGATGGCCAGCCCCGGCGCGAGCATCGCGTGCGGCGCGCGCTGGAGCGTCGCCAGGTCGCGCGCCTCTTCGAGCATCACGCCCCACGACGGCGCGGGCGGCGGCACGCCGAGGCCCAGAAACGAGAGCGACGCCTCCGACAGCACCGCGCCGGCCATGCCGAGGCTCGCCTGCACGATGAGCGGCTGCACCGCGTTCGGCAGCACGTGGAAGAAGACGATGCGCCAGTCGCGCGCGCCCAGCGCCCGCGCCGCCTGCACGAAGTCGTACTCGCGCACCTTCAGCACCTGCCCGCGCATCACGCGCGCGTAGCCCACCCACCCGATGACGCACAGCGCGAGGATGAGCTTGTTGAGCCCCGCGCCGAGGAACGCCACCATCGCGATGGCGAGCAGCAGGCCGGGGAAGGCGAGGAAGACGTTGAAGAGGTAGCCCGACACGACGCGGTCAATCCAGCCGCCGTAGTAGCCCGCCAGCGCGCCGATGGTCGTCCCGACCACCGCCGAGACGGCCACGACCACCAGCCCCACCTGTAGCGAGATGCGCGCGCCGAAGACCACGCGCGAGAAGATGTCGCGCCCCGTCGCGTCCGTCCCCAGCCAGTGCCCGGCCGACGGCCCCTTGTAGCGCGCCAGCAGGTCGGGCACGCCCACGTCGTGCGTGGCTATCCACGGCGCGAACAGCGCCACCAGCACGAGCAGCACGATGAAGGCGAGGCCGAAGTAGGCGAGACGGTTCATGAGACTCTGATTCTCGGGTCGAGCCGCCGGTAGAGCAGGTCGGTCAGGCTGTTCGCCAGGATGTAGGTGACGCTGATGACCAGGACGCAGCCTTGCACGAGGCGGTAGTCGCGCTTGTTGATGCCCTCCTCGACGAGCAGGAGGCCGAGCCCCGGCCAGTTGAAAATCTTCTCGGTGATGATGGCGCCGGCCAGCAGCACGCCGAGTTGCAGGCCGAGGACGGTGACGACGGGGATGAGCCCGTTCTTGAGCACGTGCTTGTAGACGACCGTCCGCTCGCTGAGCCCCTTGGCGCGCGCCGTGCGGACGTAGTCTTCGCCCATCTCCTCGATGACCGACGAGCGCACCATGCGCGTCAGCAGCGCCGAGAGCGCCGCGCCGAGCGTCACCGCCGGCAGGACGATGCTCGACCACCCGAACCGCCCCGAAGGGTCGAGCCACCCCAGCCACACCGCGAAGACGTAGATGAGCAGCGGCCCGACCACGAAGCTCGGCAGCGAGATGCCGACCAGCGCCACGACCGAGAGCGCGTTGTCGAGCAGGTTGCCGCGGTTCGTCCCCGCGACGACGCCCAGCGGCACCGCTATCGTGACGGCGACGAGCAGCGCCGCCAGCGCCAGTTGAATCGTCGCGCCGTAGCGCGAGAGAATCAGCTCGCGCACGGGGCGGTCGGTGCGGAACGAGTTGCCCATGTCGCCGCGCAGGATGGAGCGCCAGTAGTCCACGTAGCGGTTGTCGGCGCCGTTCCACTTGAAGCTGCGGCCGCCCCCCCCGGCCTCCTCCGTGTAGGAGAAGAAGAAGGCCGGGCGGTCGAGCCCGTGCCTGCGCCGGAACTGTTCGAGCGCCTCGGGCGTCGCGGAGTCGCCGAGGATGGCGGTCGCAGGGTCGCCCGGCACCAGCTCGATGAGGATGGTCACGAGGCTCACGACCGTCCACACGACGAGCAGCAGGATGAGCAGGCGGCGCGCGATGTCGAGCAGCTTACGCTTCATCGAAAATAGTTTTGAAGGGGAATCGGATTGCGCCCCGAATGATAACACAGCAGGCGGTCGTCGGTTAGACGGTAGTCATTGAAAATAGAAGGCGGCGCGCCCGAGCCGAACCGGGCGCGCCGCCTCCTGTTCTCCGCCGGCCACCGTCCGCCGGCCACCGCGCACAAAAACCTAGCCCGACGAACTCAAATCCCCGACGGCGGCCCCGACAACCACCAAAGAGGCTGAATTCGCCGGGCTAGTTCTGTGGCCGCGACGTTTGCGAGGCGCGGCCAAGCCCGTCAAACTTTCAAGACCCCGCGGCGCGCGCCCCCGTATGCAGGGCGGCGATGCCGCCGGTCAGGTTTTTGTACCCGACATCTTCAAAACCCGCCTCGCGCATCAACTCGGCCAGACGCCCCTGGTCGGGGAACCTCGACACCGAGTCGGGCAGGTACTCGTAAGCCCCGCGCGAGCCGCTCACCAGGCCCCCGATGCGGGGCAGCACGCGCGTAAAGTAGAACCGGAAGAGGGCGCGAAAGCCCGGCACGACGGGGCTCGAAAATTCAAGGATCGCCAGGCGGCCACCCGGCCGCAGAATCCTCCTCAGCTCCCTCAAGCCTTCCGCGACGCCCGCGAGGTTCCGCAGCCCGAAGGCGATGGTCACCACGTCGAACGTCTCGTCGGCGAAGGGGAGCCGCAGCGCGTCGCCCTCGACGAAGGGCACGGCGCGCGACTGGCCCTCGGCCTTGCGCCGCGCGACCTCCAGCATCGGGCGGCAGAAGTCCAGCCCGACGACGCGCGCGCGGCCCGCTTCGGCCAGCACGAGCGAGAGGTCGCCCGTCCCGCATGCGACGTCGAGGACGCGCGCCCCCTCCGACAGGGAGGGCTGCAAAGTCCGCGCGACCAGACGCCGCCAGCGCTTGTCAACGTTCCCCGACAGCAGGTGGTTCAAGAGGTCGTAGCGGCCGGCGATGCCGGCGAACATCGCGCGGACGCGCCGCGCGTGCTCGTCTCTCGAAGGCTCTGCTGTGGGGGGAATGCGCGACAAGGCTACAGCGAAGCGGGCGGTATTTGGTTGCAGTTCACTTGCGTTTTGTTTGCGAGTTCGGGGCGACGCCGGGCGGCCCTCAGGGCCGTTTGAGTTGAAGCGCGGGCTGCTGCGGCTTGGCGGCCGGCACCGGGGCCGGCTGCGGCGCCCGGGCAGCGGCCTCGCCGAAGACCTCGACGCCGCCGACGCGCGCCAGCTCCGTGCGTAGCTGCGCGGCGTCCGCGCCGAGCACGACGGTCGCCGCCGGCGTGTGCAGGAAGAGGCGGGCGGCGACGCGCTGCGCCTCGGCCGGCGTCAGCGCCTCGGCGGCGCGCGCCAACTCGCGCGCCGTCGCGGCGGCGCTCTTGTAGGTGTGCTCGTCGAGCCAGGCGGCGGCCAGCGCGTCGTCAGTCTGCGCGCCCGCGCCGAGCGCGCCGGCGGCGGCGCGGCGGCCCGCGTCAAGCTCGGCCGGGGCGGGCGCGGCGTTCGAGAGGTCGCGCAGGACGGCGCGCGCCGCCTCAAGCGCCTTCGCGGCCTCGGCCGGCGTGCGCAGTGTCGCGCCCATGCGGAAGGCGCCCGACTCGCGGTAGGCGTCGTGGCGCGCGAAGGCGGCGCGCTCGCGCAGCTCGGGGAAGGCCGCGAGCCAGCGCGAGAGGGCGATTGCGGCCAGCGCGTGCGCGGCCGGCGCGTCGCGGTCGGTGCGCGCCAGGCCGCGGACGGCCAGCCGCAGCTCGACGCCCGAAGCGCCCGGCCGCTCGACGACGAGCGTGCGCTCGTCCGGCGGCTCCGGGAGCCTGAAGGTCGCGGGGACGGCGCGGTCGCTCTTGCGCCAGACGCCGAAGGACTCGCGCATCGTGCGCATCACGCGCCGCGGGTCGAAGCCGCCGACGATGACGATGGTCGTGTTGTCCGGATTCAAAAAGCGGTCGCGCATGACGACGTAGTCGGCGCGCGTGACGCGCGCGAACGACTCGGGCGAGCCGCCGAGCGCCCTGCCGTACGGGTAGGAGCCGAACAGGCGCGCGGCCGCGGCGCGGTCGGCGGCCTCGGCCGGCGCGGGCGCGGCCTCTTGCAGCGCCTTGAGGCGCTCGGCGCGCGCGCGCTCGATGGCCTCGGGCGTGAGCTGCACGTTCATGGCGGCGTTGCGCGCCAGCTCCAGCAGCCGCTCGAAGTCGGCGGCGCGCCCGGCCAGCGTCACGTCGAGCGAGTCGTAGCCGACCACGACCTCGATGCGCCCGCCCAGCTCCTCCGTGACGTAGTCGCGCGTCTGCCGGTCGAACATGAGGTCGGCGAGGCCGTTCATCAGCCCCTCCTTGCCCGCCAGGTCGAAGGCGGCGCCGCTGTGAACCCTCATCCTGATGAGCACGTTCTGGTCGGCCGGGCGGCTGACGAGCAGGACGCGCAGGCCGTTGAGGAGCTGTTCGCGGCGCGGCTCGGGGGCGCCCTGCGCGGCGGCGGCGAACCAACCGGCGCAGACGAGAATCAGAGCGGTCAGGGCTCTCGGCGCCCGGCGCGTCCCGCCGACTTTCAGACTCTTTGAGCTTTTCATCTTGCTTTAAGAAATTTTGAAGCCGCCGGTCTCGGCCGGCCGGCCGGGCGCTCGGCCGCCCGGAAGGTTGCAGCGACGGGGAGACAGGCCACGGCAAATCTTAGATGCCGCGGGCGGGGGCGTCAAATGCCTCACGACGCGGCCGGCGGCGGCAATTTTCGGGGCCGCGGGCGGCCGCCGGTTGCATCGTTTCCGCGCGGGGTGGCATCAAAAGCAGTTCAGAGAGCGCCTTGCGACGAGCGCGCCCGCCGCAACCCGCACGCCCGAGGCCGTTCCGGGGCTTGAACGGTTCGCAAAAAGTTTGTAACTTGATACAGGGCAGGCCGCCTTTCCCCGCGCGTTTCGACGGGAGGTTCGTTAGAAAATGAAACAGTGTCCACAGTGCCACGAGGAGTTCGCCGACAAGTTCGGGTTCTGCCCCGTTGACGGAACGCCTTTAGACGTCGCGGTCGCCGAGCCCGCGGGCGCGCCCGTGGCCGACGACTCGGTCGTCACCAGGTCGGCCGCGGCCGGCCCGGCCTCCTCGAACGGCGCGAACGGCTCGAACGGTCACGCCCCCACGAACGGCGCGGGCGCGGACGGCTGGGAGGCGGCCCCGCCGGCGTCGTCGCCCGCGGGCGGGGGGCGCGAAGAGTACCACCTGACCTTCCTCCAGGACGAGGGGCTGACGCGCCGGCTCGTCAAAGAGCTGAAGTCGGTCGGGCACGACGCCGAGCTGACGTGGCCCGAGTTCAAGCGCGACCCCGTCGGGTTCACGAAGCGGTCCGCCACCGCCTACGGCAGCGCGGGCTGGAAGTTCGTCTCGCAGCGCAACGTCGCGGTCGCCATCGCGGCGGCCTTCGTCGTCATTGGCAGCGTCGTCGTGATGGTCATCGTGCTGGAGCGCCTGCGCGCCAAACACGGCCCGAGCACGAACCCTTACGAGAACCTTGAGCTGGTCGGCTACGTTGACCCCGAGAACCCCATCCCGAAGGAGCAGCCGACGCCCGAGAAGGGCGCGGCGGGCACCAACGAGGGCAAGGGCGGCGGCTCGAAGCCGAAGTACGAGAAGCCCGCGGGCGGCGGCGGCGGCGGCCGGCAGGAGCAGGCCCCCGCTTCCGCGGGCAAGCTGCCGACGGCGCAGCTCGAAGTCCCGCCGATTCTGACGGCCAACCCGAAGCCGCCTCCGCCGAACCCGCACCTGCCGACGCCGGTGACGATGCAGGTTGACCCGGCGCTGGTGAAGGTTGACCCGCGCGACATCCCTTACGGCCTGCCCAACTCGACGGCGACCGTGCCCTCTTCGGGCCCGGGCCGCGGGGGCGGGATGGGCGACGGGACGGGCGGCGGCATGGGCACGGGCGAGGGCGCAGGGCTCGGGCCCGGGCGCGGCGGCAACACGGGCGGCGGCGACCGTAACGACGGCGGCGGGGGCCCGGGCGGCGGAGGCGGCGGCGGCGTTGACTACACGCGCCCCTTCAAGCCGGCCGAGGTGACGCGCAAGGCGCTCATCACCTTCAAGCCCGAGCCGGGCTTCACGGAGGAGGCGCGCAAGAACAACATCACGGGCGTCGTCCGCCTGCGCGCGATTCTCCACGCCTCGGGCGGCGTGCAGAACATCAGCGTCGTCAAGGGTCTGCCCGACGGGCTGACGGAGAAGGCCATCGCCGCGGCGCGCCAGATACGCTTCACGCCCGCCGAGAAGGACGGCCGCTCCGTCTCGCAGTACGTCGTGCTCGAGTACAACTTCAACATCTACTGATGAGGAACAGGCAGTAGGCCGCAAGTCGGCCTTCGGCGGAAGGAAAGGCGGCGCGCCCGGGTTCTAACCGGGCGCGCCGCTTGGTTTTTCGGCCGACCGCCGACCGCCGACCGCCGTCTTTCTCCCCCGGCGGGGCTGCATGTATACTTTGGGCGCGAGTAAAACTTCCCAAGGAGCGTGAGTCCGGGTTGGCCGAAGCTTCCGCGAAAGCGACGAACGTCGTCTGCGTCGCCAGCCACTTCAAGGGCGCCGACTTCCTGCGCGAGTGCAGGCGGCTGGGCGCGCGCGTCGAGCTGCTGACGCGCGCGCGCACGGCGCGCGAGCCGTGGCCGCGCGAGTCGCTCGACGGCCTCCACTTCCTGCCCGACGACGCGGGCGGCGAGCTGGTCGTCCACGCCGCCGCACACCTCTGCCGCGAGCGCAAGCTGCACGCGCTCGTCGCCCTCGAAGAGTTCGACGTCATCACGACGGCGCTGGCGCGAGAGCACCTGCGGCTGCCCGGCATGGACGGCTCGCGCGCGCGCGTCTTCCGCGACAAGCTGGCGATGCGGGCGCGCGCGAAGGAGGCGGGGCTGCCCGTCCCCGAGTTCACTCCGCTCTTCAACTACCAGGAGGTCGGCGAGTACATGGAGCGCGTGCCGCCGCCGTGGGTCATCAAGCCGCGCTCGGACGTCTCCTCCTCGGGCGTCCGCAAGGTGGAGGAGCCCGAGCAGGTCTGGCGCGCCATCGAGGCGCTCGACGCGCGCGAGGCTTTGCAGGACAGGTCGTCCTACTACCTCCTGGAAAAGTTCGTCCCCGGCGAGGTCTTCCACGTGGACTCGGTCGTCGAGGACGGCGAGGTCATCTTCTCGGGCGCGAGCCGCTACGGGCGCCCGCCGCTGCGCGTCGTCAGCGAGGGCGGGGTCTTCACCACGCACACCGTCGAGTACGACTCGGCCGAGCACGAGGAGTTGACGCGCCTGAACGCCGACCTGCTGCGCGGGCTCGGGCTGGAGCGCGGCGCCGCGCACGCCGAGTTCATCCGCGGAGCCGACGACGGCCGGCTCTACTTCCTCGAAGTGGCGGCGCGCGTCGGCGGCGCGCACATCGCGGAGACTTTGGAGGCCGCGAGCGGGCACAACCTCTGGCGCGAGTGGGCGCGCGTCGAGGTGGCGGGCGCGCGCGGCGAGCGCGTCGGGCGCGTCGAGGCGCGGCGCGACTACGCCGGGCTCGCGCTCTCGCTGGCGCGGCAGGAGCGCCCCGACACCTCTGCCTACACAGACCCCGAGATAGTCCTTCGCGTTGACCGCCCGCACCACGTCGGGCTCGTCGTCCGCTCGCCCGACCTGGCGCGCGTGCGCGAGCTGCTCGACTCCTACGCCGGGCGCTTCGCGCACGACTTCAGCGCCTACGTCCCGCCGCCCGAGCGCCGCGGGATAAACCTTTGAAGGACGAGACGCAGGCGGCGGCGGGCGGCGGCGGCGGCGAAGCCCGCGGCCGTCCCCGGAAGACCCGGCCGTCGTCAACCGTCCGCCGTCCGCCGTCGCTTGCCATGGAGGAACTTGAATGACGCAGCCCAAGGTGGCCCCTTACGGCTCCTGGAAATCGCCCATCACGGCGGACCTCATCGTCACGGCCACGGTGGGGCTGGGGCAGATAGCGCTCGACGGCGAGGACGTCTACTGGATCGAGCTGCGGCCGTCGGAGGGCGGGCGCAACTGCGTCGTGCGCCGCGCGGCCGACGGCTCGGTCTCCGACGTGACGCCCGCGGGCTTTAACGCGCGCACGCGCGTCCACGAGTACGGCGGCGGCGACTTCGCCGTCCGCGACGGCGTCGTCTACTTCGCCAACTTCTCGGACCAGCGCGCCTACAGGCAGGAGCCCGGCGCCGCGCCGCGCGCGATAACGCCCGAGCGCCGGCTCCGCTACAGCGACTTTCACCTCGACGCGCGGCGCGGCCGGCTCTACGCCGTGCGCGAAGACCACACCGACGAGGGGCGCGAGGCCGTCAACACGCTCGTCAGCCTCGACGCCGCGGGCGCGAACGAGGACGGCGGGCGCGTGCTGGCCTCGGGCGGCGACTTCTACTCTTCGCCGCGCCTGAGCCCGGACGGCTCGCGGCTGGCGTGGCTCACCTGGAGCCACCCGAACATGCCCTGGGACGGGTGCGAGCTGTGGGTCGGGGAGCTGGACGGGGGCGGCGCGCTCGTCAACCCGCGCCGCGTGGCGGGCGGCGCGGAGGAGGCCGTCTTCCAGCCCGAGTGGTCGCCGGGCGGCTCGCTCTACTTCGTCTCCGACCGGAGCAACTGGTGGAACATCTACCGGCTGGAGGACGACGGCTCGGCCGCGTCGGTCTGCGAGCTGGACGCCGAGTTCGGGCTGCCGCAGTGGCTCTTCGCCATGTCCACCTACTCCTTCGCGTCGGACGAGCGCATCGTCTGCGCCTACGCGCGGCGCGGCGACTGGCGGCTGGCCGCGCTCGACACGCGCACCGGGCGGCTGGAAGACTACGAGCTGCCCTACACAGACCTCACCTACGTCCGCGCCGCCGGCGCGCGCGCCCTCTTCCGCGCGGGCTCGCCCACGGAGCGCGTCTGCGTCGTCGAACTCGACCTCGACGCGCGCGAGTGGCGCGTGCTCAGGCGCGCGAGCGAGGTGGTCGTCAACCCGGCCTACGTCTCGACGCCGCGCGCCGTCGAGTTCCCGACCGAGAGCGGGCGCACGGCGCACGCCTTCTACTACCCGCCGCGCAACCCGGACTTCGCCGCGCCCGAGGGCGAGCTGCCGCCGCTGCTCGTCAAGTGCCACGGCGGCCCGACCGCCGCGGCCTCCTCGACGCTGCGGCTGGAGACGCAGTACTGGACGAGCCGCGGCGTCGCCGTCCTCGACGTCAACTACGGCGGGAGCAGCGGCTTCGGGCGCGAGTACCGGCTGAGGCTCAACGGCCAGTGGGGCGTGGTGGACGTGGACGACTGCGTCAACGGCGCGAAGTATCTCATCGAGCGCGGCGAGGTGGACGGCGCGCGCTGCGTCATCACGGGCGGGAGCGCGGGCGGCTACACGACCCTGAACGCGCTCACCTTCCGCGACACGTTCCGCGCCGGCGCGAGCCACTACGGCGTCAGCGACCTGACGGTCTTCGTCGGCGACACGCACAAGTTCGAGTCGCGCTACCTCGAACGGCTCATCGGCCCCTACCCCGGCCGCGCGGACCTCTACCACGAGCGTTCGTCAATCAACTTCACTGACCGCCTGTCGTGCCCGGTCATCTTCTTCCAGGGGCTCGAAGACAAGATAGTCCCGCCCAACCAGGCCGAGCTGATGGTCGAGGCGCTGCGGAAGAAGCGGCTGCCGGTCGCCTACGTCGCCTTCGAGGGCGAGCAGCACGGCTTCCGCAAGGCCGAGAACATCAAGCGCGCGCTCGACGGCGAACTCTACTTCTACTCGCGCGTCTTCGGCTTCCCGCTCGCCGACGCGGTCGAGCCGGTCGAGATAGAGAACCTCTGAGTCCCGAAAGCAGCGCGGCCGCACAAAGAGCGAGGCCGGCGTCTTGAATGACGCCGGCCTCGCTCTTTGTTCACGCTGGTCCCGCCTTAGCTGCGGGGGCGCATCGGGCGCGACTTGCGCTTGTTGCGCTTGCGCGCGAGCGCGGACTTGAGCTTGGCCTTCTGCCCGCGCGACATGAAGAAGGCGTGCTTCTTCGCGTCCTTGATGATCTCCTCGGACATCACCTTGCGCTTGAAGCGGCGCAGCGCCGACTCGATGGACTCGCCCTGGTTGACTACGACTGTCGCCATTGGAAACTCTCCGTTCAAAAACTGATAAAACTCGGTGGCCGGGCGGCCGCGCCCGGCGAACTCACACGACGAAAATTGAGGTCTGTTTCTTAGAGTCTTTCGACCGAACGGGCAACACCCGCCTCTCTGCCGCGAAAAGCGACCACAAAAGCAACGGCTATTGTGCCAAGCCGGCCGCGTTCTGGCAAGCGGCGGCGGCGGGCGGAAGGTCGAAGGGGGCGCCGTCGGGCGTTCCCTCCACCCCTCACGCCTCCGCCCTAATCATTCGCCCCGGCCTTCGGGTCGGTGACGATGACGAAGTCGCCGAGGCGGCCGAGGCGCGCGGCGTCGAAGTCGGGGAAGGCTTCGTCGGGGACGATGGTGACGACGACCGAGCGCGCCCTGGGGCGGTAGCGGCCGAGCATTTCGGGGACGCCGAGTCGCTCCTCGCTGTGGAACGTCCCGTTGACCTGCACGACCAGCGGGTCGCGCCCGCGCTTCAACTGCTCGGCGATGCGGTAGGCCATCGAGGCGTCGCGCAAAGTCTGCGCCGCCAGCAGGTGTAGCCCGCCGTGCGCGCCCGCCTGCCCGTGCGGCGACGGCGCCGCGGGCGTCGTCGCCGCCGCCGCGGGCGCAGCGGCGTCGCCGCCCGTCATGAAGCGGTTGAACTTCGCGGCGTAGGCCGCCGAGGCGGGCGGGAAGGGGAGCGGCGGGAGCCACTTTTCGGCCGCCTCCTTCGAGAGCGCGCGCAGCGAGTCCGGCCCCTGTCCCGACACGCGCGAGACATAGCGCGCCGGCGCGTTGGCCGCGACGACGGGCAGGCGGCGCGACTTCGCGTACTCGACGAGCGGCCTGTAGTCCGTCTCGTAGTTCCGCCACGGCCGGCTGCTCAGCAGGAAGTGCCGCTCGGTGATGAGCCCCGCCAGGTACTCGTCCAGCACGGTCTGCACGTCGCGCTCGAACATCTCCAGCGAGAGCGCGACGGCGCGCCCGCGCCCCGGCGCGGCGCCGTATCGCTCGTCGGCGCGGCGCAGCAACTCGGCCTCCAGCAGGTGCGCCACGGCGTTGTCGTGCGTCTCGCCGATGAAGAGCACGTCGGCGCGCTCCAGCGAGGCGACGACCTCTTCGAGCGTGACGGCGCGCCCCCGCGCGTCGAAGGCGCGGAAGCGCCCGGCGGGCGCGCCCTGCGCGGCGGCGAGTTGTGCGGCGAGCCCCGCCAAAAGTAGTATGCTGCCGAGGCGTCGCGGCCAGTTCTTCATCATGCCCGACCTTTTAGCACGCGGCGCGGCGTGGCGGCAACGGCCTCCGCCGGCCGCCCCACGACGGCCGTCACGCGCCGCGGCCGGAGCCCGCGGGGAGGAGCACCCGACTTGGAGATTTACGTCAGCACCGACGTCGAGACGGACGGGCCGATACCGGGCGTCTACTCGATGCTCAGCGTCGGCTCGGCGGCCTACCTGCCCGACAAGACGCTGCACTCGGTCTTCACCGCGAACCTTGAGACGCTGCCCGGCGCGGCGCAGCACCCCGACACGATGAGGTGGTGGAAGGGGCAGCCCGAGGCCTGGGCCGCCTGCCGCGAGGACGTGCAGGCGCCCGAGCGTGCGATGCGCAGCTACCTCGGCTGGCTCAAAGGTCTGCCGGGCCAGCCCGTCTTCGTCGCCTACCCGGCGGCCTTCGACTTCATGTTCGTCTGCTGGTACCTGAACCGCTTCGCGGGCGAGAACCCCTTCGGCTGGCAGGCGCTCGACATCAAGACGTTCGCGATGGCGCTGACGGGGCGCGACTTCCTCGACACGGTCAAGCGCCACATGCCGCGCGCGTGGTTCGACGACCTGCCGTACACGCACAAGGCGCTCGACGACGCCGTCTCGCAGGGCGCGCTCTTCTGCAACATGCTCGCCGAGCACAGGCGGAGGCTGGACGGGAAGCCATGAGCGAGCGCGACGTTACGGGGCTCTTCCTCGGGCTGGTCGAAGGCCGGCGCGGCCACTTCCGGCTGGAGTCCGGGCACCACGGCCGGCTCTGGCTCGACCTCGACGCGCTGTTCGCAGAGCCGCGGCGGGTGGAGCCGTTCGTCGGCGCGCTGGCGGCGGCGCTGCGCCCTTACGAGGTGGACGCGGTGTGCGGGCCGCTGCTCGGCGGCGCCTTCCTGGCGCAACTCGTCGCGCAGGCGCTCGGCGCCGAGTTCTGGTTCGCGGAGCGCGTGACCGCGCGGCGGACGGAGGGGCTCTACGGCGTGAGCTACCGGCTGCCGCCGGCGCTGCGCGCGCGCGCCGGGGGGCGGCGCGTGGCCGTCGTGGACGACGTGATGAGCGCGGGGTCGTCGCTGCGCGCGACGCACGAGGAGTTGCGCGCGCGCGGCGCGGAGATGGTGGTCGCGGGCGCGCTGCTCGTCCTCGGGTCGCGCGGCGCGCAGCACTTCGCGGGGCTCGGCGTCCCCGTCGAGGCGGTCGCGCGCGAAGAGTACCAGACGTGGGAGCCGGCGGCCTGCCCGCTCTGCGCGGCCGGCGCGCCGCTCGAAGACGCGGGCGCGGCCGAAGTTC
Organism: Pyrinomonadaceae bacterium; assembly: GCA_036387195.1. GTDB lineage: Bacteria > Acidobacteriota > Blastocatellia > Pyrinomonadales > Pyrinomonadaceae > QHXN01. The sequence continues at coordinate 12,175 of DASVUF010000201.1, read as the reverse complement.
GTTGACAGCGCCGCCGCCCGGCACTATCTTCTGAAGCCTGACCGAAGTCCCCGCCGCGCCCGCGGCCGGGCCAGCGTTCCCAGAGGCGCCGGAGGCGAACCATGCGAATCCTTCTGTTCTTGCCGTTGCTGCTGCTGACAGCCGCGCCCGCACGCCAGGCGGCGGGCGACGGCTCGTCGCTTGAGGTGGTCGGCCACAAGTGGGCCAAGAGCCGGCAGGTGGTCGAGAAGCCGGACGCGCAGGGCCAGGCGCCCGCCGCCGCCATGACCTCCGCCAACAAGAATTTCGAGCGCAACCGCCGCATCAACGACCCGGCGGGCGTGCGCGACCCGAACGCCGACACGGTTGACAGCCGCAGCGCCGCGCTCGACAAGGCCGTCCGCGAAGCCCGCTCGCCGAAGACCGTCGAGGTCGAGGGCTTCGCCTACAAGGTCAAAGTCCGCAACGCGTCGGCGAAGGCCGTGGAGGTGCTCTTCTGGGAGTACCAGTTCGAGGAGGCGGCCGACCCTTCCAACCTCGCGCGCCGTCAGTTCCTCTGCGGCGTCAACATCAAGGCCGGCAAGGAGAAGGAGTTGGCGGCCTTCAGCGCCTCGGGCCCGAACGGCGCCATCAGCGTCGCCAGCCTTGAGAAGCGCGCCGACAAGCCTTACAAAGAGCGCGTCGTCGTCAACCGCATCGAGTACGCCGACGGCTCCATCTGGCAGCGCAAGGACTGGAACTTCGCGGAGGTGCGCGCCTCCGTCCAGCGCGCGGTCTCGACGCCCTGGGGCGCCGAGATGTGCCGCGGCCTTTAAGTCTCGGCCCGACTCCGCCCCGGCGCCGCCCCCCTCCGAGTCTTCAATCGTTCGAGCCGCGCGCCCGCCGCCGTCGCCGCGCCCCGGAGACGTGGCTCAGGCGCGCGCGCGCCCGCCGGCGCGGCCGAGCCGCGCGGCGGGCCGAAGTCTTCGCGGCGGCCGCGTGGGTTTTCGACGGACGGAGGAGTGGATGCACCGCAGGAGCTTTTTGAAGACTTCGCTGGCGGCCGGCGCTTTCGCGCTGGGCGCGCCGCCGCTGTTCGGCGCGGCCGCCGCAGAGGCGCGCGTCCCCTTGTTCGGCGCGGCGGCCGCCGGGGCGCGCGGCCCCTGGCGGCGGTTCGCGCCGGTCAAGGTCTTCCGCGACCGCCTCATCAGGACGGTCGTCGGCCTGCGTCCGTACAGGCGGCAGGGCTTCGTCGTCCGCGCCGAGCGGCTCGGCGACAAGACCGTCGTCCACAACTACGGCCACGGCGGGGCCGGCGTCACTCTCTCCTGGGGCACTTCGACGATGGCCGCCGACCTCGCGCGCGAGACGGGTCACGGCGTCTTCGCCGTCCTCGGCTGCGGCGTGATGGGGCTCACGACGGCGCGCGTGCTCCAGCGCAGGGGCGGGCAGGTGACCATCTACGCCAAGACGCAGCCGCCCGAGACGACCTCGAACATCGCCGGCGCGTTCTGGCTGCCGACCTCCTCGTACCGCCCGCGGGAGGTTGACGCGGCCTTCCTCGAAAGGTTCGGGCTCGCCTGCCGCCTCTCGAACCGCGCGTTTCAGGACTTGATAGGGGAGGAGTACGGCGTGCGCTGGGTCGAGTCGTTCAGGCTCGACCGGCAGCCGCCGCAGGTGGCCGAGTTGATAGGCGGCGCGCGCCTCTACCCCGAGACGCGCGACCTCTCGGGCGCGCCCGCCGACTTCGGCTTCCCGCACGTCACGCGCTTCTACTCGATGATGATAGAGCCGGCCGTCTACCTCGCGGCGCTGCTGCGCGACTTTTACACGGCCGGCGGCTGCGTCGTCGCGCGCGAATTCCGGGGGCGCGAGGAGTTGGCGGCGCTGGCCGAGCCGGTCGTCATGAACTGCACGGGGCTCGGCGCCGGCGCGCTGTTCGGCGACGCCGGGATTGAGCCCATGCGCGGGCAGCTGGAGGTGCTGCTGCCGCAGCCCGAACTCGACTACTGCTACCTCGCCGACGACAGCTACATGTTCCCGCGCCGCGACGGCGTCATCCTCGGCGGGACGTTCGAGCGCGGCAAGTGGTCGCTCGCGCCCGAGGCCGAGACGACGGCGAAGACGCTCCTGGCCAACGCGCGCATCGCGCGGGGCCTGCGCCGCCGGCCGACGTTCTGAGCGGGCGAGTTTAGGCGGCGGGCGCGCCCCGCGGACGCGGTCGCGGGCGAGAAAATTTTTCGGTTGACGCGCGGGCGGCTTTCGCGTAGAAGTGGCTTCAGCGCCAGCGGGCGGCGATGTGCTCGAAGGCCGGCCGCGCCCCTTCCACGGAGAATCCGATGAACAACGCCCGCGTCATCATTCAGACGATGATCACGCTCGCCGCGGCCTCGCTCGGCCTCGTCGCGGCGCTCGCATGGAACGAGGCCATCAAGGCGCTCATCCGGAAGGTGTTCGGCGAGGACGACAGCCTCACCGGCCTGTTCGTCTACGCCGTCCTGGCGACGCTCGTCGCCGTCGTCGTCCTCCTCATCCTCGGCCGCGCCGCGGCGCGCGTCGGCGGCGACGCCGCCATTAACCGCGAGGCGGAAGGCTAAGCCCATCCACACCCGACAGCATCGAACGCCCCACGGAGGGCGCGGTTCAGGCCGCGCGTAGGCGCCCGCGCGCGGCGAGTGAGAACAGGAGAGGAGAAGCCGCGGCGCGCGCCCCCGCGCGGCCGCCCCGACGCCATGTTTGCCACGAACCCGACGCCGACGCCCTTCGCACCCCCCCCGGCGCACGCGCACGCCGGCGAGTACCGCACGCACGCGCGCTTCGGCTCGCGGTTCCTCGCGACCGACCGCGACGTCATCGTCTACCTGCCGCCGGGCTACGGCGCTGACGACGCGCGCCGCTACCCCGTGCTCTACATGCACGACGGGCAGAACCTCTTCGACGGCGCGACCTCCTTCATCCCCGGGCAGGACTGGCGCGTCGGCCGGACGGCGCAGGCGCTCGTCCACGCGCAGGCCATCGAGCCCGTCATCGTCGTCGGCATCTACAACACGGGGTGCGAGCGCGTCGAGGAGTACACGCCGAGCCCCGACCCGCGGCTCAAGGTGGGCGGCAAGGCCGACCTCTACGGCCGCCTCATCGTCGAAGAGTTGAAGCCGTTCGTGGATTCGCGCTACCGCACGAAGGCGGGGCCGTGGGACACGGCGCTGGGCGGGTCGAGCCTCGGGGGGCTGGTGACGATGTACCTGGGGCTCCGCTACCCCTCGGTCTTCGGCAAGCTGGCCGTGCTGTCGCCGTCGGTCTGGTGGGACGGCCGCCGCATCCTCGGCGACGTGGCGGCGCTGGCCGGGCGCACGCGCGCGCGCGTCTGGCTCGACATGGGGACGGAGGAGGGCGCGAACGCGACCGCCGACGCGCGCCTGCTGCGCGACGCGCTCGTCGCCAGGGGCTGGGGTTCGGACGGCGACCTGCGCTACTTCGAGGCCGTGGGCGCGCGCCACACCGAGTCGGCCTGGGCCGAGCGCGTTGACCCCATGCTCCGGTTCCTCTTCCCGAAGGCGTGAGCCGCCTTCCTCACCGCTTCTTACCCGCGCCCTTCTTACCCGAACCCTTCTTGCCCGACCTCTTCCCGCCCGGCTTCGACGAAGGCCGCGGCGAAGGCCGCTTGCCCTTCGGGCGGCGGAACTGCTTCATGCCTTCCTCGATGAGCGCGCGGGCGCGGGCGGGGCCGAAGCGGCCGAGCGGCCTGAACGTCTTCCCCTTTATCTGGTTGTAGGAGACGAAGAAGTGCTCGATCTCTTCCAGGAGGTCGGGCCCGAGGTCTTCGAGCGCGCGGACGCGGCCGAGCAGGCGCGAGTCGGCGGCGACGCCGACCAGGCGGTCGTTGCGCGTCGTCTCGCCGTCGCGCTCGGTCTGCTCGGCCTCGACGACGCCGACGAGGCGCGTGCGGACGAGGCAGCCGGTGAAGGCCGGCTCGTCCATCAGCACCAGCACGTCGAGCGGGTCGCCGTCGCCGCCCACGGTCGAGGGCACGAAGCCGAAGTCGAAGGGGAACGACGCGCCCGAGGTCAGCACCCCGCCCAGCTTGAAGAGCCCCAGCCCCTCGTCGTAGTTGTACTTGTTCCGGCTCCCCTTGGGCGTCTCGATGATGACGTTCAACTCGTCGTCGTCGTGGAAGGCGTCGAGGCTTAAAAGGTTGTTGACGGGCATGTTTCTCACCAGCCGCGTTGAATCTCCCAGCGGTCAACCAGGCGTTCGCCTTCGAGGACGTGGTAGTGCGCGTGCTGCGCCGCGGTGAGGCAGGAGTGGTTGGCGAGCACGCGGACGCGCTCGCCGACGCGCAGGCGTTCGAGCAGCGCCGGGTCGCCGACCGCGACCTCGCCGTGCTCCTGCGAGAGAGAGCCGACGCGCAGCCCCATGTCGCGCCCTTCGAGGTCGAGCACGCGGCCGTAGCCGCACCCCTCGTCCAACCCGACGGGGCCGCGGTCTTTCGACAGCGCGACCGCGCCGGCGTCGAGCACGACGCGCCCGCGCGCGCGGTCGCGGTGGACGACCGCCGCCAGCACCGTCAGCGCGCAGTCGTCGAACGCGCAACTGCCGAGCGTCGCCTGGAAGGCGTCGAAGAAGATGTAGTTGCCGGGGCGCGCCTCGTCCACGCCTTCGAGGTGTTCGACGTGCGTGGCGGTCGGGGTCGAGCCGACGCTGACGGTCGGCGCCTCCAGCCCGTCCTCGCGCAGCCGCGCGGCCAGCCCGGTCATCGCGTCGCGCTCGCGCGCGGCGACGGCCAGCAACTCCTCGCGCGAGCGCACGTTGTAGGAGTGGCCGGCGTGCGTCAGGATGCCGGCGAAGCGCAGGCCCCGGGCGCGCGCGATGAGGCGCGGGATGTCGAGCGCCTCGGGGCCCTCGGGCTCGACGCCGCAGCGGTGGTAGCCGCAGTCCACCTTGAGGAAGAGGTCGAGCCTGACGCCGGCGCGGCGCGCGGCCTCGTCGAGCAGCGGCGGCACGTCGGCGTCGTCCGTGATGAGCGCGAACCGCTCGCAGCGCTTCGCGAGTTCAATCGCCTCGGCGAACTTGCCGGGCTCGACGGGGACGGCGTAGGTGATGTCTGTGAAGCCGTGCGCGGCGAAGGCGCGCGCCTCGGCGAGCGTCGAGACGGTCAGGCCGCCCGGCGCGCCCTCGGTCTGGATGCGCGCCACCTCGACGCACTTGTGCGTCTTGACGTGCGGCCGCAGCGTCGCCCCGAGCCCGCGGACGCGCTCCGCCATCCGCCCGGCGTTGCGCCGCACGCGCCCGGCGTCGAGCACGAGCGACGGCGTCTTGATGGTGTGCAGGTTCATAGCCGCCTTTAACGAAGCCGTGGTGTGTGAGGAACTATAACACCAACGTTCCGGGCGGCGGAGCGCGCGTGCGCGGCCGCCGTCGAGACTCGCGGCCTCAAGTCTCGGCGGCGGCCGCGCGGCCGAACTATTGGACGGTGACGAAGACGCCCGCGCGGCTGGCCGCGCCGCTGGCGGTGGTGACGACGACGGGGGCCGCGCCGCTGACGCCTTCGGGGAGTCGGACGTTGAGCTGGTCGAGGCCGTCGAAGCCGCCCGACGGGCCGGCGTAGACGACCTGCGCCGCCTTGCCGCCGACCTGCACCGTGACGGGCGTCGAGTTGCGCCAGCCCGTGCCGAAAATCGCGACCTCCGAGCCGGCGGGGAAGGGCGCGCGCGTGTAGAGCAGGTCGGTGACGAGCAGCGCTATCGCCTCGCCCGTCCCCGCCTGCGTGACGGTGAAGACGCCGGGGTTGGCCGTGACGACGTTGGCGTCGTCGGCCGCGGTGACGTTCCCGCCGACGCTGACGACGAACGAGGCGACGCCCGTCCCGAGCGACTGCGGGACGCGGACGTGAACCTTCGCGTCGTCGAACGAGAGGACGGGCACGCTCACGCCCTCGACGGTGACGCGCAGGCCGGCGGCGGCGGCCGCGGCCTCGGTCGCGCCGCTCGCGCCGCGCGTCAGGCCGGCGCCGCTGATGGTCGCCAGCCCCCCGGAGGGCGGGTCGCCCTGCAAACTCGCGCTGTTCGTCACGGAGAGGCGCGCGACCGGCGGGAGCGCCGTCTCGACGCCGAAGGCGAGCCCCGAGTAGGCCTGCGTGAACTCGTCGTCGGCGAGGACGAAGGCCACGCCGTCGCGCAGCACGCCGTTGAGCGCAGGGTCGGGGAAGGCGTAGACGTGCGGGACGCCGCCGTTGCCGCCGTCGGCCGGCAGGTCGCTCTCGCCCGTCGAGTCCTGTATCACGTAGACCGTCCCGTCGCGCGCGACCGTCAGCCCGTGCAGCACGAGGTTGTTGTCAATCGAGAGCCCCTCGACGCAGACCGCGTCCGTCTCGGCGCGGCCGTCGCCGTTCGCGTCGTAGACGGCCAGCATGTACGTGTCGTCGCCCGCCGAGTGCGTGAAGACGACGCCGCGCGAGTTGGCGGCCACGTCGAGCGGCGCGTCCGTGTCGAACGGGAAGACGTAGAAGGGCGTGGGGTCGAGCGTGTCGGGCAGGCCGTCGTTGTCGGTGTCGCGGACGACGCGCAATTCGTTCGACTGGAAGTCGGCGACGACGAGGTGGCCGCCGGGCAGCAGCGCCAGCCCGTTGGCGTTGAACAGGCGGTCGTCGCCCACCCTGGTCAACTCGCGCGTGCGCGCGGCGTCGAAGCCGCCGGTCGAAGGGTCGCGCACGAGCAGGACGACGCCGGGCGACGGCTCGTTGTTCGGGTCGTTCGGGTCTTCGCTGTTGTAGTAGCCGCTGGACGAGACGACGACGAACTCGCGCCCGGCGCGCGACGTGCCAGAGACGGCGGCGACGGCCGAGGGCAGGCCGAAGTCGCGGCCGAGGTCGAAGACGCTCGACGAGTCGCGCGCGTAGTCGCCGTTGGTGTCGAGCGCGAGGACGAGCACGCCGGTCGAGACATCGTCGGAGGTCGTCGCCGTGCCGCGGTCGTCTATGCCCGTGAAGACTTCGTAGCGCGCGCCCGTGCGTCCGACGGCGATGTCGTAGGAGCCGCCGTCGGCGTCGAAGGTGGCGCGGTCGTCGGCCCGCAGGTCGCCGTCGCGGTCAACGAACTCCTCGTGCGTGCCGGCGTCGCTCGTCAGGCTCAGTTGCGAGACGTGCAGCACGCGGCCGAGCGGCGTGCCGGGCGCGATGGCGGCGGCCGGCGGCCGCGCCCCCGTCCGCGCGTCGGCGGTCGCGGGGTCGTTGTTCGAAGACCGTCTCGCGGCCGGGCCGGCGCTTCGTTTGGGCGGCGCGGGGCGCGCCGGCCGGCGGCGCGTTTCGAGGCCGGCGCCGCCGGGGCGCGTGCGAGAGGCCGCGGCCTCGCGCACGCGCTTCGGCGTGTAAGCCCCGGGGCGCTCGGGCTTGCGCGCGCGGTCGGTTCGCGCGGCGAGCGCGCGTGCGCGGTCGGGGCGGTAGCCCTTGCGCGTAAGCGTCTGCGCGGAGCCGGGGCGGGGCGGCGTCGCGCAGAGGGCGACGAGCGCGAGCGAGAGGGCGGCGACGAGGGCGAAGGGCGTGGGGCGGGCGCGCATCTGAAGTCCTTTCGGTTGCTGAAGGGGAGGGCGCGTGTCTGTCGGGGCTTGACGACTTATTTAAGTTCGCGGCGGCGAAAAGTCGGGCGACGAGTTGCGTCGGTCGTGACCGCCCGGCTTTTCGCCGCCGCCTTCCGGAGGCGCGGGGCCCCGTCCCGCGCCTCCGTGAGTCGTGCGCGCGCGGGGGCGAATCGTTGAATCGCCCTCCGCGCGCTTAGAGTCGAGCCGCTACGGCCCTTCACGCCGCGGCGCGGACGGGCGCGGCGCTTCTCGCTGCGGAGGCGCCTGGCGCGGCGCCTCCTGGCGTGGGGCAGGCGCAGGAGCCTCGCGTCGCGGGGGCTCCTGGCGCGGCGTCTCCTGACGCGGCTCCTGCCGCGGCGCCTCGTGGCGCGGCTCGGGCTGCTCGCGTCGCGGCTCGGGCTCGCTGCGCGGTGGCGGCGCCTCGCGCGGCGCGGTGCGCTCGGGGCGGTATGCGGGCGGCTCTTCGCGTCGCGTCGGCGCCTCTTCGCGCCGGGCCGGCGTCTCATCGCGCGGGGGCGGCGACGTGCGCTCGCCCTCGTCGCGCGGCCGTATGCGCGGCTCGTAGCGCGGGAACGGCTGGCCGCCCGAGCCTTCGTCGCGCGGCCGCGCCTCGCGCGTGCGTTCGCCGGGCGGCTGCTCGTAGGTCGGGCGCGCGGGTCGCGCTCGTCGCGGCTCGGAATCGTCGCCGTCGCGCCGCCTGGTGGGCGCGGGGTCGTCGGACGCGCCGCCGGCCGAAGGCTCGACGGGCGAGCCGGGCCGACTCGGGCGGACGCGCTCGGGCGTCGTGTCGCCGCCGACGCCGCCCGGGCTGGAGGCGGGCGAGCCGGACGTGCGCGGCCGGTCGAAAACGCCCGTGCCACCCGCCGCGCCCGCGTCGCGCACGGCGGGGCCGGAGCCGCGCGCCGGGTCGGGCGACGCCGCGGCCCCCGGCAGGCGCGGCTCGCGGTTGTTGAAGACGCGCGTCCGCCGGAGTTCGCCGTCGAGCGCGACGCCGGGCGTGCGCGACGCGGCGCCGGTCGGGCGTGCGGACAGGACGCGCGCCGGCGCGTCAGGCCGGTTGATGACCAGCACGTCCCGGCCGTTGGCGCCGGTCGGCCGCGCGACGCCCGCTGCTTCGTTCGCGCCGCCCGCGCGTCCCGCGGCGCGCGGCGTGACGGGGCGCGCGAAGGGCAACTGTCCGCGCACGGGTTCGCTCACGACGGCGCGCTGCGCCAGGTCGCCCGCGGCGGGACGCGCGCGCATCCTGCCCGCGCCGAAGTCGCGCGCCGGCAGCGTCGTCACCGCGCGCAGCAGCGCCGGGTTCGAGCGCCGCAGGTGTCCGAGGTCGCGCCGGCCGAGCGGCGTCAGCGGCTCGTAGCGCCGCGACCACAGGCGGCCGCGCGGGTCGCGCTGCCCGTAGGTCAGCGGGTACCAGCAGACGTGCCGGTCGCGCCCGAAGTCGAGCGTGACGAAGACGACCAGCGCCGGCCTCCACCACGCGCGCCGGTAGCGGTAGCCGTAGCCGCGCGGCGCCCAGCACCAGTTGTTGTTGTAGTAGACCCAGCGGCCGTAGTGATACGGCGCCCAGCCCCAGGGCTCGTCCGCCACCCACGTCCAGCCGTAGGGGGGGCGCCAGACCCAGCGGCCATAACGGTACGGCGCCCAGTCGTGATAGTTGTTGACGACGGTCGTGTGCGGCCGCCAGACGTAGCCGTAGTCTTGCGTGTAGACCCAGTCGCCGTAGGCGTCCAATTCCTCGGCGCCGTAGACCTCCGGGTCGTAGTAGCGCTCGCGCCCTTCGTAGCGCAGGCGCGAGGCGAGGTGGCGCTCGCGCTCGTCGTTCCAGTTGTCCCACTCGTCGGAGCCGACGGCCGCGGAGAACTCCCAGTCGCCCTCGCCGCCGCCGTTGCCGGCGAGCCGCGCCGTGCGGTTGTTGCGCAGGACGAAGCCGGAGTCCTGCGAGTAGACGCGCGCGCGCCCGTCGTCGCGGACGGTGACGCGCGCCGAGCCGTCGCGCTCGACGTCGAGCCGGTACAGCCCCGTCTTCTCGGCGGCGATGGTCGTCCCCGGCGCGTCGAGTTCGAAGTATTCCTTGTCCCTGTCGAAGCGCGCGAGGCGGACGGTGGCCGTGCCTTCCGAGAGGCTGAGCGCGACGCCTTCGTCGCGCAGCGTGACGACCTTCAGAAGCGAGTCGGGGCCGAGGCGCACGAAGTTGCGCGCGTCGAGCTGGACTTCGAGGCGCGAGTCGCGACCCGTCGCCAGCACGTCGCCCTCGACGAGCGGCGCGTTCAGTCGCGCCTCCTCCCATTCGTCCTCGCCGTCGCGCTTGAGGCTGACCTCGCCTTTGAGGAGGCTGACGCGCATGACGCGCGCGCGCTCCTCGTATTCGTCTTCGTAGGCGTCGTCGGCGGCGCGCGCGTGCGCGGTCAGGAGAAAGAGTGTGGAGAGAAGAAAGAGGAGAGAGGCTGGCGTCGAGAGACGGGAACGCATAACGGTTCGCTCCTTCGTTGGCTAACGAGACGGGCTCTGCTTTGGGACAGATTGGGCGGACGGGGCCGCGCCTTCGCGGAAGGCTTAAAAGCTCTCACGGGCTCTCGTCCTTTGCCCGCGGCCGGTGCAAAGCCTGTGCCCGTGGGCGCCGGGCGAGGAGGATGGGGCCGCCGCCCGACGATTTTCAGCGGAAATTAAAGCGCGCCCCGCGCGCGCCTATGCCAGATGGTGCAGGCGCGGCACTATTTGGTGTGAGCCGCGGCGGCGGCCTTCCGCCCGGACTTTCCGATTTCCCCGAAGCCGACGTTGAGGATGGGGTACTGCCGCCAGTCCTTGTAGTCGTAGTGCCACCATTCGGGGGCGTAGGGGGCGAAGCCTTCGGCCTCCATGGCGGCGCGGAGGAGGTCGCGGAGGCGGCGCTGCTCGGGCTCGCCGCCCGCGTAGTTGATGTGCGAGCGCTCCGACATCTCGTCGTACTCGCCGGGCATGGAGACCTGGCGGCCGGTCTTGAGGTCGTAGAGCGTGAGGTCAACGGCGCAGCCGCGGTTGTGGCGCGAGCCCTTCGCCGGGTCGGCGACGAACTGCTTCTTGTCGGCCGGCGTGATGTCCCAGAAGAGCTTGGTGACGGACCACGGGCGGTAGCCGTCGAAGACCACGAGGCCGTAGCCCCGAGCCTTGAGCACGCGCGCGGCGCGGACGAGCGCCTCGGCCGCCGGGCGCTGGAGGAAGGCGCGCGCCTCGGAGTAGACGGCGCGGCCGGCGAAGTTGTTGGAGGTCGCGTAGCGTACGTCGAGCCTGATGGAGCGGTCGAGCTTCTTCAACTCGACGAGGTCGGGCTCGCGGAACGTCCCCTCCTCCCTGGGCGGGCCGTCCTGCGGCCTCACGGCGCGCGCCGCGCCGGCCGGCGAAGCGACCGCGAGCGCGCACAGCAGCAGAGCCAGCGCCGCGCGCCGTTTGAACGTGAAGGGCGGCGTGTCTGTCGTCAAGTTTCTCAAGGGACTCCTCGGCGGCCGCCTCGGCGGCCCTGCTCACTGCGACCACGAATCAGGCCGGCGCTCCCGGCGGCGGCGCGACGTTATCGCCCCTGCCAGTCCATGCTATCGGTCAAGTTCGTCACGCCCCGCGTCCCGTTCGTCACGCGGGGCGGCCCGCTCGTCCCAGCCCGTCCGGTTTCGTCACATTTGAATTGTGCGGCTGAGCCCCGCGGCCCCATCCTTACGCGTTAAAGGCGTGGGGCGCGCGCCTGAAAAAAAGGAACCGCCCCCGAAGATTTTTTGAAACCAACCGTCGGGCCGCGACACATACAGGTGCGAGACCGAAAGCCCCGCGCGCCGGTCGGCGGCGCGAGCGAAAATCAAACCGGGGGAACGCCCGCGCGTGTAAAGACGTTAACTTCAGGGAAGCGCCGGGCGTCATTGTAAGCGAAAAAAAGTTGCCACGAAATGCCGCCGCGCGGTGTTTTGCGGGTAGAACAGGCCGGAAGCACTTGCCGGAAGCGGTAAACACCTGAGCCCCCGCGAGGGGCTATTCGGATAAAGGCGGGTCAGGAGATGAAGCACAGATCAGTCATCGCGTTCGTCATCGTCGCCGCGGCGCTCTTCGCCGCGCCGCGGCTCTCGCACGACCTCCAGTCGTTGAGCGGCGCGCTCGGGGCGCGACTCCGCGGGGAGCTTATGCACGCGTTCCTGAGCCTGCCCGCGGGCGGGGGCTCGCCGGCCGCGGTCGCCGCCGCGCCGCGCCCCGCCGAGACGACGCTCGCCTCGTGCCCGAGCCGGAAGCCGGCCGAGCGGACGCGCAAGTCGGCGCCGGCCGCCCCGCCTTCGCGCGCCGAGGCCCGCCAGACTGAGGAGGCCGGCGACGAACTGGCGATGATCGAGGAGCCCTCGCACGGGCCGGGCCCGCGGAAGGCAATGGGCGCCGAAGGGCCGGCGGTCGCGGCCGCGTGGCTGCCGCGCGGGGGCGAGATCGCCATGATTATCCCGCCCGACAGCGGCATTGAACCGAAGGGGATGGCGCACGTCTCGGTCGCGGCGGCGCGCCGCCTGGCCGACGAGATGCGCGTCTCCTACGTCGCCAGGGGCTTCGACGGGAAGGGCGCCGAGTGGCTCAGGCAGGGCGCGGCGCTGCGCCGGCTCGAAGAGAGCCTGCCCGGCGGCCACCAGCTCCGCCCCGAACG
>DASVUF010000200.1:0-8485 GCA_036387195.1 Pyrinomonadaceae bacterium | reverse complement strand
CGCCGCGTTGAGGTACCCGCGCGCCACCCCGTCGCCGCCCGCGTAGAGTTCGCCCGCCACCCCCTCGGGCGCGAGCCCCATCCGCCCGTCCAGCACGTAGACCCGCGTGTTCGCCACCGGCCTCCCCACGGGCACGGGGGCGCGCCCCCTCGGCCGAGCCTCGTGGCAGCAGGTGAAGGTCGTCCCCTCGGTCGGCCCGTAGCCGTTGATGACGCGCAGACGGCCGCCGCCGGCCGCCAGGGCGCGCTCGACGTGCGGCGGCGAGAGCACGTCGCCGCCCGCCAGCAGTTGCCGCAGCCCCGCCAGCGCGGCCGGCCGCTCGTCGGCCACGACGTGGAAGAGGCCGGCCGTCAGCCACAGCGTCGTCACCTTGTGCCGCCGGAGCGCGGCGTCGAGCGCCTCGACGGTGACCGGCCCCGGCGGCATGACGGCGAGCCGCCCGCCGTTGAGCAGCGCCCCCCACAGCTCGAAGGTCGAGGCGTCGAAGCTCACGGGCGCCAGCTGGAGGAAGACCTCGTCGGGTCCCAGCGACGCGTAGTCGGTGTTGCAGACGAGGCGCGCCACCGACCGCTGCTCGACCATCACGCCCTTGGGGCGGCCTGTGGAGCCCGAGGTGTAGATGACGTAGGCGAGCGATGAGCCGCCGACGCCGCGCTCCTCTTCGGGGAGGTCGTCGCCCGGAAGCGCCGAGAGCTCCTGCTCCAGGTCATCGTCGAGGGAGACGACGTGCCCCCAGTAGCTGGGGGCGGAGTCGAGGAGGTGACCCTGCGTGAGCAGGACTGGCGCGCGGGAGTCTTCGAGCATGAAGGAGAGGCGCTCCAGCGGGTACTCCGGGTCCAGAGGCACGTAGGCCCCGCCGGCCTTGAGCACCGCGAGGAGCGAGACGACCAGCTCGGCCGAGCGCTCCATGAGCACGCCGACGCGCGTCTCCGCACCGACGCCTAGCGAGCGGAGGTGGCGCGCCAGCCTGTTGGCCCTCGCGTTCAAGTCGGCGTAGCTCACGAGCCCGTCCCCGAAGGCGAGCGCGGCCGCGTCGGGCGAGAGCGCAGCCCGCCGCTCGAAGAGCGAGGCGAGCGAGGCTTCGCGCGGGTAGGCGGAGGCCGTGCGGTTGTAGACGTCCGCGAGCAGGTGGCGCTCCTCGACCGAGAGCAGGTCCAGAGATTCCACCGGGAGCGAGGGGTCGGCGGTGGCGGCCGAGAGCAGCGCCACGAGGTGGCGGGCCATGCGCTCGGCCGTCGCGGCCTCGAAGAGGTCGGCGTCGTACTCCAGCGTCGCCCCGACGCCGCCCTCGCGCTCCTCGGTCAGCAGCGTCAGGTCGAACTTCGCCGCGCGGCTCTCGGCCGCCGCCGGCAGCAGCCGCAGCCCCGGCAGGCTCAGCTCCCCGACCGGCGCGTTCTGAAGGACGAAGGCGGCCTGGAACAGCGGGTTGCGCCCGAGGCTGCGCTCCGGCTCCAACTCCTCGACCAACTTCTCGAACGGCACGTCCTGGTGCGCGTACGCCCCGAGGCACGTCTCCCTCACCCTGCGCAGCAGCTCGCGGAAGGAGGGCGAGCCGGAGAGGTCCGTGCGCAGCGCCAGCGTGTTGACGAAGAAGCCGATGAGCGGCTCCGTCTCCGCGCGGTTGCGGTTGGCGATGGGGCTGCCCACCACCACGTCGTCCTGCCCGCTGTAGCGCGAGAGCAGCGCCTGGAAGCCCGCGAGCAGCGTCATGAACAGCGTCGCGCCTTCTTCACGGCTCAGCCTGCGCAGCCGCTCGGCCAACTCCTGCGGCAGCGCGAATGAGTAGGCGGCCCCGCGGAACGTCTGGACGGCCGGCCGCGGCTTGTCGGTCGGCAACTCCAGCACGGGCGGCGCGCCTTCCAACTGCGTACGCCAGTACTGAAGCTCTCGCTCCAGCACCTCGCCCTGCATCCACTCGCGCTGCCACGCCGCGAAGTCGGCGTACTGCACGGGAAGTTCCGCCAGCGGCGACTCCTCGCCTTTGAGAAAAGCGGTGTAAAGCGCGGCCACTTCGTTGACGAGGATGCCCATGGACCAGCCGTCGGTGACGATGTGGTGCATCGTGAAGAGCAGCACGTGCTCCTCATCACTCAGCCGCAGCAGGCGAGCGCGCAGCAGAGGCCCCGCGGAAAGGTCGAAGGGGCGCGCCGCCTCTTCGTTGATGAGTCGCTGCGCCTCGGCCTCGCGCTCGGCTGCGGCGAGCGCGCCGAGGTCTTCGACCTCAAGCGCCATCTCGGACGCGGGGTGGATGACCTGCACGGGCTGGCCGTCGCGCTCGGGGAAGGTCGTGCGCAGCGATTCGTGCCGCCTGACCACCTCCGTGAGCGTGCGGCCGAGCACCTCCACGTCGAGGCCGCCGACGAGACGCAGGGCGCCGAAGGTGTTGTAGGTGGAGCTTCCCTGTGCGAAGCGGTCGAGGAACCAGAGGCGCTGCTGCGCGAAGGAGAGCGGCAGCGCCCCTCCTCTCCCGACCGCCGTCACGGGCGGGGCGTCCACGCCCGCGCCCGCGCGCAGCGCCGCCTCCACGTGGCGCGCCAACTCGGCCGCCGTCGGGTGGCTGAAGAGCGCGCGCAGCGGGACTTCCACGCGGAAGGTGGAGCGCACGCGGGACATCAGTTGCGTGGCCAGCAGGCTGTGCCCGCCCAGCTCGAAGAAGTTGTCGTGGACGCCGACGCGCCTGACGCCGAGCACCTCGCTCCAGATGCCGAGCAGTATCTCTTCGACGGGGTTGCGCGGGGCGGCGGCCGCCGTCGCCCCCTCCGAGTCCGCCCCGGCCTCCTCGGGCGCGGGCAGCGCGGCGCGGTTCACCTTGCCGTTGTTCGTCAGCGGGAACTCGTCGAGCGTCACGAAGGCCGACGGCACCATGTAGTCGGGCAGCTTCTCGCCCAGGTAGCGGCGCAGCTCGACGGCCGAGAGCGACACCTGGTCGAAGCCGTTGGGCGTCGCGGCCGAAGACTCTTCGAGCGACTTCTCGTCAAGGGTCTTCCTGGCGCGGCCGGACTCCGGCTTGCGCGCGTAGAGGCTGAAGATGTTGCTGCCGGCGAGCCCCGCGTCCTGCTCGACGACGACGGCGAAGCCGCGGCCCTCAAGCATCGAGGTGATGTGGCGCAGGCGGCCTTCGATGTCGTGAACCTCTATGACGACCTGCCTGACCTTCGCCCAGTCCTGTTCGTCAATGCCGTTCAGGATGTCGAGTTCGCTCTTCTCGGCGTCGAGTTTCAGGAGGTCTATGCGCTCGACGTCGTACTGGCGGATGAGGTCGGAGATCCTCCTGAGCGGGCAGACGACCTGCTCGCCGCGGTACCTGCCCTCGACCAGTTCGTCCGCGTACTCGGCCACCAGCTCGCCCTGGTTCATGAGGAACGCCTTGAGGGCGGCCTCCTCCTCTTCGAGGTCGGCGTAGGCGCCGGAGCTGGCCGACCAGTTCGGGTAGAAGGTGAAGGTCGCCGCCCCCTCGCGGTCGGAGAGGCCGCAGTTGAAGAGTTCGGCGTCGAGGCCGTAGAGGGCGACGTTGCCGCGCAGCCTCTCGAAGGTCGAGGGGATGGGCTCGAAGGAGAAGACGCGCGCGCGGCGCAGCCTGTGGTAGAGGAAGAGCGTGAAGAGGCCGATGTTGGCGCCCACGTCGAAGACGCAGTCGCCCGGCTCGATGGTGATGCCGTGCTTGAGGTAAATCTGGTCTTCGAAAATCTGCTTGTAGATGAACTCCGTCTCGTTGCGGTTCTGGTGGAAGACTTCGAGGTTGTTCGGCAGGCGGTAGAGCGCCTGCCCGTCGAGGGCCGCGGCGGTCTGGCCGGCGCCCTCTTCGCGCGGCGGCGCGGCCTGCGCGCCGGCGTAAGGGTCGCGCGTGGCGTAGAGGCTGTGGCGGTCCGTCCCGCGCAGCGAGTCGTCCTGCTCGGCGACGACGCGGAACCCGTGGCGCTCCAGCAGCGAGACGATTGCGGCCAGGCGGCCTTCGCTCGCCTGCCCCGGCGCGTCGTGCACCTCCATCGCGACCTGCCGAATCTTCGGCCAGTCCTCCTCGTTGACGCCGAGCAGCACGTCCAGCTCGGCCTGCTGCACGTCAACCTTGAGCAGGTCTATGCGCTCGACGCCCTCCTCGCGCATCACGTCCGAGAGCCGGCGCAGGGGGCAGACCAGCTCCTCGCTGGTGAAGACGCCTTCCAGCAGCTCGTCGGCCGCTTCGAGCAGGTTGCCCATGCCCTCGACGCCGCTCCGGTCCTTGTTGCGCAGGAACTTCTTGATGACGTCTATCTCGTCCTCGGCGCTGGCGTAGGCGCTCAGGCCCGAGCGGGCCGAGAACTGCGGGTAGTAGGTGAAGCTGTCGGTCTTCTCGGCGTCCGACAGACCGAAGGGGAAGACCTTCGCGTTCGGGCCGTAGAGCCCGGCGTTGATGCGCAGCGCGTCGAAGACGGGTCTGATGGGCTCGAACGAGTAGATGCGCGCGCCGGGGCAGTGCTGGCTGGCGAAGAGCGTGAACATGCCGATGTTGGCGCCCACGTCGAAGACGCACGCGCCCGGCGCGAGGCGGACGCCGTGCTTGAGGTAGACGCGCTCCTCGAAAATCTCCTCGTAGAGGTAGTCGGTCTCGGTGCGGTTCTGCTGGACGATGGACATGCCGTTGGGCAGGCGGTGGCGCGCGCGCCCCTCGATGGTCGCCGCGTGCTGCTGCTTGGGCACGACGTAGCCGACGAGGCGCTGGTCGCCGGGCGCGTCCTCGCGCGCCAGCACGACGGCCTCGCGCACGGCCGGGTGCGCCGAGAGCGCGGCCTCTATCTCGCCCAGCTCGATGCGCACGCCCCTGACCTTCACCTGGTGGTCTACGCGGCCGAGGAACTCGACGCTCCCGTCGGGCAGGAAGCGCGCGCGGTCGCCCGTCCGGTAGAGCCGCGCGCCCGGCTCCGACGAGAACGGGTCCGCGACGAACTTTTCGGCCGTCAGAGCGGGCCGGTCAAAGTAGCCGCGCGCGACCCCTGCGCCGCCGATGCACAGCTCGCCGGCCGCGCCGGCCGGCGCGGGTTGCAGGTGGCGGTCGAGGATGTACGCGCGCACGTTCGCGAGGGGCCGGCCGATGTTCGGCGTCTCGGCGTCGGCGCGCACGCGGCAGGCGGTCGCGTCAACGGTGCACTCGGTCGGGCCGTAGACGTTGAAGTAGGCGGTCGCGCCCGACTCCGCGAGCTTCCGCCACAGCCCCGCGTCGAGGCTCTCGCCGCCGGTCAGCACCGCGCGCGGCGCGTAGCCGGCGCCGTCCGACAGCCCCGCGTCGAGCAGCAGGCGCAACTGCGACGGCGTGCAGTCGAGCAATTCGATGCCGTGCCGCTCCATGTACGCGAGCATCGCCGCGCCCTCGCGCCGCGCCTCCTCGGGCACGACGCAGAGCGTGTGGCCGGCGAGGAGCTGTATGAGCTGCTTGACCGAGGCGTCGAAGGTCACGGGCGCGTTGACGCTGACGCGCAGCGGCGACTCGAACTCCGCGTACACGGCCCGGCGCAGCGCCCCCAGCAGGTTGAGCACGGACGCGTGCTCGACCATCACGCCCTTGGGACGGCCCGTCGAGCCGGACGTGTAGATGACGTAGGCGAGGTTGGACGGCCGCGTCAGGTTCTCGGGGTTCCCGGCGCCGCGGCCCGCGAGCGATTCGGCGTCGGCGTCGAAGCGCACGGCCCAGACGCCCGGCTCGGGGTACGCCGACAGCAAATCCTGGCGGGTGACGAGGCCGCACAGGCCCGCGTCCTCGACCATGAGGTTGACGCGCTCGGCCGGCCAGAACGGGTCGAGCGGGACGTAAGCCGCGCCCGCCTTCAGGACGCCGAGCAGCGCGACGACCATCTCGACGGAGCGTTCGAGCAGGACGCCGACCCTGGCCTCGGGGCCGACGCCGCGCTCGCGCAGCAGGCCGGCCAGCCGGTTCGCCCTCGCGTTCAGCTCGGCGTAGGTCAGTTGCTCGTCCTCGTAGAGGGCCGCGAGGCGTTCGGGCGTGCGCGCGGCCTGCTCCTCGAACAACTCGTGCAGGCACTTGTCGCGCGGGAACTCGGCCGCCGTCCGGTTCCAGTCGGAGAGCAGCATCCGCCGCTCCTCTGCGCCGAGCACGTCGAGCTTGCCGACGGCGCGGCCCGGGTGCGCGACGGCGCTCTCTATCAGCGCCGCGAGCCCGTCCGCGACGCGCCCGGCCGCCTCCGGCGTGAAGACGTCCGGGTCGTACTGCACCGAGAGGCGCAGCCCCTCGCCGCAACGCAGCGCGTAGAGGCTGAGCTTCGCGCGGTCCGTGTGGCTCTCCAGGCTCTCGAAGGCGAACGTCACGCCGCCGTGGCAGGCGGCCGGCGGGCACACCGCGTACTCGAACCCGACCGGCAGGGACTCGGCCCCTTCGCCGGCGGTGCCTTCGCCGGCCTCCGGGCTGAAGTATTCGAGCCATTCGAGCGCGTCGCGGCCCGCCTCGTGCACGCGCCTGAGCACGTCCGTGAAGGTGAAGCCCTGCTCGAAGCGGCAGCGGATGGGCAACCGCCTCGTGAAGAGGCCGAGCGAGCCGTGCAGGTCTTCATACTTCCTGCCGTCGAAGGCCGTCTCGACGACCACCTCCGACTCGCCCGACAGCCGCCACAGAAGGCTGTGCCAGCAGGCGAGCAGGAAGTCCGCCTCGTCGGCGCCGTGCTCGGCGGCCAGCGCCGCGGCCTTCGCGGCCGAAGCGCCGCCGACCAGCGCGCTTGCAGACGGCGGCGCCGACCCGGCCGCGGCCGCCGCCCGCCCCTCGTTCGGCAGCCGCGCGGGCGCGTAGGAAGAGGCGCCCTGCGCCGCCCAGAACTCGCGCCCCGTGGCCTCGCCCCCGGATTCCAACAGCTCGTGCTGCCACTCGGCGAAGTCCGCGTACTGCACGACCTCGCCCTCGTCCTCCGCGCCTTCGGGGCCCGCCGCGTAGTTGCGGCCGACCTCATCCACAAGGTTCTTCATCGTCCACGCGTCGGCGCACATGGCCGGCAGCGTGACGACGAGCAGGTGGCTGCGCCCCGTCATCCTCAGCAGGCACGTGTGCATCAACTGTCCGCGCTCGTAGTCGAAGCCCCTCGCGCGCTCCTCGCGCAACAGCTCCTCGACGCGCGACCGGCGCTCGACTTCGGAGAGGCCGCCGAGGTCCACTTCGCGCAACTCCTGCGCGCGCGCCTCGGCGACGACTTGCAGCGGCGCGTCCATGCCGGGCAGCAGGCGGTAGGCCGTGCGCAGAATCTCGTGGCGCGCGATGACCCGCCCGAGCGACTGGCGGAGCCGCCCCGCGTCGAGCGCGCCTTCCAGGGCGACGGCGCACTGCGCGCCGTAGGCGGCGGAGTCCTGGTAGAACAGCCAGTGGCGCTGCTGCTGCGGCGAGAGCCGGTATCCTTCGACGATTTCGTGATGCATTTGGGCGACCTCTTTATGCGGGCTGAGTGTTGATGCCTAAAGTGTGTGGAGAGCCCCGGACGGCCGTCGGCCGGCGCGCGGGTATTCTGCGGCCCCGCGCCGCGGCGGCGTCGGCCGCGCGCGCGTTCGGTTCGAGTCGTCTCGGCGCGCCGGCCGGCCGCGCGCCTTCGCGGCGCGGCGTCGGCGCGGCGACGCGTTTCAGACGTCCGGGTTGGTGAAGAGTTCGGCCATCGCCACGACGACGCGGCGGGGGCCGGCGAAGGGCTCGCGCCCGTGTGAGGTCAGGAAGTTGTCGAGCAGCAGCACGTCGCCCTCCTGCCAGGCGAAGGTGACGGCCGCCCCCGCGTAGACGGCGCGAATCTCTTCGAGCACCGAGTCCTCGATGGGCGAGCCGTCGCCGTAGAAGGCGTTGCGCGGCAGCTCGTCGTCCGCGAATTCGGACAGCAGCGATTCGCGCACGGCCGGCTGGAGGTTCGAGACGTGGAACATGTGCGCGTGGTTGAACCAGACCGTCTCGCCGAGCGCGGGGTGCGTGGCCATGGCCTGGCGCACCTGCCGCGTGCGCAGGCGGTCGCCGTCCTTCCACTCGACGGCGGTGTGCGAGCGGCGGCAGTACTCCTCGACGCGCGCGCGGTCTTCGGTCTGGAAGGCGTCCTGCCAGGTCATGTCCACGCCCTCGCCGTAGTTGCGCACGTACATGACCTTCTTGCTCATAAAGACCTCTTTAATCTTCGGGTCGAGGAGCCTGAAGACTTTCCGGTCGTCGGCGATGGGCGTCGCGCCGCCCTGTTCGGCCGGCCGCTCGCAGTAGAACCAGATTTTGGTCGGCCAGTTGTGCGAGTAAGACATCTCGTGGTGGAGCGGTATCCGCTGGTCCGCGGGGAACTCCGTCGAGGTGTAGACGTTGCGGCCGACCTCCCTGCGCGGGGCGGCGCGCTCCTTGTAGTCGAGCAACTCCGGGGTGACGCTCCTCGCCAGCGCCTCGAACCCCTCGACCCCGCCGACGCGGAAACCCCGGAAGAGCACGGCCCCGTGCCGGTGCAGCAAAGACTCGACCAGCTCGCGGTTCGCCGCCCCCCAGGCCGCCGGGTTGAGC
>DASVUF010000199.1:0-41223 GCA_036387195.1 Pyrinomonadaceae bacterium | reverse complement strand
CTTGAAGACATCAGTCTTCAAGCCCCGTCTCCGCGTCTACACGTTTCTACGTCTCCGCGGTCGAGCTTTTCCGGCCGCGACTACTTGAACCGCACGCCGGTCAACTCAAGCCTGAGCTGCGCGGGGCGGTTGTCGGAGGGGAAGTTGAGGCCGATGGCGGGCGAGGAGGTGCGGTTCGGCTCTATCTCCTCCTCGGCGACGTAGGTGCGCTCGCGGATGGCCTGCCCGTGGATGTCGAGCCCGGCGGCGCGGAACTCAAGGCCGTTGACGACGCGCCCCGTGAAGTTGCGCACGGTCGGCTTCATCGTGACCACGTAGTTGCCGAGCGCGTTGCCGCCGATGGTCGCGTTCTCGTCCGGGTCGAAGTCCACGACGAGCTTGTCGCCGGGGAACTCGGGCGCGCCCGGCCGGATGGCTCCCGCCAGCCGCTCCTCGCCCGGCTTCGCCGTCGGCCGCGTCGCCAGATACCCGAGCCCCGCCAGCAGCAGCAGCCCGACCAGCGCCACCACGCCGTAAATCATCAGCCGCGACCTGTCGGGCTCCTCCCTCCTCTCGCCGAACGAAGACATCGGCGCCGCGCGCGCCGGCTCCGGCGCGGTCACCAGTTGCGTTCCCGCCGTCCTGCGCGCGCCCCCGGCCTCGCCGGCCGCGGCCGTCGCGCGCGGGTCGTCGTCGCCAATGTTGCGGTCAACCGGCATCTCCTCTGCTCTCCTTTCCTGCTCCGCGGCCGGGCGGCGCGAAGGAGCCGCGCGCCGCGCGAGTCTTCGGGCGTCACGGGCGGCGCGGCGGGGCGCGCCGCCCGTTCGGGTCCGGGGCGCGTTAAGTCTGCGCCGCGCTTAAAGCCGCGATGGAGCCCTTGAGCTCCGCGAGCTGTCGCGCGACGTTGATGCCGGCGTAGAGCCTGCCGACCGCGAGCGCCTCCAGCGGGCTCAGGCCGGCGACGAGGTTGACGACCCTGCCCGTCGTGGCCAGCGCGACCTGGTTCATCGCCTGCTGGTTCGAGACGGCGTTCTGCTGCGAGGCGTTGATGTTGTTGACGAGGTTGAGTAGGGCGAGGTCGGCCAGCGCCGAAGGCTGCCCGGCCACGCTCGACAGGTTGCCCAGCGCGACTGACTCTCGCGCGTCGTCGGAAAGAGCGGACGCGCCCGCGCGCGGGTCGTCGTCGTCCAGATAAACGTCAGTTGCCACCCCTGCTCTCCTTTCGCGATTCGCTGTCGGCCGGCGGCCCGCGCGGGCCGCGAGAATGCGTTGGCGCCCGTCAGACGGCGCGCAGGAGGCGCTGCTCGCCCCCGGGCTGCGAGTCGTCGTCGCGCGGCGCGACGAGCGAGCCGGTGCCGGTGCGCGGCCGCGCCTCGCGCGGCCAGGTGATGTGGAAGCGGCTGCCCTCGTTCTGCCGGCTCTCGACCGTGATCTGTCCGCCGAGCAGCTCGACGACGCGCCGCGTGATGGCGAGCCCGAGGCCCACGCCGTTGTAGGAGCGCGTCAGCCGGTCGTCCACCTGGCGGAACTCGTCGAAGATGTAGGCCAGCGCGTCGCTCGAAATCCCGATGCCCGTGTCCGTGACCTCAATATACCACCGCTCGTCCCCTTCGGCGCCCGCCGAGACGGTCACGCTCCCGGCCGCCGTGAACTTCAGCGCGTTCGAGACGAGGCAGGTGACGACCTGCGTCAGCTTCCGCCGGTCGGTGCTGACGACGCCGACCTCGGGCGCGACCTCGACGCGCAGCTCGATGCCCTTCTCGCGCGCCTCCTGCTCGAAGCCCTGCGCCACCGCCCCGATGACCTCCTCGGCCGCGAGGCGTTCGAGGTGGAGCGCGGCGCGCCCGGATTCGAGCCGCGAGTAGTCGAGCATGTCGTTGACCATCTCGAGCAGCGCGCGCCCGTTGCGCTCCATGCGCGCGACGGCGTCCGACTGGAGCGGCGCGAGCGGCTGGCCGGGGTCGCGCGAGAGGAGCTGGCAGAGCCCGATGATGACGTTCAGCGGCGTCCGCAGCTCGTGGCTCATGTTGGCGACGAAGGCCGACTTCAGCCGGTCGTGCTCGCGCAGGCGGCCGTAGGCGTCGAGCAGCTCGTCGTGCTTGCGCACGTCGTCCGTGACGTCGCGGAAGACGGCGACGACGCCCTCGGCGCGCCCGCCCTCGCCGGCGACGAGCGGCGTGGCGCTCACGGAGAGCACGCGCTCCTCGCCGTCGCGCCGGACTATCTTGTAGCGGCCGGCCGGGACGTGCCCGCCGCCCGAGAGCGCGCGGCAGACCGGCGTCTCCTCGGCCGGCAGCACGCGCCCCGCCGGGTCGCGCAAAGTCATGTCAACGATGAGCGCCTTGACGCCGCCGCCGAACTCGCCCTCGCGCCGGCCGAGGACGCGCGCCGCGGCGCGGTTCAGGCGGTAGCGCCCGGCCGAGTCCACGATGACGACGCCCTCGTCCATCTGGTTGATGACGCTCGCCAGCTCGGCCGCGCGCGACTTCTCGGCGGCGAAGGCGGCCGTGGCGAGCCGCTCGGCCCGCACGCGCTTCGAGACCTCCGAGAGGATGAGGATTAGATCGCCGCGCCCCTCGGTTTGTTCCGTCACGGGCCAGACCGTCACGTCCCAGAACTTCTGCCCGTCCGCCCCTTCCGCCCCCTCGTCCCCGGCCCCGACCTCCACGGCCGCGGCGGCGTCGCCGCCCACGCCCGCGGCCAGCCTCAGCGGCAGACCGTAGTTGACGAAGGCGCGGCGCGTGCGCCGCACGTCCTCGACCACGTCGGAGAGCACGGCGAGCCCGGCCGCCGCGTCGTAGAGCCCGTGCCCGGTCAGCTCGGCCGGCGTGCGCCCCGCCATCCGCGCGAAGGCCGCGTTGACCTTGCGCACGTAGAGCTTCGCGTCGAGCACGACGACGCCGAGCGGCAGGCTGTCGAGCACCTCGCCGATGAAGGCGCTCTGCCGCCTGACGGCCTCGAACTTCGATTCGAGGCTCTCGGCCATCGCGTTAAAGCTCTCGGCCAGCGTGCCGACCTCGTCGTCCGTCTCGACCCGCGCGCGCTCGCCCAGACGCCCCTCGCCGAGGGCGAAGGCCGACGCCGCCAGACTCCTGATGGGTTTGGTGAAGCGCCCGACGCCCCAGACCGCGAGAAGTGACGAGGCGGCCAGCGTCACCGCCCAGGCCGCCGCCAGCAGCAGAATCGCCCTCCCGCCCGGAGTCCCCTCGGGCGTGGGCACGCCCGCCGCCACGCTCCACCCGGAAGGCTGCGTCCGCGTGACGACCGTGACGCGCTGCCGGCCGTCGCTCCAAACCTCCTGCCCCGCCCTCTCGGGCAGGCTCGACGGCGCGGGGGCCGCCGCCCCCGCGCGCAGAGAGACCTTGCGCCCCTGCGCGTCGTAGACGGCGACCGCGCCCTCCGCGCCCGGGCGCGCGCGCCGCGTCAGCCGCACGTACAGCTCGCGCGCCTCCGACTGCGTCAGCGCCGAGGGGTCGGCCGCCCGCGCCGGGTGCGTCTCAAGCCACGATTCGAGCGCGCCGGCGGCCGCCTCGGCCTCGACCCGCGCGACGGCCGCCGACTGCTGGCTCAGGGATTTACGGTAGCTGTAGAGCTGGTAGAGGCCGACGATGAGGAGCGGCAGCGAGAGGGCCGCCAGCATCAACAGGAGCCTGGCCCTTACGTCGAGCGCGCTCCGCCGCCTCTTGCCCTGCTTCATCCGTACACCTTCCCGCACGAGGGTTTCAGTCCCCGCGCCGCCTGCGCGGCGGAGGCCAGACCGACCCGCGCGTCGGGACCACGGGGCGGAGGCTCACCGCGTAGACGAGTATCGTCTGCGCGATCATCTCGTCGAAGAACAGCCACGAGCGCCGCAGCGCGTCGTGCAGCGCGCCCGCGTCGTCGCCGGCGACGCCGGGCGTCTCGCGCCAAAGTAACTCACACAAAGCATCACGTAAAAGCATCAACTCGCGTGCCACTTCGTCAATCAGCGCGCCCTGCTGGAACCGCGTCTGCGCGAAGGAGCGGAGCCGGCGCGCGCCCTCGCAGACCTCCTCCTCGTCCGCGCGCGTGTCGAGCAGGTAGCCCAACTCGTCGAGGAGGTCGGGGACGTGCCCGACAAGCTCGCGGAAAGTGAGCAGCCTGGCCAGGTCCGTGCGCGTGTCGGCGTAGATTTCGTCAACCCACGCGCGCGTGAAGGGGTCGAGGCGTCGCTGGAAAAGTGACGTGAACCGTCGGGGCATGGGGTCGCGGCGGCTTTT
The DNA here is from genome assembly GCA_036387195.1 of Pyrinomonadaceae bacterium. Lineage (GTDB taxonomy): Bacteria > Acidobacteriota > Blastocatellia > Pyrinomonadales > Pyrinomonadaceae > QHXN01. Next base: position 37,006 of record DASVUF010000199.1, on the reverse strand, counting down.
CGGCGTTACGGCCTGCGGGCGGACGCCCGCGGCTCCCGTCCGTCAGAAATCAGACAGAGGCGTCCGACTTTCGTGTTCACGAAACGTCCGCCTCAGGTGAAACATGAGCTTTCTCGTCGCGCGCCCGCGGGCCGTCTTAACCGGCGGCCGACAAACGCGCGGGCCGGAGAGGCGGGGCGCGGGCGTCTACTTCGCCGTCAGGCGGCCGAGCAACTGGACGAGCTGGTCGAAGTCAATGGGCTTCGTGACGTACTCGTTGCAGCCGGCGGCGAGCGCCTCGGCGTGGAAGTCGGCCGAGTCGTGCGCGGAGACGGCGACGATGGGCACCTTGCGCGCCGCCTCCTGCGCGCGTATGCGCCGCGTGGCGGCCAGGCCGTCGAGCTGCGGCAGGCTCAAATCCATCAGGATGATGTCGGGGTCTTCGCTCGCGGCGCGCTCGACGGCCTGGTTGCCGTTGACCGCCTCGACCACGCGGTAGCCGCTCATTTCGAGCAAACGCCTCATCATGAAGCGGTTATCCTCGAAATCTTCGACCACCAGCACGGTCGGCCGCGAGTCGTCTTTGTCGTCCATTTCCCCCCGTCCCCCTTGCTCCCCGTCCAGCGTCAGAACATTCATTAAGGCGCCCCCCAACGTATGACTAGCAAACACTCAATTTTTTTGTTAAGATGCGCATCGAAACGCGACACAAAAAACAACTGGAATTGGGTTTAATCAGTACATGGCCCAAGCGTACCCGACGCCTTCCGTCCCATCCAACTCTTCCCGACGGAAGGCCCAAAAGGCGGCATGAAGCCTTTAAAAACCGAATTACAAGACGCCGAGACGCTGCGCGAACTCGGGAGCGCGTCCGTGCAGATCGTTCACGACCTCAAAAATCAGTTGAACGGTCTCAAACTCTATGCCACGTTCCTGCGCAAGCGCATGGAGAAGGCCGAGCGCCCCGCCGACGAGCAGGAGACCATCGCGAAGCTCATCTCGGGGCTGGAGCGCGCGGCCGCCGACATGAACGTGCTCGTCCGCTTCGGCCGCGAGCTTGACCTGCGCCGCCAGCCGGGCACCGACCTCGGGCGGCTGGTCGCCGACGCGGCCGACGGCGCGCCCCTGGAGACGGACGGCGGCTCTTACGAGGGCGACTTCGACCCGGCGCTGCTGGCGGAGGCCCTGAAGAATATCACAGCCGGCGCGCGCGGCGAGGGCGCGGCCGCGGGCGACGGCGGCGGCGGCGCGACGCGCGTGCGGCTGCGCGGCGACGGCGACGGCGCGGTCGTCGAGTGGCTCGGGGCGTCGGCGGCCGCCGGGGACGACCCGTTCCGCGGGCTGGCGGGCGCTTCGGGGCTGCGGATGGCGCTGGCGGCGCGCGTCGTGCGCGCGCACGGCGGCGAAGTCTCGCACGAGGCGGGCGTGATACGCGCGCGGCTGCCGCTACAGGGAGGCTGAGTTACAGGGACGCCAGGGACGCTGAGGTAAGGGAAACGCTGAATCACGAGCGCTGGACTCTGAACTGAACCGCTCTTCCCGACAGTTCGACGTTCATCGTTCCGATTTCATCCTTTCAACAGGGGGAGACGAAGTGGAACGTAAGGAAGTACGCATTCTGGTGGTCGACGACGAGCCGATGATGACCGACTCGCTCAAGCAGAACCTCGTCGAGGAAGGCTATACGGTGGACACCGCCTCGAACGGGGCGCAGGCCGTCGAGCTGTTCGACGGCAGCGGCCACCACCTTGTCATCTGCGACCTGCAGTTGCCGGACAGGGACATGAACGGGATGGGCGTGCTCAGGCACGTCCACGACACGCACCCCGCGACCGAGGTCATCGTGATGACCGGCTACGGCTCGGTCGAGCGCGCCGTCGAGGCGACGAAGGCCGGCGCGTTCTGGTTCCTCGAAAAGCCGTTCGACTTCGAGGTGCTGCTGCCGCTGGTCGAGAAGGCGCTGGAGCGGCGCGACCTCATCGAGCAGACCTCGACGATGCGCCAGCGCCTCGCCACGCGCACCGAGTACTTCAACATCATCGGCTCGTCGAAGGAGATGCAGACCATCTACGAGACCATCGAGTCGGTGGCGAAGTCGGACGCCAACGTCCTCATCGTCGGCGAGTCGGGCACGGGCAAGGAGCTGATCGCCAACGCCATCCACTACAACTCGCTGCGCGCCAAGAAGCCCTTCATCAAGGTCAACTGCGCCGCGCTCCCCAAAGAGCTGATCGAGTCGGAGCTGTTCGGCCACACCAAAGGCGCCTTCACCGGCGCGCACGCCGACAAGGACGGCCTCATCCAGCACGCCGAGGGCGGCTCGCTCCTGCTGGACGAAATCGCCGAGATGCCGGTCGAGTTGCAGCCCAAGCTGCTGCGCGTCCTGCAGGAGCGCAGCTACCGCAAGCTCGGGTCGGAGAAGACCTACCCCGTGGACTTCCGGCTCATCACCTCGACCAACCGGCTGCCGGCCGACGCCATCCGCGACGGGCTGCTGCGCGACGACCTCTTCTACCGCATCTCGACCATCACGATTCACGTCCCGCCCCTGCGCGAGAGGAGCGAGGACATACAGCTCCTCGCCGAGCACTTCCTCAAGATGTACGCGCGCAAGTACCAGCGCTCCATCAACGGCATCTCGCAGTCGGCCTACCAACGTCTCTTCTCGCACACCTGGCCGGGGAACGTCCGCGAGCTACAGAACGTGCTGGAGCGCGCCGTGCTGCTCGCCAAGAACAACAAGATAGAGCCCGTGGACCTGCCCTTCGACAACGGCTCGCTCCCCGAGAAGAACGCGGCCGGCGCCAACTGGGACGTGCCGCCCAACATGACGCTCGAAGAGATAGAGAAGTTCGTCATCGAGCGCACGCTCCAGCGCACGGGCGGCAACAAGCAGGCGGCGGCGAACCTTCTGGGCATCTACCGCCCGCGCCTCTACTCGAAAATCAAGAAGTACAAGATAGACATCCCCGCGCTGACGGCGCCGTAAGGGCGCGCCTCGGGCAAGGGGCTCGCGGTTGACGCGAGAGGCCGCCGGCTTGTGCACAAGCCGGCGGCCTCTTGGTCTTCGGGCGGCGTGGTCGGATTCCGGCCCCGCTGCATGATTGGCGCGGCGCGCGGCCGCGCTACCCGACCTGGTAGGTGGCGACGCTCGTCGGCGTCTCGAAGCAGCGGACTTTGTAGACGCGGACGCGCTCGTCGCCGACGCGGGACGAGACGCGCTCCAGGATGTAGCGGGCGAGGTTCTCGGCCGAGGGGTTCAGCTCCTCGTCGAAGGGCGGCAGCTCGTTGATGTTGCGGTGGTCGAGGTAGGCGACCACCTCGTCGGCCGCCTCCTTCAGTTCGCCGAAGTCAACGAGCAGCCCGATGTTGTCCAGCTCGCTGCCGCGCGCGTAAATCTCGATTTTGTAGTTGTGCCCGTGCAGGTTCTCGCACTTCCCCTTGTAGCCGCGCAACTGGTGCGCGCTCGAAAAGTGGCGCTCTATCATCACCTCGAATAAGCCGGCCAAAGTCCCTCGCTCCCCGCGTCGTTGGTTTAGTCTGGTGGCGCGAGTATAACACGGCCGCGGCCTTTAAACGGCGGGGGCGGGCGACCCCCCGGCCGCCCGCCCCCGCTTCATTCAACGCTCCGCCGCCGCCGTCACCTCATGTGCGCGGTGTTGTCGCCGGTGACGAGCACGGTCAGCGGGTTGACGATGGCGTCGCCCATCAGAATCCCGTCGCCCATCAGAATCCCGTCCCCGAGCAGGATGCCGTCGCCCATGAGGAGGCCGTCGCCCATCAGGATGCCGTCACCCATCAGCAGGCCGCACGGGATGAAGGCGGGCTGGTCCAGCCACGGCCGGCCGTCGCCCATCAGGATGCCGTCACCCATCAGGATGCCGTCACCCATCAGGATGCCGTCGCCCATCAGGATGCCGTCGTTGAGGACGATGCCGTCGCCCATCAGCAGGCCGCTGCCGTAGACCTTCTGGTACTTGGTGACGAGGGCGGAGCCGCGCCCGTAGGCGTGGCCGAAGCCGACGGCCTGCGACCAGCCGAAGGTGTGGCCGGCGATGGTCGTCTGCGGCGCGGGCGCGGCCGCCGTCAGCATCGCGGCGCCGAGCGCCGTCGAGGCCGTAAGGTCCTGACGGACGAGCTTGGCGAGCCTGACCGCGCCGTCCACGTTCAACTGCCCCGCGCCCTGCTCCAACTGGTTGAAGCCCGCGAGCGGCTGCGCCGTGTACATCAGCAGCGCCTTGACCATGTTCGGCGTGAGCTTCGGGTTGGCCTGGAGCATCAGCGCCGCCGCGCCCGCCACCGCCGGCGAGGCCATCGAGCTGCCCGACAGGTACATCAACTTCATGCCCGCCGTCGGGTAGACGCCGGACTCGATGTCGTAACCGCCGGCCAGCGCGTTGCCGGCGCCTTCGGGCGCGTTGATCTTGTTGCCGGGCGCGACGAGGTCGGGCTTGGCGAGGTTGTCGTAGTGGCGCACGCCCGCGGCGTCCGTGTAGAAGCCGCGCGTCGGGCCGCGCGAGCTGTAGGTCGTCACCACGTCGTCGCCGCGCGCGTCGGTGCCGAACGAGTTCGACGCCCCGACGGTCAGCGCCGACGGCTCGGCGCCGGGCGTGTGGATGAGGCCGTAAGCCTTCCGCCCGGCGAGGGTCTTCCCGTCGTTGCCCGCGGCGGCCACGACGACGACGCCCGCGTTGACCAGCTTGCGGACGGCGACGCAGAGCGGGTCGGTCCTGTAGGACTGGATGGCCGGCGCGCCCAGCGAGAGGTTGGCGACGCGGATGTTGTAGGCGGCGCGGTTGGCGAGCAGCCAGTCGAGCGCGGCCAGCACATTCGAGACCTTGCCGCGCCCCGCCCTGTCGAGCACGCGCAGGTTGACGAGGTTCGCGTTGTGGGCGATGCCCTCGTACGCGCCCTTCGTCGGCGAGCTGACGCCGGCGGCGAGGCCGGCGACGTGCGTGCCGTGCCCGTAGGGGTCGGCGGTGATGCCCTCGCCCGTGAAGTCCTTGCTGACCTTCACCTTCCCCGTCACGTTGAAAGACTTGTGCGTCGTGTCGAGGCCGGAGTCGAGGACGGCGATGGTGACGCCCGTGCCGTCGAGTTGCTTGCCGCCGCCAGCGAGGCCGCGCACGGCGGTCGCGCCGGCCGTCAGCGAGAAGTGGCCGGCGGCCGCCACCTCGTGGTCTGTGGAGACGGCGCCGACCTCGGCGTGGAAGGCGGCCAGCTCCTCGACGGCCGCGAGCGGCAGCTCGACCGCGACCGCGGCGAGGTTCTTGAAGCGTCCCTTGACGTGCGCGCCGTTGCGGCTGAGAAAGGCGCGGAGCTGTCCGCTCTCGTCGCCGTCGAGCTGGAGCACGACCTCCGCCTTCTCCTGCGAGCCGCGCGCCGCGCCCCTCAGCCTCTCCCTGAGGTCGGGCGAGAGCTTGTCGGCGCGCGCGTCCGTCTTCGACTGCGGGCCGGCGGCGCCGGCGGCTTCGGCCGGCGTCGTCGTCAGAAGGGTCTGGAGCGCCAGCGCCAGGGCCAGCGCGAGCGACGTCAAACGTAGGTGGCGTTTGAGTCCGGGGGAAAGTTTCATCGTCCTGTTTCCGTTTCGGCGCCACGAGGGCGCGAGGTTTTTTCCCTTCGGGGGGCCGGCGGCGGGCAGCCACCGGGACACGTCTCAGGACAAAGCACCGCCCGTGCCGCGGGGCGCGGAGGCGGAAACGCCCGATTTTTCAGGCTTTTTCGCAGACGCGGGGCGCGCCGCGCGTCACCGTGCTGTCAGGTTGAGAGGGGCGGGGTGTCAGAATGACGGCGGCTTGAACGGTTTGACGGGCAGGCGGCGCGGCCTCTGGGACTGGAGCGAGGGCAGGCGCGGCGCGGCCTTCGGCTCCTTCGCCGTCTCCTTCGCCGCTTCCTTCGACGCCGGCTGCGTCGCAGGCCGCGACGCCGGCGGCCCGAAGACCAAGGCGGCCTCCTTCAAGTCGGAGGTGACGCGGCAGGGCGGGAGCGAGTTGAGGAAGAGGCGGCCGTAGGCGGCCGTCCGCAGGCGCGGGTCGAGGACGGCGAGCAGGCCGCGGTCGGTGGCCGAGCGGATGAGGCGGCCCAAACCCTGCTTCAGCGTGATGATGGCCTGCGGGACGCTGTACTCGTAGAAGCTCGAACCGCCCTGCTCCTCGATGAAGCGCTGGCGCGCGGCCACCACCGGGTCGGTCGGGACGGCGAACGGCAGCTTGTCTATGATGACGCACGAGAGCTGTTCGCCGCGCACGTCCACGCCCTGCCAGAAGCTCGCCGTGGCGAACAGCACGGCGTTCGGCGTCGTGCGGAACTTCTCCAGCAGCCCGGCCTTCGCCATGCTCCCCTGCACGAAGCAGGGGAACTCGACCCGCGGCGCGACGCGCTCGTAGAGGGCGCGCATCCCCGACAGGGAGGTCGAGAGGACGAAGGCGCGGCCCCGCGAGACGTTGAGCAGTCCGAACACCTCGTCGGCGGCGCGCTCGACCCAGCCGGCGTTGCGCGGGTCGGGCATCCGCGGCGGGAGGTAGAGCACCGCCTGCTCCTCGTAGTCGTAGCCGGACGAGGCGACCAGCTCGTCCGTCTTCCCCGCCCCGTCCTCCCCGGTGCCGTCCTCGCCCTCGGCCGCCGGCGCGAGCCCGAGGCGCTGCTTGATGAAGTCGAAGCTGCCCGCGCTCGCCAGCGTGGCCGAGGTGAGGACGACCGTCTCGACGCGGTCGAACAGCTTGTCCTGCAAGAGCGTCGAGACGTCAATCGGCGAGGCGCGCAGGAACGTCCCGCGCCCGCGCCGCTCGACCCAGTAGACGTAGCGGCGGTCGTCGCCGGCGACGATGAACTCCAGGTTGAAGCGCGTCTCGCGGATGCGCCGGATGTGGTTCTCGACCTCGGCCGGCTTCTCGCGCAGCGCGTCGAGCGTCGTCTCAAGCCGCTGGAGCGCGCCGTCGAGCGCGAGGTAGGCGTCGCCGAGCGCCGTCGCCTCCACCTGCCCGTCCCGGCCCTTGCGCGCGAACGTGCCGGGCGCGAGCGGGAAGCGCCCCTCGTCCGACCTCGACTCGCGCGCGAAGCCCATCCAGAACTGCTCGGCGAAGCGCGCCACGCGCGAGGCCGAGCGCGTCAGCTCGCGGTTGACCGAGGCGTCCGTGACGGGGAGCGTCTGCAGGTCGCGCAGCAAATCTTCGAGCTGGAAGTTCGAGACCTGCGCGCCGAAGTATTCGGCCGCCACGTCCTCGACCTGGTGCGCCTCGTCGAAGATGACGGCCGAGTAGTCGGGGATGACCTGCCCGAACTCGCCGCCGCGCAGCGCGAGGTCGGCGAAGAAGAGGTGGTGGTTGACGATGACGATGTCGGCGTCGGTCGCGCGCTGGCGCATGCGCGTGACGTAGCAGGCGTCGTACTCGGCGCACTTCTGGCCGGTGCAGATTTCGGAGCGGGCGTCTATGTGCCGCCAGAAGGAGAGGTTCTCGGGAAGCTCGGTCAGCTCGGCGCGGTCGCCCGAGGTCGAGTCGCGCGACCAGCGGCGCACCTGGTCGAAGTAGTCAACGTCGTCGTAGCCGTCGAGGATGGGCGAGTTCTCGGCGCGCTTGAGCCGGCTCAGGCAGACGTAGTTCGAGCGCCCCTTCATGTAGGCGGCCGAGAACTTCCGCGGGAGCACTCGCTGGAGGAAGGGGATGTCCTTCTCCATCAACTGCTCCTGAAGGTTCTTCGTGCCCGTCGAGACGACGACGCGGCCGCCGCGCGCGGCCGCCGCCGCGATGGCCGGGACGAGGTAGGCCAGAGTCTTGCCCGTGCCCGTCCCCGCCTCGACGATGAGGTGGCGGCGCTCCTCGAACGCGCGCAGCACGGCCTCGGCCATCTGGACCTGACCGGGCCTGAACTCGTAATCGGGGTGCGCGCGGGCGATGAGGCCGCCGGGGCCGAAAATCTCTTCCACGCGCCCATTTTACCGCACTTCGGCGCGGCGGCGTGAGACGGGAGCGGCTAAATATTCACCCGCGCCGCGGCGGCGTCCGGCCGAGCGCGGCGAGCGCCCTGCGGGTCGCGTCCAGGAGCGCGTCCGGGCCGACGGGGGCGCCGGTGGCGCGCCTCATCCAGAGGTCGGGGGCGATGTTTCCGGCCGTCGCCATGCGCTCGAACTCGGGGCCGATGCGGCCGGCGCGCTCCATCTGCTCCTCTATCTGGAAGGCTATCATGTGGCCGAGCGGGTAGTTCGGGAGGTAGAGCGGGTAGTTGAGCATGTGCGAGTAGACGGCCAGCAGCGTCACGTCGCGCCGCCTGAAGACGGGCGCGTAGTACCTGTTCCAGACGTCGCGGGCGGCGGCGAGCATGGCCGCCTTCAGCTCGGCCGGCGTCGCGCGCGGGTGCTCGTAGAGCCAGCGCCACGTCTGCATGTCCACGAGCGCCATCCCGGCTATCTCGTACGTGCCCCAGAAGTCGTTCAGAGTCTTCAGCGCCTCGCTCCGCGCGTCCGGGCGCGAGAGGCCGAGCAGTTCGAGGTCGCGGTTCTGGAAGACGAAGGCCAGCGCCTCCGTGAAGGCCGCGTTGGGCACGCCCTGGAGCAGCGTGTGGTCTATGTGGTTGAGCGAGAGGGTCTGCTCGACGTTGTGCCCCAGCTCGTGGACGGCGATGTTGTAGCCCTTGTAGTTCATCCCCCCGCGCTCGACGCGCGTGCGCAGCCGCGTCTTCGCCGACCGCATCGCCGCGCCGAGCGCGTGACCCGAGCCGCGCGCCGGCTCGACCACGACGTTGGCGGCCAGCGACTCGGCGCGCTCCGCGGGGAAGCCCAGCTTGACGAGGATGTCGGGGATGTCCTTCTGGAACGCCGCGGCGGTCGGGTACTTCCTGGCGACGATTTCGTCGAGCTGCGCCTCGGTGTAGGCGCCGCGCGCGCGGAAGCCGTCGTACCAGACGTCGAACGGTTCGAGCGGGCGGCCGAGCCGCTTCTCGATGAGCGCGGCGACCTCGGGGACGAGCGGCGAGGCCAGCACGCGCTCGAACATCTCGCGGACGCGCGCCTCGGGTATCTCGCGCCCCTCGTCGAAGCTGCGCGCGACGTGCGTCGGCGCGGACGGCGAGTAGGGGTCAACGCGGCGCGCGGACTCGAAGGCAAGCAGCAGCATGCGGTAGCGCGTGTCGGGCTCGGGCGCGTCCAGGCGCGCGCCGGCGGGGAGTTCCGCGCCCGGCGCGCCCGCGTCGAAGTCGCGCGCGGTCGTCGGCCTGACCTCGTTGGTGAAGGGGTTCCAGTCGTAGCGCGGGTTGTCCACGACGGCCGCCGGGATGGTCTGCGTCACGATGCGCTCAAGAACCTGCTGGACGGCGCGCTGCCTGGCGAGCCCGTCGGCCGCGTCGCCGTAGTCGGCCTTAATCTGGTCGCGCAGGTTCCAGTGCGTGAGCAGCCGCATCTTCGGCGGGAAGAGGCGCGCGCCGCCGTCCGTCAGGACGTGGTGCATCCAGACGTTGTAGCCCGCGACGTAGCGGTCGGCCTCGGCCGAGGCGCGCGCGTTGGCGAGGTTGACCTCGGCCGGGATGCGCTTTGAGAACTGCTGCGCGAGGCGCGCCTCGGCCCACTGGCGGCGCGTCCAGCGCCCGCCCTCGGCGAGCCTCTGTTCGAGCGTCGTCAGGGGGAAGTTGAGCAGGACGACGAAGGCTATCTTGTTGCGGAAGAAGTCGTCGGAGAGGTGCGCGCCCGGGTCGTAGCCGGCGAAGAGGTCGTCCACGGGCAGGCTCGGGCCCAGTTCCAGGTCGGCCTGCGCGCGGAACTCGCGCCCCACCTCGCCCATGTGGCCGTAGAGCTGTTCGAGGTGGCGCTCGAAGCGCGCGAAGAGCGTGTCGAGCGTCGCCTGGTCGCCGGCGAAGTTGGCGCGCGCGAACTCCTCGAAGGCGGCCGCGTCGCCGTCCTCCGCGCGCCAGAAGTTCGCCACCTGCCGCAGCCCGCGCGCGGCCCGCGCCCGCTGCGCCTCGCCGTGCTTCGCCGCCAGCTCCGCCTCCAGTTTCGTCAAGACTTCCTTCATCCACGCGCCCGCCTGCGCCGCCCCGTTCGCCTGAGCCTGCGCCGCCCCGTTCGCCTGAGTCCGCGCGCTGGCCGGCGGCGCGGGCGCGAGCTGCGGGGTCAGCAGCAGCAGCAGCGCGCAGGCGAGCGCGACAAAAGTTTTCCTGTTCATAAGCTCGAAGGCCGGCGCCGTCGTCGGCCGGCGGGGCGTCGCCTTCCGGCGCCCGAAAGAGAGGGGCCGGCGGTCAGTCGAGAGGCCGCGCCTCCCTGCCGACCGCCGGCCCCGGGTTCCCAACCTACGCGGCGCGCCCGCGTGCAGCGCGCGCGAGTTACTCCGAGTGCTGCACGGGGTTGATGCCCTTCGAGGCCGTCTTCGGCTGGTCGCCGCCCTCTTCGCGGCCGCCCTGCGCGCCGCGGCCTTCGTCCCTTCGGCGCTCGCCGCCTGCGCCGGCCGCGCGGTTCCCCGCCGCGGCCTCGTCGCCCTCGACCGGGCCGCCGCCCCCTTCGGGGACGGCCCCGCCGGGCGGGTCAGGAATGTTGCTCATCGTTCCTTCTCCTTCGTGAAGCGCCGCCGCGCGTGCGCGCGGCCGGGGCCGTTGTGTGTGTGTCCGTCGCGAGGTTCGACGCGCGCAAAACTTTTTCGAGGGCGCTAGTCGGCGCCCGCCGCCCCGGCGTCGGCCCTGCGGCGCAGGCGGCGCGCGTAGAGCGGGAAGCGCGCGGCCAGCTCGTGCACCGAGCGGCGGACGTTCGCGCGCGTCTCCTCCGACTCGGGGTCGTGCAGCACGGCGGCGATGAGGCGCGCCACCTGCCGCATCTCCTCCTCGCCCATGCCGCGCGTGGTGAGCGCCGGCGTCCCCAGGCGGACGCCCGAGGCGACGAACGGCTTGTTCGTGTCGAACGGGATGGTGTTCTTGTTGACCGTGATGCCGGCGGCTTCGAGCGACTTCTCGGCCACCTTGCCCGTGACGCCCTTGCCTTCCATGAAGACGTCCACGAGGACGAGGTGGTTGTCGGTGCCGCCCGAGACGAGGCGGAAGCCCTGCTCCTGAAGCTCGGAGGCCAGCGCCTTCGCGTTGGCGAGGATGCGCCGCTGGTACTCCTTGAAGTCGGCGCGCAGCGCCTCGCCGAAGGCGACGGCCTTGGCGGCGATGATGTGGACGAGCGGGCCGCCCTGGATGCCGGGGAAGACCTTGCGGTCCACGTCGGCCGCGTGGTCGGCCCTGCACAGCACGAGGCCGCCGCGCGGGCCGCGCAGGGTCTTGTGCGTCGTCGTCGTCACGTAGTCGGCGTGCGGGACGGGCGACGGGTGGAGGCCGGCGGCGACGGGGCCCGCGATGTGCGCGATGTCGGCCATCACGCGCGCGCCGACCGAGGCCGCGATGCGGCCGATGCGCTCGAAGTCAATCGTGCGCGGGTAGGCCGACGCGCCGCAGACGATCATCTTCGGGCGGTGCTCCTGCGCCGCCCGCTCCAGCTCGTCGTAGTCTATCTGCTCGGTCTCGCGCGAGACGCCGTACTCGGCGACCTTGTAGCTGAAGCCGGAGAAGTTCAGCGGGTGGCCGTGCGTGAGGTGGCCGCCGTGCGAGAGGTTCATGCCGAGGATGGTGTCGCCGTATTGCAGCGCCGCGAGGTAGACGCTCATGTTCGCCTGCGAGCCCGAGTGCGGCTGGACGTTGGCGTGCTCGGCCCCGAACAGCTCTTTGGCGCGGTCGATGGCCGCCTGCTCGACGACGTCGGTGAACTCGCAGCCGCCGTAGTAGCGCTTGCGCGGGTAGCCCTCGGCGTACTTGTTGGTGAAGACCGAGCCCATCGCTTCGAGGACGGCCTCCGAGACGAAGTTCTCCGAGGCTATAAGCTCCAGCCCCTCGGCCTGCCGCCGCGCCTCGTCGTCCACGGCCCCCGCGATGAGGGGGTCCACCTCGGCCAAAGGCGCGTTCAAAAGGTCGCTCATCCGCTCAGCTCCTCCCGACTTAATCTGTGTTGACGGCTTGTTTTTGGGCGGCCTGATGTTACACCCGCCCCCGGCCGCGCCGCAACGACGAGCCGCGGCGACGCGCCGGCCGTCCAAAGAAACTGGAACCCTGAAGGCTTGACGACGTAATACGTGACTGAAACTCTCTTTCAGTCACGAACCACAACCCAGCCCGAACCGAACAAAGAATAAGGAGAATCACGAGCCACATGCACGCATTTAAGACCCTCTTCGCCCTCGCGCTCTGCGCGTGCTTCATGCTCTCTGACCCGGCCGCCGCCCGCGCGCGGCAGGCGCCGCAGCCCGAGCAGCCCGACATGACGCTCGACGCCGCCGCCCGCAGGGAGGTCATCGAGAGCCTCGTCAAGAGCCTCAACGAAGCTTACGTCTTCCCCGACGCCGCCGCGCGGATGGAGCAGGCGCTGCGCGCGCGCCTCGCCCGCGGCGAGTACGAGCAGGTCACGAGCGCCCGGCGGTTCGCCGAGAAGCTGACGGCCGACGTGCAGGAGGTGAGCCGCGACAAGCACCTGCGCGTCAACTTCTCGCCGCGCCCCATCCCCGAGCGCGCGGCCGGCCCGCGCGAGCCGACGGCCGAGGAGCGCGAGCAGTTCCGGCGCGACATGGCGCGCATCAACTACGGCTTCCAGCGCGTCGAGCGTCTGCCGGGCAACATCGGCTACGTCGAGTTCCGCAACTTCCTCGACCCGGAGGGCGGGGCCGAGACGGTGGCCGCGGCCTTCAACTTCCTCGCCAACACCGACGCCATCATCTTCGACCTGCGCAAGAACGGCGGCGGCGACCCGGCGATGGTCGCGCTCATCTGCTCGTACCTCTTCGGCCCCGAGCCCGTCCACCTCAACTCGCTCCACTGGCGCGAGGGCAAGGGCGAGCGCGTCGAGGAGTTCTGGACGCGCAAGGAGGTCGCCGGCAAGCGCTACACCGGCAAGGACGTCTACGTGCTGACGAGCAACCGCACCTTCTCGGGCGCGGAGGAGTTCACCTACAACCTCAAGAACCTGAAGCGCGCCACCATCGTCGGCGAGACGACCGGCGGCGGCGCCAACCCCGGCGGCGGCGTCCGATTGACGAAGCACTTCGGGGCCTTCATCCCGCGCGGCCGCGCCGTGAGCCCCGTCACCAAAATGAACTGGGAGGGGACGGGCGTCGAGCCCGACGTCAAGGCGCCGGCCGACCAGGCGCTCAAGGTCGCGCAGCTCATGGCGCTTAAGAAGGCGGTCGAGCGCACGTCCGACGAAGACCTCAAGGGCGCGCTCCGGCGCGAGATTGACTCGCTCCAGAAGGAGGTCGGGCAGGCGCAGGCCGCGAAGTAGAGCGCGCGCCTTCGTCAACCCGCTGGCTTCGGAAAAGCCCGGCGACGCGTCGCCGGGCTTTTTCACGCCCCGGCCGCGTAGGCGTCGTAGTCGAAGACCAGCCCGAGCGCCCTGCGGCCCAGCGCCCCCGGGACGGACGCGAGGAGGCGCGCGCGCAGGCGGGCGGCGGCGCGCCCCTGCCACTGGCCGACCGCCCCGTAGAGGCGAGAGTAGCGCGCGACGCGCTCGGCGCGCGCTCGACGGCGCGACTCGTAGTCCCGCAGCGCTTCGGCCGGCCGCCGGCCGCCCGCGAGGCAGCGCGCCAGCACCGCCGCGTCCTCGATAGCCATGCAGCCGCCCTGCCCGAGGTTGGGCGTCATCGGGTGGGCCGCGTCGCCGAGCAGCGTGACGGGCCCGCGCCCCCACGCGGTCGCGGCCGGGCGGTCGTAAGCGCCGTTGCGCAGGATGGAGGCGGAAGGCGTCGCCTCTATCAACTCGCACACGGGCGCGCGCCAGCCCTCGAACAGTCGCAGGAGCTTCGGCGCGTGCTCGTCGGCCGGCTCGCGCGCCGCCTCGGGCTCGTTCGCGGTCGCCCACCAGCCCGTGCGCCCGAGCCCGACCGGCCCGACGCCGAAGCGCCGCCCCTCGCCGTAGACCTCCATCGCCGTCCGCGGCGGCAGCGCCGGGTGTTCGAGCCGCGTAACGCCGCGCCACACGCCGTAGCCGCGGTAGACCGGCCCCGCCGCGCCCAGCAGTTGTTCGCGCGCGCGCGAGTGCAGCCCGTCGGCGCCGACGAGCACGTCGCACGCGACCTCCGTCCCGTCCGCGAAGCGGGCGCGCGCCCCGCCCCCCTCGACGCCGAACCCGACGAACGTCTTCCCTAGGTGGAGCGACCCGGCGGGCAGCGCGTCGCGCAGCGCCGACTGCAAGTCCGCGCGGTGGAGCGCGACCGCCGGCGCGCCCGTCTCCGGGAAGTCGAAGCTGTTGTAGGCCTCCCCCGCGCTCCCGAGCCACAGCGCCCGCGTGATGCGCCCCGCGCGCGCCTGCACCGCCGCGCCGAGCCCCAGCCGCTCAAGCACCCTGAACGCGTTCGGCCACACGGCGATGGCCGCGCCCACCTCCAACAGCGCCGGCGCCTGCTCGTAGACCGCCGGCTCGAACCCCTCGCGCCCGAGCGCCAGCGCCGCCGCCAGCCCCCCTATGCCGCCCCCGACGATGACAATGCGCATGGAAGACATTCTAGAGTAGACGGCGGGCGGCAAACAGCGGGTGGTAGAAACCCCTTCCACGCGGGCGAGCCGTCCGGGCGCGGATGGTCGGCCTTCGCCGGCGGAGTTCGACGGCCGCCGACTGCCGCCCGCCGCCTACCGCCTTTGCTTTGCGGGGCGCGGTGGGCGAGAATGGCTGGTCATTTTGGGCTGACTTTTCAACTGTCGAGGAGACGAAAGAGACTCTCTATGCGCTGGTCACAGTTCTTCATCCCCACGCTGCGCGAAGACCCCGCCGACGCGGAGGTCGTCTCGCACCGGCTGCTGCTGCGCGCGGGCTACATACGGCAGCTCGGCGCCGGCGTCTACTCGTTCCTCCCGCTGGGCTGGCGCGTCGCGCAGCGCGCCGCGAGGGTCGTGCGCGAAGAGATGGAGGCCGTCGGCGCGCAGGAGTTCTTCCTGCCGGCCATCCACCCGGCCGACGTCTGGAAGGAGTCGGGGCGCTGGGAGGTGATGGGCGACAACATGTTCCGCCTCAAAGACCGCAAGGGCGCCGACATGTGCCTCGGGATGACGCACGAGGAGGTTTTTACCACCATCGCGCGCCACGAGATACGCTCCTACAAGCAGCTACCGCAGGTCTGGTATCAGATTCAGACCAAGTTCCGCGACGAGGAGCGCCCCAAGTCCGGCCTGATGCGCCTGCGCCAGTTCATCATGAAGGACGCCTACTCGTTCGACGTGGACAGGGCCGGCCTCGACAAGTCGTTCGAAGACCAGCGCGGCGCATACAAGCGCATCTTCGACCGCTGCGGCCTCAGGTACCATATCGTCGAGGCTTCGTCCGGCGCCATGGGCGGCTCGGAGTCGAACGAGTTCATGGCGAAGACCTCCGCCGGCGAGGACTTCATCGCCGTCTGCGAGTCGTGCGGCTACGCCGGCAACCTTGAGAAGGCGACCTCCCGCATCCCGCAAGTCGAAGACGAGGCCGGCCCCGACGCGCCCGAAGAGTTCCCCACGCCCGGCGTCCGCACCATCGAAGACCTCGTGACCTTCCCCGGCGGCGCCGCGGCCGACCGCCAGGTCAAGACGCTCGTCTACGTCGCCACCGACGGCGCGACGCGCGAGCAGTACCCGGTGCTCGCGCTGCTGCGCGGCGACCACCAGTTGCAGGAGGTCAAGCTCGCCGACTCCGTCGGCGCGTCGGCCGTCCGCGCCGCCCGCCCCGAGGAGATACGCGACCTGCTCGGCGCGTCGGCCGGGAGCCTCGGCGGCGTCGGCGCGCGCGACAGGGCCGCCGCCGGCAAGCAGCAGCTCCGCGTCGTCGCCGACTCCGCGCTCCGTGGGCGGCGCGCGATGACGACCGGCGCGAACAAGGACGAACACCACCTGCGCGGCGTGGACGTGGAGCGCGACGTCAGGCCCGACGCCTGGGCCGACCTGCGCGCCGTCGCCGCCGGCGAGGCGTGCCCCAACTGCGAGACGGGAACGCTCGACGTCTTCAAGGCGATGGAGATCGGCCACATCTTCAAGCTCGGGACGAAATACTCCGAGTCCATGGGCGCGACCGTCCTGACGCAGGAGGGCAAGGAAGTCCCCGTCGTCATGGGCAGCTACGGCATCGGCGTCGAGCGCATCATGTCGGCCGCCGTCGAGCAGAGCCACGACGCCGACGGCATCATCTGGCCGCGCGCCATCGCCCCCTTCGACGTCGTCGTCACCGTCACCAACGTCAAGCAGAAGGAGATAACCGACGCCGGCGAGCGGCTCTACTCGGAGTTGCGCCGCGCCGGCCTCGAAGTGCTCCTCGACGACCGCGACGAGCGCGCCGGCGTCAAGTTCAAGGACGCGGACCTCATCGGCGTCCCCCTGCGCCTCACCGTCGGCAAAAAGATAACCGACGGCAAGGTCGAACTCTTCGACCGCGCCACCAGACAGTCCGAAGACGTCGGCCTCGACGAAGTGGTCGCACAGGTTCAGACGCGCGCTCTCGGCGGCCTCTGACGCCCTGCGCGCCCTAACTCAAAGAGGGCGGGGCCGCGTCTGAGCGCGGCCCCGCCCTCTTTCTTGCCTCCACCCGCCAGTCCCTCTATCTATTCAGCGGCTTACGTTTATACACGACAGCCGGTTTTCTTGCCCTCAACTTTCGTCAACGACTCGGCCTAAGTTGCAACAATTTCGTCAATCCTTGACACAACTCTGTGACAAAGCTATCCTTCCCTTGTCCGCAGACACGATTAGAGTCCGCCGGCCCCTGCCGCCCTTAAGCAGTTGCGACATTTTATAGACTGTTTTGAAGGCGTCCCGGAGGGCGGGACGTTCGGCCGAAATGCGCCGCCGGGCGGCCGGGCGGACGCGGCCCGCCTGACCGCATGTGTAACGCGCACAAGCCTTTATAGAAAGAGGATTCGTCCATGACGCCCATCGCCAACAACCAGTCCGTCAACGAGTCGGACGCCTTCACCAAACACCTCGGCATGTTCACGCACCCGAAGGGCGCGCACCTCATCGAGCGCACGCGCGCGCTCGGCGAGTGGGTCGAGCGGCGCGTCGAGCTGGGGACGTGGCCTTACAGCCGCGCGCTCGAAACCTCGCCCGACACGACGGCGCGCGTGCGCAGTTCGAGCGGGCTGATGGTCGAGGGCGTCAACTTCGGCTCGCAGGACTACCTCGGGCTGGCCTCGCACCCGTCCGTCCACGACGCGGCCATCCGCGCGCTCGCCGACTACGGCCCGCACAGCGCCGCCTCGGCCATCCTCCAGGGCAACACCGGCCTCTCGCGCCGCCTGGAGCGCGCCGTCGCCGAGCACGTCGCGGCCGAGCACGTGCTGCTCTTCCCGACGGGCTGGGCGGCGGGGTTCGGGACAATCGTCGGGCTCGTCAGGCCGAACGACCACGTCGTGCTCGACCAGAACTCGCACGCCTGCCTGATGCAGGGGGCGCGCGCCGCGACCGGCAGGCACACCTTCTTCCGCCACCGCGACGCGGCGGACGCGCGCCGCAAGCTCCAGAAGATTCGCGCGAAGGACGCCGAGAACGCCATCCTCGTCGTCACGGAGGGGCTGTTCTCGATGGACTCGGACACGCCGGACATCCTGGCCTTGCAGGAGGTCTGCCGCGAGTTCGGCGCCGTGCTGCTGGTGGACGTGGCGCACGACCTCGGCGCGTCGGGGCCTTCGGGGACGGGGCAGTTGGGGCTTCAGGGCGCGCTCGGCAAGGTTGACCTCGTGATGGGCGCGTTCTCGAAGACGTTCGCCAGCAACGGCGGCTTCCTGGCGACCAACCACGAGTCCGTCCGGCACTACGTCAGCATCTACGGCGGCTCGCACGCCTTCTCGAACGCGCTCTCGCCGATTCAGGCCGGCGTCGTGCTCGAAGCGCTGCGCATCGTGCGTTCGGGGGAGGGAGAGCGTCTGCGCGCGAAGGCGGCGGCCAACGTCGGGCGGCTGCGGGCGGCGTTCGAGGCCGACGGGCTCGAATGCTACGGCGACCCGTCGAACATCGTGCCCGTGGGCGTCGGCGACGAGCGCCTGGCAAAGTGGACGGGGCGCGCGCTCGAAGAGAGGGGGCTCATCGCCAACCTCGTCGAGTACCCGGCGGTCGCGCGGGGCAAGGCGCGCTTCCGCTTCCAGGTCATGGCCTCGCACACCGACGAGCAGCTCGACCGCGGCGTCCAAATCTTCCGCCACGCCCTCGCCGAAGCCCGCCAGAGGCTTGCGGAGTGAGAGGCGGCCGGCGGTAGTCGGTCGAATAAAAAAAGGGCGGCGCATCCCGGGCATCAGGCCGTGACGCGCCGCCCTCAGTTTTTCTACTGACTACCGTCTACCGCCTGCCGTCTACCGCTTTATTTCGTCAGCTCGTTGACGAGGAGGGTGAGGGCGTTGTCTTGCAGCGTCCTGTTGTTCTGTAGGTCGCTGTGGAGGTCGCAGGCGAAGGCGGCGTAGGCGACGGGGAGCGGCGTGGCGTAGAAGGCGCTGGCGCGACCCGAGCCGAGGCCGACGCCGAGCAGCGAGTCGCGCGTGACGCGGCCGTCGCCCGGCGCGTACATCGCCTCGACGACCGCCGAGCGCGGGAGGCGCCGCCCGCCCGCGTCCCTGAGCGACTTGGGCCGCGTCAGCGTCACCCAGCGCCCGGCCTTCTCGTCGCGCAGGACGACGGGCGCGGCCAGCGTCTCCTCGCAGTCGCCGCCGAAGGCGAAGAGTTTGACGGGCGCCTCCGCCGCCGACTGCGTCCCGGCCGCCGCGTCGTTCGGGGCGACGGCCGGCGCGTCGAGCGCCTCGTGGAAGCCGCGCGCGCGGGCGAGCACGGCCTCGAAGTAGGCGTCGAGGTCTGCGAGCGTGCCGTGCCCCCTCGGCGACTCCTGGCCGCGCACGACGCCGCGCGCGTAAGCCTCGCGGAACTCGGGCTCGTTGGCCGCCGACCAGCGGTAGCGCCGCCACGTCTCGGGGTCGTAGAGGTCAACGTCAAGGGGGCGCAGGCTCTCGTCGAGGAAGCGCGCCTGCCCGCGGTGCGGGAGCAGTTGATAGATGGAGGGCGCGGTCATCACGTCCTCGCGCGAGAGCTTGTTGAGGAGGTGGACGCGGCGGCGCAGCCCCTCGGTCACCGAGTAGCCTTCGAGCAGCACGGACAGCGCCTCCATCGAGCCGCCGTTGGGCGTGCCGAACATGAAAATCTTGGCGGTGAAGTTCGCGCCGGCCCAGTCGGGGCGCGGCTCCGAGCCGTCGGGCGGGAGGTCGCGGTCGCCGTACATCGCCGCGTAGCGCGCGACGAGCCCGCCCATCGAGTGCGCGACGACGTTGAAGCGCAGGTCGGGGCGGCCGAGCTTCTGCTTCAAAGCCTCGACCCGCCGGGCGAGCAGGCGCGCGGACTCGACGTTGTCGCGCCGCCAGTCGTACGCGAAGACGTAGAAGGTGTCCTGGTCGCCGCCCGCGGGCGGGCGCTCCCAGTCGCCCTCGCGGTAGCCGCCGAAGTCCGTGAGCGCGCGCAGCAGGTGGTGGTAGACGTAGACCTCGGGCGCGAGCTTCGCCAGCCGCGCGGCCTCGACGATGCGGGCGGCCTCAAGCTCGTCGCGGTTGGCGGCGAGGTCGGGCGTCGTCGGCAGCGAGAGGCCGTCCACGTCCGAGCGGAAGGCGGAGGGCCAGACCACCTCGCCCGTCCGGCGGTTGACGATGCTCGAGCCGAGTATGCCGGGGATGACGATGACCGGGCGCTTGCCCCGCGTCTGGCGCGCGCCCGCGAAGATGCGCCCCAGGTTCGGCGTCCGCCGCGCGCCGCAACCCGGGCCCGCCGTCGCCAACGCGACGAGGAGGGCGACGAGGACTGTGGGCCGTGCGCTGGGTCGAAACCTGCAAGCCTTCGCTGTGGGGATACGCCTTCTCCTCCTTCGACCCGACCCGGCCCTCGGCGCTCAGCCCTCGTCGCTTTCCCTTTTCCGGTTGATGAGGCCGGCGACGAAGCCGGCGCCGAAGCCGTTGTCAATGTTGACGACCGTGACGTTCGAGGAGCAGGAGTTGAGCATGCCGAGCAGGGCGGCCGCGCCGCCGAAGCTCGCGCCGTAGCCGACGCTCGTCGGGACGGCGATGACGGGCACGCTGACCAGCCCGCCGACGACCGAGGGGAGCGCGCCCTCCATCCCGGCGGCGACGACGAGGACGCGCGCCGCGCGCAGGCGCTCGCGCTCGGCCATGATGCGGTGGATGCCGGCGACGCCCGCGTCCCAGATTCTTTCGACGCGGTTGCCCATCGCCTCGGCCGTGAGCGCGGCCTCCTCGGCGACGGGGATGTCGGAGGTGCCGGCGGTGACGACCATCACGGTCCCGGCGCCGCGCTCCGCCCGGTCGCGCACGACGCGGATGAGCCGCGCCGACGGGTGCCACTCGGCCTCCGTGCAGACGTTGCGGACTTCGCCGAACGTGCCCTCGTCGGTGCGCGTCACCAGCAGGTTGGGCGAGCGGCGCGCGATGGCCTCGACGATTTCGACGACCTGCGCGCGCGTCTTCCCCGCCCCGAAGACGACCTCGGGGAAGCCCTGCCGCGACGCACGCGCGTGGTCCACGCGCGCGTGCCCCAGGTCCTCGAAGTGCAGGTTCGAGACGCGCCGCGCCGCCTCGGCCTCGTCCAACTCGCCCGCCTTGAAGGCGCGCAAAAGCCTCTCCAGTTCCTTTAAGTCCATCGGTTGATGAGCGGCCGCCGCCCGTCCCGGCGGCCTCCGGCCAGAGTCTAGCACCAACGCCCCGGCGGCCCGAAGCACGCGCGGCTTGCGCGCCGGGGGCGCGCGCCTTAAGATTCGTCGGGACGTAACAGGTCAGAGGCGGGTGGCGGGCGAGGGCGGCGCGGGTCGCCGGAACCCGTCACCCGTCGCACGTGAAGACGAGAATGGAACTGACGGTCGGGGTCACGGGGGCCTCTGGCTCCATCTACGCGCAGCGCGCGCTCCACTACATGGCGGCGAGCGGCGCGGTCGAGCGCGTCAACCTCATCATGTCTTCGTCGGCGCTCGTCGTGGCGCGCGTCGAGACGGGGGCGCGCATCGAGCCGGGCGACGCGCGCTCGGTCAACAGGTGGGCGGGGCTCGCCGAAGACTCCAGGCTGATACAGTTTCACAGGCTCGACAACATGGCGGCGAAGCCCTCCTCGGGGTCGCACCCGCAGGCGGGCATGGTCATCGCGCCGTGCTCGATGGGGACGCTCGGGGCCATAGCGTCGGGCGCGGGGACGAACCTCATCCACCGCGCGGCCGACGTGACCCTGAAGGAGGGGCGGCGGCTCGTCCTCGTCGTGCGCGAGACGCCCTACAACACCATCCACATCGAGAACATGCTCCGGCTGGCGCACGCCGGAGCGCGCGTCTTCCCCGCCAGCCCCGGCTTCTACCACCGCCCGCAGACCATCGAGCAGCTCGTAGACCACCTCGTCTTCCGCGTCCTAGACCAGTTCGGCGTCCCGCACCCGACCGGCACGCGTTGGAAAGGAGAGGAAGAGCTGAGGACTGAGGACTGAGCGCCGGGTGAAGGCAGGACGCCTCTCAACACTCGGCGCCCGGCGCCCAGCCCTCGGCGCTCTGAAGTTATGGAGTGGCACAAAGGCGAGTACACCGTCAGCACGGAGCGGGGGCGTCTGGATTTGGGCGTCATCCACCGCTTCATCAGCGAGGAGAGTTACTGGGGGCAGGGGCGGTCGCCGGAGGTTGTGCGGAGGGCGGTCGAGCACTCGCTCCCGTTCGGCCTCTACCGCGGCGCCGAGCAGGTCGGGTTCGCGCGCGTCGTGACCGACTACGCGACCTTCGCGTGGCTGGCCGACGTCTTCGTCCTCAGTGAGCACCGCGGGCGCGGGCTGTCGAAGTGGCTGATGGAGGTCATCCTCGGCCACCCGGAGTTGCAGGGCTTCCGCCGCTGGGTGCTGGCGACGAAGGACGCGCACGGCCTCTACAGGCAGTTCGGCTTCATCGAGCTGCACCGCCCCGAGCGCTGGATGGAGCGCCCCGACCCCTCCATGCAGGAGTCGCCCGACTACTGGCAGCCGCGCTGAGCGGAAGGACGAAGGCGCGGGGGCCGCACGGTGAAGGAAGGGCGGGAAGCCTCGCCTTCATCCTCGCCCCCGCCGCCGGCCGTTTGGCGTAAAGCCACGCGCGCCGACGCCAATTGGCATTTTGCCACCGCCGGCGGCGCGGACGCTCGGGATTGACGCGGAAACGAGCCCCTTCGCGGAGACGGAATCTTACTCCGACCGGCCCGCGTTTTGCCTACCCTTCAGACCGAGATGACCACCGCCGCCAACATCCGCACGACGCTCGAAATGATTAAGATCGAGCACACGCTGTTCGCGCTGCCCTTCGCGTTCCTCGGGGCGCTGCTGGCGGCGCGGGGGATGACGCCGTGGGGGCTGCCGACCGCCTGGCAGGCGCTCTGGATTACGGCGGCGATGGTCGGCGCCCGCTCGGCGGCGATGGCGTTCAACCGCATCGCCGACCGCGAGTACGACGCGGCCAACCCGCGCACGGCCGGGCGCGCCATCCCGGCGGGGCGCCTCTCGGTCTCGTTCGTCTGGGCGTTCACGCTCGCCTCGGCGGCGCTCTTCTTCGTCGCCTCGGCGATGCTCAACCGGCTGACGCTGCTGCTCTCGCCGGTGGCGCTCGGCTCGGTGCTGCTCTACTCGTACGCGAAGCGGTTCACGTCGCTCTCGCACGTCGTGCTCGGCTGGTGCCTGTGCATCGCGCCGGCGGGCGCGTGGGTCGCGGTGCGGGGCGAGTTCGGCTCGGCCGCGCCCTTCCTGCTGTCGCTCGTGGTGCTCCTGTGGACGGCCGGGTTCGACGTGCTCTACGCCTGCCAGGACTACGACTTCGACCGGCGGGCGGGACTGCGCTCGATACCTGCGCGGGTGGGCGTGGGGTGCGCCCTGTGGGTCGCGCGCCTGCTGCACGCGGGGGCGTTCGCGGCGCTCCTTGGGTTATACTTTCTGACCGGCCTGGGCGCGCTGGCGCTGGCGGGCGTCGCCGCGACGGGCGCGCTGCTGGTCTACCAGCACTCGCTCGTGCGCGCCGACGACCTGAGCCGCCTGAACGCGGCGTTCTTCACGACGAACGCCTTCGTCAGCGTCATCCTGCTCGCCACGTTCGGCGGCGCGGCGTTAATGAACAGACTTTAAGACTATGGAATTTTCACACGACCCCAAGCTCAACGAACTGGCCGGGAAGGTCGAGGCCGGCGAGCGGCTCAGCTTCGAGGACGGGCTGGCGCTGTTCGCCACCGAGGACGTGCCGGCGCTCGGGCGGCTGGCCGACTCCGTGCGCCGACGCCTCCACGGGCGCGTGACGTACTACAACGTCAACCGCCACTTCAACCCGACCAACATCTGCTACGCCGACTGCAAGTTCTGCGGCTTCTTCCGCACGCCGCGCCAGCCCGACGCCTACACGCACAACATCCAGGACTCACTGGCGCTGGCCGGCGAGGCCGTGCGCGAGGGCGCGACCGAGCTGCACATCGTCGGGGGCCTCAACACCAAGCTGCCGTTTTCGTACTTCACAGACCTGCTCTCGTCGCTCAAGGCGAAGTACCCGCAGCTCCACCTGAAGGCGTGGACGATGGTCGAGCTTGACCACTTCGCGCGCTTCTACAAGATGAGCGACGAGGAGGTCATCTCGAAGCTCATGGAGGCCGGGATGGACTCGTGCCCGGGCGGCGGCGCGGAGATTTTCCGCGAGCCGACGCGCTCGATGATCTGCGCGCACAAGACCGACGCGCAGCGCTGGCTCGACCTCTCGGGCAAGGTGCACGCGGCGGGGCTGAAGACCAACGCGACGATGCTCTACGGCCACATCGAGTCGTTGGAAGACCGCGTAGACCACCTCGTCCGCCTGCGCGAGCAGCAGGACAAGTCGGGCGGCTTCCAGTGCTTCATCCCCCTGGCCTTCTACCCGCCGGGCTCGCAACTGGCGCACCTGCCGGGGCCGTCGGGCGTGGACTCCCTGAAGACGATGGCCGTCTCGCGCCTGATGCTCGACAACTTCCCGCACATCAAGTCCTACTGGGTGATGCTGGGCAAGCGGCTCGCGCAGGTCGCGCTGCACTACGGCGCCAACGACCTCGACGGCACCATCACCGAGGGCGGCGAGCTGTCGGAGAGCTACTCGGTCGAGTCGAACGGCGAGGTCAGGATGTCGAAGCAGGAGATCGTCGCGCTCATCGAGGACGCCGGCCTCCACCCGGTCGAGCGCGACACGCTCTACCGCCCCGTCGAGCGCGAGCCGGCCGTAGCCTGAGCCGCGCCGGTCACCAGGTCATGACACAGGCGAACACAGCGGCGGGGCGGTCCTGGGCGGACGACCTGGCCCTGATTCTCTCCTTCGCTTCGCGGCGGCGGGCCGGCGCCGACGAGTCCGACGAGGACGGGGCGGAAGGCTCGGCGGGGGACGCGCCCGACCCGCTGGTCGAGCCGGACGACCTCGGCGAGTTCGCGCGCGCCGCGGCCGACGCGCTGGCCGCCTCGGGCCGCGGCGACGTGCTGCGCCGCGCGCTCGGGCTGATGACGCCCGTCCCCGGCGAGGCGTTCGAGCGCTCGTTCCT
Organism: Pyrinomonadaceae bacterium; assembly: GCA_036387195.1. GTDB lineage: Bacteria > Acidobacteriota > Blastocatellia > Pyrinomonadales > Pyrinomonadaceae > QHXN01. The sequence continues at coordinate 12,494 of DASVUF010000199.1, read as the reverse complement.
CGTCCTCTTCTCCGCGCTCGAGACGGCGCTCACGTCGGCGCGCGGCGACGACGAGTACAAGATTATCCCGCGCGAGGAGTTCGCGCTGCTGGAGAGCGAGCTGAAGGACTGGCTCAGACGACACCCGTCGCTCGCGGGCGACGCGGGGCGGCGGGCGCTCCTCTACGAGAAGACGCGCGAGCTGAACCGGCTGCCCTTCGCGCGCGTCTTTGAAAAATTCTGCGGGCGGACGGGCGTCGGGCTGTCAGACCTTTGGCCGCTCGTGGGGCCGCTCGACGGCTGGCCGCTGCTGGAGATTCGACACAGGCTCGTCCACGGCGACCCGCTCCCGGAAGAGCCGGGCGGCGCGCTCGCGTGCGCGACGGCGCACCTGCGCTGGACGGCCGAGCGGATGCTGCTGGCGCTGCTGGGCTGGCCCGCCGCGCGCTCGAACGTCTCGCCCGAAAGGCTCGCCGGCCGCGAAGAGTACGCGCGCTGGCCCGGCGAGCGCGAGCGCCTCTCGAACACGACATGAAGACTTTGAGCCTGAGCAGGGCGGCCGCGTTCCTCCTCCTCTTCTTCTGCGCCTGCGCCACGGCGGCCGCGCAGCCGCCGCAGGGCGCGCGCCGGCCGCGGAGGCCCGCGCCGCGTTTCGAGGACTACCCCGTCCGCGAGGTCTACAGAGGGCCGGTCGCGCCCGTCCGGCTCGACAGCCGGCGCGCGCGCATGTTCCGCACGCGGCTCGGCGAGGGCGCGCGCGGCGGGCCGAACTTCGCCGGCCGCTACACGGTCGTCGTCTGGGGCTGCGGGACGGGGTGCGCGCAGATGGGCGTGGTGGACGCCGTGACGGGGCGCGTCCACTTCCCGCCGCTGGACTACGCGGACATCCCCGACATGGAGGACGAGGCGGCGCGCTCGCGCTGGTTCCGCCTCGACAGCCGCCTGCTCGTCCTCACGCGCGACCACTACGACGGCCGCGGCGGCTACACGGCCTTCTACTACCTCTTCGACGGCGTGCGCTTCCGCCTGCTGCGCAAGGCCGAGGAGCGCCGCGTGCCGCTGGCGGACGAGCCCGCGGGCGGCGCCGAGAACCGGGACTGAAAATTCGACATCATGACCACAGCCACAGAGACACGCACCATCACCGTCGCGCACTCGCCCGACTCGGACGACGCCTTCATGTTCTACGGGCTGGCGACCAACAAGATAGACACCGGCGACCTGCGCTTCGAGCACACGCTGGAGGACATCCAGACCCTGAACGAGAAGGCGACGCGCGGCGTCTACGACGTGACGGCCGTCAGCTTCCACGCCTACGCCTACGTCTCGGACAAGTACGCGCTGCTCCCGCACGGCGCGTCCATCGGCGAAGGCTACGGCCCCATCGTCGTCGCGCGCGAGCCCTACAAGGTCGAGGACCTCAGGCGGCTGAAGGTGGCCGTCCCCGGCACGATGACCAGCGCCTTCCTCGCGCTGCGCATACTCGAGCCGGAGTTCGAATACACGGTCGTCCCCTTCGACAAAATCATTGACGCCGTGCGTGCGGGCGAGGCCGACGCCGGCCTGCTCATCCACGAGGGGCAGCTCTTCTACCACCGGCTCGGGCTCCAGAAGGTCGTGGACCTCGGCGAGTGGTGGAAGGCGCGGCACGACCTGCCGCTCCCGATGGGCGGCAACGTCGTCCGGCGCGACCTGGGCGACGAGACCATCCGGCGCGTCTCCGGCTACCTGCGCCAGTCCATCCAGTTCTCGCTCGACAACCGCCGCGACGCGCTGGCCTACGCCATGCAGTTCGCGCGCGACATGGACACCGAGCTGGCCGACCGCTTCGTCGGCATGTGGGTCAACCAGCTCACACTCGACTACACCGAGCGCGGCCGCCGCGCCGTCCAGCTCCTGCTCGACGAGGGCTTCGAGCGCGGCGTCATCCCACGCCGGGTCGAGGCCGAGTTCGTCGCTTAAGTCCGTCCCGGCGGCGAAAATTTGCGGCCCCGGGGCCGGAGGGACGGCCTCCCCGACGTCGAGGAGGCCGCCCACTCGAACCCGGCCCCCGGGCCTGCAACTTCCGGCCGGGGGGGCGCATCGAAAGGGGTGCTCGGCGGGACTATCCCCTGACACGCGGGCCCCTTTACTCCGAGGCGCGGCGCGCCTCAATCCTCCAAGGCGTTCAGAAGAAGAGTTATGAAGAGAGTTCTTTTGTCGTTCATGGCGGCGGCGGCGCTCTGCCCGGCCGCGGCCTCCGCGCAGGCGCAGGCGGCCTCCTCCCCGGCGTCGGCCGCGCCGTCGGTCGTCAACCGCTCGGGCGCGCCCGCCGACGTCGAGCGCATCATCCGCTCCTTCACACAGAAGGAGACGGAGTTCCGCAAGGCGCTCAACGAGTACGGCTTTCGACGCGACGCCGTCATCCAGACCATCGCCTTCGGCGGGCAGATTTCGGGCGAGTACCACCGCGTCTCGAGCTTCGTCTTCGACGACAGCGGCAACCGCTACGAGAAGATTCTGAAGTTCCCCGTCCCGACGATGTCGGAAATCACCATCACGGCCGAAGACCTCGAAGACCTCGGCGGCGTCCAGTCGTTCGCGCTCGAAGCGTCGAAGATAAACGAGTACGACTTCTCCTACGTCGGCAAGGAGAAGATTGACGAGGTGGACACCTACGTCTTCGACGTGACGCCGAAAATCCTCGCCGACCAGCGCCGCCTCGCCGCGCTCAAGAAGCTGAAGACGCCCGAGCGCTACTTCCAGGGGCGCATCTGGGTGGACGACCAGGACTTGCAGATAGTCAAGGCGCGCGGCAAGGGCGTGCCCGAGTTCGAGCAGCGCTTCCCCACGTTCGAGACGTACCGCGAGCAGATTGACGGCAAGTACTGGTTCCCGACCTACACCTACGCCGACGACCAGTTGACCTTCAAGACGGGGCAGATAGTCCACCTGCGCATGCGCATCAAGTTCACCGACTTCGAGCGCCTGCGCGGCCGCGCCACGGTCATTGACCAGGGCGACGTTGACGAGGAGAAGCCCGCCGCCAAGCCCGAGCCCACGCCCCCGGCGCGGAAGCCGAAGCCGTAAAGGCTTCCCCGTTTCGGATAAGAGAAGGCGGCGCGAACCCGGGAGAGTTCGCGCCGCCTTCTCATTTTCCGGACCGGCTTTAACCCTCCCGCCTACACGCGCCCCAGCTCCTCGGCGATGGCGGCGCGCGTCTGCTCTGTGAGCCGCTTGACGTCGGCGTCGCCCAGCCCCTCGGTCGGTATCGGCGCGAGGACGACCATCTCGAACGCGCCGGGGCGCGCGACGCCCGTCCCCTTGCCCATCAGCTCGTCGGTGCGCTTGAAGGCGACGGGCACGACGGGCACGCCCGCCTCGACCGCCATGTAGAAGCCGCCCTTCTTGAAGGGGAGCAGCTCGCCGGGGCGCGCGCGCGTCCCCTCGGCGAAGACGCCGAACGAGACGCCCGCGCGCAGGCGGTCGGTCGCCGCCTTCGTCGTGCGCAGCGCGCTCTCGCGGTCCGTGCGGTCAATGGCCATAATGTTGACGAAGCCCATCCCGTAACCCATGATCGGCACCTTCAGCAGCTCCTTCTTGGCGAGGATGCCGATGCGGCGCCGCAGGTGGTAGAAGAGCGCCGCCGTGTCGAGGAACGAGCGGTGGTTGGCGATGAAGACGTAGGGCTGGCCCGGGTCGAGGCGCTCCAGCCCGCGCACGCGCACGCGCGCGCCGCTCAGCCGCAGCCAGTTGCGCGCGCCGAAGAGCGCGAACGGGTAGAGCCAGTAGGGGCGCTTTGCGATGACCGCCGCCGTGATGGCCGGCGGGCCGATGACGAGCAGCAGCATCGCCGCCACGAAGAGCGACCACCAGTACCAGAGCCTCCCGGCGAGCGTGGCCCGCGGCGCTGTGCTAGACTCGGCGCGCGACAGGCTCCCGCCGCGCTCTTGACCTTCAATCTCAGTCGGAAGACTTTCAGGATGCATCAAGCGTACCTTCGCCGCCACGCGTCGCTGCTGCTCGCCGCCGCCCTCGCCGCCTGCTGCCTGACGGCCGGCGCCGCCCGCGCCCAGGCGCCTCGCCGCCCGCGCCGCCCCGCCGCCCCGCCGCCGTCGTACGACCCCTCGGGGGCGCCCACCGCCGCCGCGGCGCAGCAGGCGACGCCGCGCCTGCCCTCGCCGCGCGAGGCGCTCGGCTTCGCGCCGGGCGACGACCGGACGATAGCCGACTGGGGCCAAATCCGCGACTACTTCTCGCGGCTCGACCGCGCGAGCGACCGCGTCGCCGTCCGCCAGATAGGCGAGACGACGCAGGGCCGGCCCCTCTTCGTCGCCTTCGTCAGCGCTGCCGAGAATATACGCGAACTCGACAGGTATCGTGAAATCCAGCGCCGGCTCGCCGACCCGCGCCTCGTCGCCTCCGACGCCGAGCGCGACCGCCTGATACGCGAAGGCAAGACGGTCGTCGTCGTCTCCTGCTCCATCCACTCGACCGAGATAGTCGCCTCGCAGATGTCCATGCAGCTCGCCTACGAGCTGGCCGCGGCGCGCGACGCCGAGACGCGCGAGATTCTCGACAACACCATCCTCATCCTCATCCCCTCGCCCAACCCCGACGGCATAGACATCGTCGCCGACTGGTACCGCCGCTCGCTCGGCAAGCCGTGGGAGGGGACGGAGCCGCCCGAGCTGTACCACCACTACGCCGGCCACGACGACAACCGCGACTGGTTCATGCTCAACCTCGCGGAGACGCGCGCCGTCACGCGCCTGCTCTGGAAGGAGTGGTTCCCGCAGCTCGTCTACGACGTGCACCAGCAGGGCGCCAACGGCTCGCGCTTCTTCGTCCCGCCCTTCTACGACCCGCCCAACCCGCACATCGCGCCGCTGCTCCTGCGCGAGGTGGGGCTCGTCGGCCACAAGATAGCCGCCGACGCCGAGGCCGCGGGCTTCCGCGGCGTCATCACCAACGCGATGTACGACACCTGGTGGCACGGCGGCTTCCGCACCGCGCCCTACTACCACAACTCCATCGGCATCCTGACCGAGGCGGCCAGCGCCCGCCTGATGACGCCCGCGCGCGTCACGCCCGAGCAGTTGCGCCGCGCCTCCTCGCGCGGCATGCCGACCGCGCTGCCCGACGGGCCGACGACCAACTTCCCGAACCCCTGGCCGGGGGGCGAGTGGCGCGCGCGCGACATCATGGGGCTCGAAATGGTGGCCTCGCGCGCCGTGCTCTCGATGGCGGCCCGGCACCGCGAGCGGTACCTGCGCAACTTCTACGAGCTCGGGCGTCGCGCGCTCGAATGGCCGCGCGGCGGCGGCGAGGGCGAGGGCGTGCTCGCCTACGTCATCCCCGCGGGGCAGGGGCGGGACGAGGCCGTCGCCAAGCTCGTCACGCTGCTCGTCGAGCAGGGCGTCGAGGTTCAGAGGATGGACGCCGAGCTGCACCTGACGCTGGCGACGCCTCCGGCGGGGGGGCGCGGCGCGGTCTACAACGACGCGCGCGAGCCGCCGCACGAGTGGCCGCTCGGCAGCTACCTCGTCTTCCTGCGCCAGCCCTACCGCGCCAACGTGCAGGCGCTCTTCGAGCGGCAGGTGTACCCCGACCGGCTGTCGGGCGGCGCGCCCGAGCGCCCGTACGACGTGGCCGGCTGGACGCTGCCGATGCAGATGGGCGTCGAGGCGTACCCCGTCCGCGCCATCCGCGAGCCCGAAGGCCGCCGGCGCCTGACGCCCGTCGGGGGCGAGGTCGAAGTCCGGCGCGACCTCGGCCTCGTCACCCGCGCGACCGCGGGCGGGCGGGCGGGCGGGGCGCGCGGGGCCGCGTCCGTCAAATACGTTTCGCCGGTGCAGAACCCGCTCCGCCGCGCCGTCCGCCTCGCGCTCTACAGGAGTTGGACGGGCTCGATGGACGAGGGCTGGACGCGCTGGCTCTTCGACACCTTCAACGTCCCCTACGCCAGCCTGCGCGACGCCGAGGTGAGGGCCGGCGGCCTGCGCTCGAAGTACGACGTCATCGTCCTGCCCTCGATGCGGCTGCGCGAGATAGTCGAGGGGCGCGCGAAGGAGACGGCGCCGGCCGAGTTCACGGGCGGCGTCACGGAGGCGGGCGTGGCGAACCTGCGCCGCTTCGTCGAGGAGGGCGGCACGCTCGTCTGCTGGGACGACTCGACCGACTTCGCCATCAAGAGCTTCGACCTGCCTGTGCGCAACGTGCTCGACGGCGTGCGCCCGTCCGAGTTCTACTGCCCCGGCTCGGTGCTGCGCGTCGAGGTCGAGACGGCGCACCCGCTGGCGCGCGGCTTCGCGCCGCAGGCGGACGTCTACTTCGTCAACAGCGCCGCCTTCGACGTGACCGACCCGGCGCGGGCGCGCGTCGTGGCGCGCTACGCCGCGCGCAAGGAGGAGGTGCTCCGCTCGGGCTGGCTCCTCGGCGCCGAAAGGCTGGCGGGGCGCGCCGCGCTCGTCGAGGCCACGCTCGGCCGCGGCCGCGTCGTCCTCTTCGGCTTCCGCCCGCAGCACCGCGGCCAGACCTGGGGCTCCTTCCCGCTCATCTTCAACGCCGTCGAGAGCGCCGTGAGGTGATGGGCCGGGGGCGGAAAGGATGAGGGATGAAGGGAGCGCGGTCGGCGCCTCCTTCATCCTTCATCCCTCATCCTTCATCCCTTATCCTTCATCCCCGGCCCTTCCGCCTCCCGCCTACCAAAAATTCGGCCTCCCGCCTACCAAAAATTCCGGGCATCCGCGCGCCCGGAAGTCACGTCCAACCCTGCGGCGCGACCCAGCGCCGCACGGAGGGAGACGCCCATGAAAAAACTCGCAAGCCTGTCGCTGACGCTCGTCCTGCTCGCCGGTTTCGCGGCCGCGCCGGCCGGGGCGCAGAACCGTCCGCGCCGCGCAGGGCAATCGTCGCCGCAGCCGCCCGCCGCGCCCGCCCCGACGCCCGTCAGGCGCGCGCCGCAGATGGAGCGCCCCGCGCCCGCGCCGTCCGGTCAGCCCCCCGCGGGCGCGCGGACTTCGTCGGCCGAGGTGGCCGAGGAGGTGGGCGAGGACGAGGTGGTGCGCGTCAACGCGGCGCTCGTCACCGTCCCCGTCTCGGTGCTCGACCGCGACGGCCGTTTCATCGGCGGGCTGGGCAAGGAGGACTTCCGCATCTTCGAGGACGGCGCGGAGCAGCAGGTCGCCTACTTCGCGCCCGTCGAGCAGCCCTTCACCGTCGCGCTCGTCATTGACACCTCGGGCTCGACCCGCTTCAGGCTCGAAGACATACAGGACGCGGCCATGGCCTTCCTCGACCAGTTGCGCCCGGCCGACCGCGTCATCGTCGTCTCGTTCGACGACAAGGTGAGAGTCCTCTCCGAGGCGACCAACGACCGCAACGCCCTGCGCGCCGCCATCCGCCGCACGCAGCCGGGCACGGCCACACGGCTCTACGACGCCGTAGACCTCGTCATCCGCCAGCAGCTCAGCCGCGTCGAGGGGCGCAAGGCCATCGTCCTCTTCACCGACGGCGTTGACACGTCGAGCCGCGACGCCAGCTACCAGAGCACGCTCGAAGAGGCGGTCGAGCTGGACGCGATGATCTACCCCGTCCAGTACGACACCTACGACGCCGCGGCCGCCGGCGGCGTTGGCGGCGGCGGCGGGCGCTGGCCCGGGCCTAACCGCAACCCGCGGGGCGGACGGACGAGGAATCCGGGCTGGGGCGACATTCTGGGCGGCATCATCCTCGGCGGCGGCGTGACCATCGGCAGGGGCGGAGGAGGCGGCGGCAGGGGCGGCGGCGGCGGCGGCGGCGTGGGCACGTCGCGCGGCGACTACGAGCGCGGCGGCGAATACCTGCGCCGGCTCGCGGCCGACACCGGCGGCCGACACCACGACGCCGACGACCTGCGCAACCTCGAACAGGCGTTCACCAACATCGCCGAGGAGCTGCGCCGCCAGTACAGCCTCGGCTACTACCCTTCGCGCCAGTCGCACGCGGAGGAGCGCCGCCAGATCAGGGTGCGCGTACGCCGCCCGAACCTCGTCGTCCGCGCGCGCGACAGCTACGTCTACCGCCCCGACGGCTCCGCCGCGCCCGCCGGCGCCACCGCGCAGGACGGCCCCTCCACGCGCCGCCAGCGCCCCGAACTACGCCCCCGCCAGTTCGACGACGACGGCCTGAGGTATTGAGGGCCGAGTGCTGAGTTAAGGAAACAACCAGGTCGCCTGTTCAAACGAGAAGGCCGGAGAGTTCGCTTAACTCTCCGGCCTCTTCGTTGGCGCGCGCCCCGCGGCTCTTCTTCAACTCAGTCCTGAGCACTCGGCGCTCAGCGCTTCTTCCTTCAACTCAGTCCTCGACGCTTCACACCACGGTCCCGTCGCGGACGACGCCGTTCTTGGGGACGATGATGATGCCGTCGCGGATGAACCAGCTGCCGTCGTCGGCCGTGGCGTCGGAGAGGCGCCGCTCGTTGAGCAGCCGGACGCCAGCGCCGATGCGCGCGTTCTTGTCCACGATGGCGTTGCGGATGACCGAGCCCTCGCCGATGCCGATGCGCGGGACGCCGCGGCGCGCGTCCGCCTCCATCTCCTCGATGGACTGGTAGTAGTCCGCCCCCATGACGTAGGTGTCCTCGATGTGCGCGCCGAAGTCTATGCGCGTGCGCACGCCGATGAGCGAGCGGTTGATGACGGCGCGCGTGATGATGCAGCCCTCCGAGACGATGGAGCTGTTGATGTGGCAGTTGTTGACCTTCGACGGCGGCAGGTAGCGCGCGCGCGTGTAGACCGGCGCGTCCGTGTCGAAGAGGTTGAACTTGGGCACCACGGCCGTCAGGTCGAGGTTGGCCTGGTGGAAGGCGGCGATGGTCCCGATGTCCTCCCAGTAGTCGTCGTAGAGGTACCCCTGGACGTTCCCGCTCTCGATGGCGGCCGGGATGACCTGCTTGCCGAAGTCGTTCCACGTCGGGTCGCGCGCCAGCAGCTCGACCAGCCAGTCGAACTTGAAGACGTAGATGCCCATCGAGGCGAGGAAGGGGCGGCGCGCCGCCTCCTCGGCCGAGAGGCCGAAGGGCGTCGTGTCCACCCTCATCTCTTCGAGCGCCTGCCCCTTCGGCTTCTCGCGGAACTCGACGATGCGCCCCGTCGGCTCCATCTTCATCAGGCCGAAGTCCTCGGCCTGCTCGCGCACGAACGGGACGACCGAGATGGTCACGTCGGCCTCTGTCTCGAAGTGGCGCGCGATGAACTTGCGGTAGTCCATCCTGTAGAGGTGGTCGCCCGACAGAATCAGCAGCGTGTCAACGCCCCAGTCCGAGATGTGCGGCAGCACCTGCCGGACGGCGTCGGCCGTCCCCTGGAACCACTGCGGGTTCTGCGGCGTCTGCTCGGCGGCCAGTATCTCGACGAAGCCGTTGGAGAACTGCGAGAAGCGGTAGGTCGTCGCGATGTGCTTGTTCAGGCTCGCGGAGTTGTACTGCGTCAGCACGAAAATCTTGAGGATGTCCGAGTTGATGCAGTTCGAGATGGGGATGTCTATGAGCCGGTACTTGCCGCCGAGCGGCACCGCCGGCTTCGAGCGCAAAAGCGTTAGCGGCGCCAGCCGCGTGCCCGCGCCGCCGCCCAGAATCACAGCCAGAATGTTCGGCCTCTTCGGAGCCATCGCTCACACCTTCCATGATGTTTTTGAAGACTGAATGACCCGAGCATAGACGCAAAGCTTGCGCGTTTCAAGAAGCGGGTGTCTCATTTTTCTTGCGACGCGCGCCGGGAACAGAGACGCGCGGCGGCCGGCGTGCTGAAGGGGGATGGCGGCGGCCTGTCGGCCGCGGAGGGACTTAGCGGCTGGCGGCGGGCGGCGCGGGGTCGAAGAGGCTCTGTGGGTACGCGAGCGCGACGCCGAGCCTGCGCAGCTCGGGGTTGACGACCTCGACGCGCAGCCTGCGCGCGCGGCCGCCGCCGGGCTTCAAACCTTCGGGCGCGAACCTCAGGACGTAGGTTGAGAGCGCCTCGCCCCGCACCCGCGCGAAAGCCTCGGGCAGCCCGCCCTCGTTTCGGGGGAAGAGCGCGCGCCCGCCCGTCCGCTCCGAGAGCTTGCGCAGGGCGCCGCGCTCGACGCCGTCGAAGCGCTCGCCGTCTCCCAGGCCGACGCTGTAGACGGCGACGCCCGCGCGCAGCAGCCGCTCGACGGCCCTGTCGTCGCCCGCCCGGCTGCTCGTGTCCACGCCGTCCGTGACGAGCACTATCATGCGCCGCCCCGCGCCGCCCTTCGCGCCCGCGAACAGCTTGTCGCACACGGACGCCAGCGAGTCCCACAAGGCGGTCGAGCCGGGGAGCGCCGGCCCCCTCGGCGGCGGGCCGACGATGACGCCGCCCGCGACGTAGCCGGGCGGCGGGAAGAACCTGACCGACTGTGCCGCGCGGCGCAGCGCCCCGAGGTCGTCGGTCGGCCCCTCGACGACGCTCGCAACATCCGTGAAGCTGACCACCGCCGCGTCGTCCCGGCCCGCGCGCAGCAGCGCCGCGAGGAACTCCGCCGCCTCGCGCCGCGCCGCCGGCAGGATGCGCTCCTGCGACGCGCTCGCGTCGAGCATCACGACGACGCGCAGGGGCTCGTCCGCCCGTCGCGCGAGCGAGAGAACCTTCTGCCCCGCGCCGTCGGCCGTCACGCGCAGGTCTTCGGGCCTCAGCCCCTCGAAGGGCCGCCCCTCTTTGTCCACGGCGGAGAGCGTGACCGCGACCGTCGCCGCCCCGCCGCCGGCCGCGTCCTGCGCCCGCGCCGACGACCGACGCTCCCGCGCGCCCGGCGACGCGAGCAGCGCCGCCGCGCAGAGCGCGCCCGCGACGCCTCTCAACGTTGAAGTCCGAGGGCCCAAGGCTTCAGTAGGCGGCGGCCGTCGCGGTCGTCCTGACGCCCGCGGCCTCCTGCGCGATTTTGACGCCGACCGAGGCGCCGATGCGCGTGGCGCCGGCCTCGACCATGGCGCGCGCGTCCTCGATCCCGCGCACCCCGCCCGCGGCCTTCACGCCGAGGTCGGGGCCGACCGCGCGGCGCATCAGCGCCACGTCCGCCACGGTCGCGCCCGACTTGGCGAAGCCGGTCGAGGTCTTGACGAAGTCGGCGCCGGCGCGCTTGGCGGCGAGGCAGGCGCGCACCTTCTCGTCGTCGTTGAGCAGCGCCGCCTCGATGATGGTCTTGACCAGCACGCCGTGCTCGTGCGCCGCCTCGACCACGGCGCGCACGTCGTACTCGACGGCGCAGTCGTCGCCGCTCTTCAGGGCGCCGATGTTGATGACCATGTCTATCTCGCGCGCGCCGTCGTAGATGGCGCGCCGCGTCTCGTAAGCCTTCACGTCGGCCAGCGTCGCGCCCAGCGGGAAGCCGACCACGGTGCAGACCGGCACGCCCGACCCGCGCAGCACGCAGGCCGCCGTCTTCACCCACGACGGGTTGACGCACACGCTGGCGAAGCGGTGCGCGGCGGCCTCCTCGCACAGGCGCGTGATGTCGGCCTCGCTCGCCTCGGCCTTCAGCAGCGTGTGGTCCACGAGGCCGGCCCAGTCGCGCGCCGTCGCCGCGTCGCCCAGCACCACGCCGATGCGCGCCGCGCCCGCGTCCACGACCCTCCGCATCCGCTCCGGGCAGCGGTTGAAGCACGCGGTCCCGCACCCGCACGCGCCGTCGTCGGCGCCCGCCCCGCCGTCGCCGTTCAGCCGCGCCACGATCACGTCCGTGATCTGCTCGACCAGCCGCTCGAAGTCCCCGTTGTGTGAATAGGCCATACTCAGACTCTAGCTCCTGTACTGGCGTTCGACGGCGTCTATCTTGGCGACGCGGCGCCTGTGTCGGTCTTCGGAAATCTCGGTCGAGAGCCAGGCGCGGACGATGTCGCGCATCTCGTCGGGGGTGGTGACGCCGCTCCCGAGCGTGAGGACGTTGGCGTCGTTGTGCTCGCGCGAGTTGACGGCGACCTTGACCGAGTAGCAGGCGGCGGCGCGCACGCCCGGCACCTTGTTGGCCGTCATCGCGGAGCCGACGCCCGCGCCGTCCACGACGATCCCTACGTCGGCCTCGCCCTCGGCGACGGCGCGCGCGACGGCGTGCGCGAAGTCGGGGTAGTCAACCGCCTCGGTCGAGTCCGTGCCGAAGTCGCGCACGCGGTGCCCCAGTTCGGCGAGGAAGACTTTAAGCTCCTCCTTCAGCGGGAACCCGCCGTGGTCGGAGCCGACGGCGACTATCTTCTCGGCGCGCGGGCCGCGCCGTGGGACGCGCCTGACCAGCTCGATGCCCCGCTCGCGCACGATGTCGGCGGCGCGCGGCGTCTGGCGCGCCGACTCGGCGACGCGCAGGCGCGCGCCCTCCGGCAGGTCGCGCACGTCCGTCTCGGTGATGATGCTCTTGGAAGACTCGTCGCGCGTGTAGTCCTTCGCCGGCTCCGCCGGGCGCGGCGGCCCGGCCGCGGCGACGTTGACCACGCGCGCCAGCGGCGGCGACTGCTGCGGCTGCGCCGCGGCGTCGCGCGCGGTCGCCGCCGGCGGCGCCGGCGC
>DASVUF010000198.1:0-49493 GCA_036387195.1 Pyrinomonadaceae bacterium | reverse complement strand
CCGCCCGCGCCCTCCCCTTTTACCGTCCGCCGCCGCCGCGCGCAGCCTCTCCTCGATGCGCGGCAGGCTGGCGAGCACGACGTCGCCGACGGCCTTGAGGCTGGCCGGGGCTATCTTGTCGAGCGTGTCTTCGGCCGTGTGCCAGTGCGGGTACGTGCCGAGCTGAATCAGGTCGGCCGCCGGCACGCCCGCGCGCAGGAACGGCTCGTGGTCGTCGCCGCCGACCGCCTCGGGGCGCTCGACGAACTGGCGCGAGTAGCCGAGGTCTTTCGCCGCGCGCCAGATGACGTCGAGCAGCCAGGGCGTGCTCATCTCGTCGCGCCCGAGTTCGAGCCGCTCGTAGCCGACCATGTCGAGCAGCACGAGCGCGCGGACGCGCCCGAGTTGGTCGCTCGCGCGCAGGCGCGCGACGTAGCGGCGGCTGCCGTAAGTGTTGTCGGGCGCGCCGGGCTTGCCGCACTCGTCCCACCCGTGGCAGACGGCCTCCTCGCCGTCGAAGAAGACGAAGCGGTAGGTGAAGCGCCTCCGCCCGCCCGAGTCGCGCGCGGCGCGCGCCGCCTCCAGCAGCGCCCCCGCTGAGGAGCCGCCGTCGTTGGCGCCGACGAAGTCGAACTCCCCGAAGCGCTTCGTGTCGTAGTGGCCGGCGACGATGATGACGTCCCGCGTCTCGCCCGGAAGTTCGTAGACGACGTTGACCATCTTCACCTTGCCCGCCGGCGTGTCGGCCGTCCACTCGTCCTCTTCGAGCGACGGCGCCGAACGCCCGCGACCCCTCGCGCGCAGCGCCTCGCGCCCGCCGAGTTGCGCGACGATGTATTCGCGCGCGGCGGCCAGCGCCCGCGAGCCGGCGGGGCGCGGGCCAAAGCCCACCAGTTTTTTGACGTGCTCGTAGGCGCGCTCGCCGCTGAAGGGCGTCGCGCCGCCCGGCCTTTGGGCCTGGGCGGGGGTCGCGCCGCCCCGGCCCGGCTGCGGCGCGCGCGGCGCGGCCGGCGCGAGCAGCGCCGCGGTGAGTAGCGCGGCGGCGGCGAGGATGGAAGGCTTGGCGCTCATACTGACATGCGCGCGGGCGCGGAACGGCGCGGGCGCGCGGCTTCGACTCGGGCGTCCGGCTCGGGCGTGCGGCTCAGGCGTGCGGCTCGCCCGCCCCCGGGTCGCCGCCGGCGGCGGGGGGCGTCGCCGGGGCCTTGGGCGCGGCGGCCGCGCGCCGCCGCTCGCGCTCCGCCTGCGACAGACGGCGGCCGCGCCCGCCGAGCAGGTCGAGCCCCTTGCCGAAAATCTCGAACGGGAGGTCAACGGCGCGCACCAGCGTCTCGTAGGCCATCTCGGCTTCGAGCCCCGCGAGCGTGGCGAGCTTCTTGCGCAGCGACAGCCGGCGGAACTCGTCGCGGAAGTCCTTCGCCGTCTCCTCGGTCGTCTCCTCGCGCAGCGCGACGGGGACGGGGCGCAGCACGAGCGAGCCCTCGCGCTCGACCCACGTCTGGCAGGCGAGCCGCTCGCCCGCCGCCAGCCGCGCCTCGCCGAGGCGCTCGCCCTCCGACGCGGTCTGCGGCGAGAGCAGGGCGGCGCCCTCCTCGACGACGACGGCGCACGTGTCGCACTCGCCGCGCCCGCCGCACTCCGCGGGCAGGGCGACGCCCATCCGCCGGGCCGCGTCCAGCAGGAAAGTCCCCTCCGCGACCAAACCCGTCAGCCCACCGCCATCGGTTCTCCACTCGACGTTGACGGCCATACGCCTCCTCGCGCTCAGACCCGAATCATGTTTTCAGGGAAGACAGGTGAAACTTACATCACGGGGGAGTTAAAAGGCAAAAGCAGCAGGCGGCGGCGTGGCGGGCGGCAGTCAACAGGCGGCGGCCGGCGCGAAAACTTTCTTCGGCCGTGCCTCCGTCGCCCCTTGCGCCGGGCCCCGCCGTCAACCGTCTACTGTGTGTTCGGCGCCGAGGCGAAGCGGATGCGGGGCTCGGCGGTGGACTCTTCGGGGCTGACGCCGGAGCCGCGCTGGCACCGCGCGCAGACGCCGAAGATGCGAAGGCTGTGCTGGGTCGGGCGGAACTTGTGCCTGGCGACGATGGCGTCCTGGATGGCCTCCAGCTCGGCCGAGTAGAACTCGATGGTCTTGCCGCACTCGGTGCAGATCATGTGGTCGTGGTGCGGGTGGTTGTAGTTGTGCTCGTAGCGCGTGCGGCCGTCGCCGAAGCGCACCTCGCGCGCGAGCCCGGCCTCGACCAGCAGCTTGAGCGTGCGGTAGACGGTCGTGTGGCCGACGTTCGGCTCTTCTTCTTTGACGAGCTGGTAGAGGTCTTCGCTGGAGAGGTGCTTCTCCGTGCGCAGGAACACGTCGAGGATGGTGTCGCGCTGCGCCGTCCGCTTGAGCCCGGCGCGCTGGATGTGCCGGTGGAAAATCTCTTTCTCTTCAGTCATAGGCCGCCGCTTCCGCCGTGGGGTTACATCTTTGCGGCCATCTTAACACGACCCGGCCCGCCGCCCCCAAATTTTGAACGCCGCGCCGCCCCGTGCTATCTTCGACCCAACTCGCCGGGGTGGCGAAATCGGTAGACGCAACGGACTTAAAATCCGTTGGCCGTAAGGCCGTGTGGGTTCGAGTCCCACCCTCGGTACATTAACCCTTCAACTTACTGCGGCGGCGGGACGGGGTTGGCGACCTGGAAGACGACGCGCCACCGGCCGCCTTCGCGCCGCCAGACGCGTGCGTAGTGGCCGCGCTCCGACGGCCCCGCGTCCGCGGCCGCGCCCCTCGCCTCGTACGTCCCGTAGGCGTAGCCCAAATCACCCGAGCCGGCCACGTCGCCGTGCAGCGCGTTCCACGCGACCAGCTCCGAGTTGGCCTCGAGCGCCCGCGCGACCGCCTCGCGGCCGACGACGGGCAAGGAGCCCTGCCTGTACATCCGCAGCGATTCGTCGGCGCGGGCGAGCAGCGCCGCGCGCGCGCCCTTCTTAGACGAGTCGGCCGAGAAGGAGCGCTCGGCTTCCAGCAGAGACTTGCGCGCGGCAGCCGTGTCCGCGAAGTCCGCGGAGGCGGCCGCGCCCTTCCTGAGCCGCGCCGGGTATTGCAGCGCCGTCTCGGTCACACGGGGCGCGGGGTGACGGACGCCGAGGTCGAGGACGAACTTCCAGGAGCCGTCGCGCTGTCGGCGCCAGACGGTGAAGAAGTGGCCCGTGTCGGCCGGCCCGGCGTCCGTCGGCTTCTCGCGGAACTCGTAAGGGCCGGTCGTCCAGCCCATGTCGCCCGCGCTTGAGACGTCGGCGTAGACGGGCCACCAGGTCAGCAGCCCCTGCGGCGCGGGGTCGCGGCGCGCCCACGTCTCGATGGCGTTGACGGGGCCGCCGCGGTTGACGATGACGCCGTCGGGCGCGGCGTAGCGCAGGAAGGCCGGCTTCATCCCCTGCTCAATCGAGAGCTGCGCGAAGGCGTGCTCGGCCTCGACCACGGGCGCGAGCGCGCGCGGGAAGCCCTTCTCGCCCACGGGGAGCGGCGGCAGGCTCGTCGGCGGCCGTGACTGTGGCTGCGCCTGTGACTGTGGCTGTGACTGCGCCTGTGATTGTGACTGCGCCTGTGACCGCGGCGCGACGCGCGCGCCCGCGGCCGACGCGACGAGGAGCGCGGCGACGAACGCCGGCGCTAATCTCTTCATCTTCATCTTCCTCATCACCTCCGGTTCCCCGCCCTGCCTCGCACCGCACGACTTCAACGCCGCCGCCCCGCGTGCGGGCATCTCGAACGCGCGGGCAGCGGCTGTCAACGCGGGTTCCGCGCGGGCCTCAGCCGGCGTTCCGCTTCGCGAGGTCGAAGCGCTCGACGTAGCCGGGGAGCGGCGTGCCCTCGGGCAGCCGCGGGTCGGGCTCGGGCGCGCCCGGCTCGACGCGCAGCGGGAGGACGCCCGCCCATACCGGCAGCGCGTAGTCATCCTCGTCGTCCACGGGCGGCCCCGTGCGCACCTTCGCCGACGCCTCTTCGAGCGGGAGCGCGAGGACGGCCGTCGCCGCCAGCTCTTCGGGCGTCGGCCAGCGCACCTCGGCCCAGCGCCCGCGCATCACGTGCTCGGTGAAGGCTTCGAGCGCGGCGTTCTTCTCCGCCTCGTCGGCGACGGCGCGCGCGCGGCCGAAGACGACCGCCGAGCGGTAGTTGATGGAGTGGTGGAAGGCCGAGCGCGCCAGCACCAGCCCGTCCACGAGCGTCACGGTGACGCAGACGTCCGCGCCGGCGGCCAGCGCCTTGAGCATCCGGCTGGCCTTCGCGCCGTGCAGGTAAAGCGTGTCGCCGAGCCGGCCGTAGGCGGTCGGGATGACGAAGGGGTGGCCGTCGGCGACGAAGCCGACGTGGCAGACGAAGCCCTCGTCAAGAATCTCGTAGACCGCCCGCCGCTCGAACGAGCCGCGCCTGGGGAGCCGCCTGAGCGTCGTCCGCGCAGTGGCCGGGAAGTCGCCGGCCGCGCCGGCCGCGCCGTCTTTCGTCAAGTCGTCCATGGGGGTTCTAGTCCGCCTTTCGATTCCTCTTCCAGAGTCCCTGCGAGGGGATGCGCAGCGCGCGGTTGAACTTGCTCGAAGCGTTCTCCCACGCGACGATCTCGGTCAGCTCGACTATCTCGTCGTCCGTGTAGGAGCCGCGCAGCCGCGCGAACAGCTCGTCCGACACGTCGCGCGCCGTGTCAGTCATCGCGTCGGCGTAGGCGAGCGCGGCGCGCTCGGCCTCCGTGTAGAGCGGGCTGGTCGCGTAGTCGGCCAGCGCCAGAATCTTCTCGTCCGACAGTCCCAGCTCGCTGCCGACCGCAGCGTTGATGTCCTGTCAAAACTCGCAGCCGTTGAGCGCGGCCACCCGCCGGTTGACGAGCGCCGCGAGCCGCGGCTCGACGAGCCCCGAGCCTTCGAGCCCCTGCCACATGGCGCGCGCGCCGCGGAAGATGGTCGGCCGCCGCGCGTAGACGAGGTGGTTGGCGAGCGGCGCGCCCCACTTCTCGGCCTGCGCCTTGAAGATTCGGCGGGCGTAGTCGTCCGCCTCCTCGGGTCTGACCCCTTCTATCCTCATTGTACGGAACCTCCTTGACCTCGCCCGCCGACGTTCCTACAATCGTCGGCGACAAGTTTCCCCGACAGTCCCCCGGTCCGTATGATTCTACTTATAAGGGGTGAAGTATGTCAGCACAAAGAAGTGACAACAGCCAGGGCGACACAGGGACCCGTGACATCACGTACGACCTCGTGAGCGTCATCTACCACGCGCTCCAGGGCGCCGAGACCACCGCGCTCTACATCGCCGACGCCGAGCAGGAGGGCAACCAGGAACTCGCGGCCTTCTTCCGCGAGGCCAAGGACGAGTACCAGCGCCGCGGCGACCGCGCGAAGCAGTTGCTCGCCACGCACCTCGGCAGCCAGCAGGCCAGCGGCGCCTCCGGCGGAGGCGGCGGCCAGTCGTAAACAGGCCGGCCGCCAACAGGCCGGCCGCCAACAGAAAGGGCGAAGGCGGAAGGATGAATGATGAAGGGGGCCCCCCGGGCGGCCTCCCTTCGTCTTTCGGCCTTCCGCCTTCGCCCTTCGGATTTAGTACCTGGGGACGCTCGGGTCAACGTCGTTCGACCAGGCGGTGATGCCGCCCCTGAGGTTGACGAGCCTGCCCTTGAAGCCCGAGCGCGTGAGCGCCTCGATGGCGCGCGCGCTGCGGGCGCCGCCCTTGCAGTGGACGACCGTCTCGCGCCCCTCTTCGATCTCGCCCATGCGCTCGGCGACCTGCCCGAGCGGGATGAGCTTCGCGCCGGGGATGCGCGCGATGTCGTACTCGTTGGGCTCGCGCACGTCTATGAGTTGCAGGTCGTCGCCGCGGTCGAGGCGCTCTTTCAGCTCGGTCGCCGTAATCTCTTCCATCTGTCCCTCCGTCTCTGGCGTGTTCTGCGCTGCGGCGGGCCGCAGCCCGCAGAACTCCTCGTAGTCTATCAGCTCGCGCACGGTCGGGTTCTCGCCGCACACGGGGCACGCCGGGTCCTTCCTCAGCTTCAGCTCCCGGAAGCGGAGTTTCCAGGCGTCGAAGAGGAGCAGGCGGTTAATCAGCGGCTCGCCGCCGCCGAGGATGAGCTTGACGGCCTCGTTGGCCTGAATCGCGCCGACGATGCCGGGCAGCACGCCGAGGACGCCGCCCTCGGCGCACGACGGCACGAGGCCGGGCGGCGGCGGCTCCGGGTAGAGGCAGCGGTAGCACGCGCCGCGCTCGGCCCAGAAGACGCTCGCCTGCCCCTCGAAGCGGAAGATCGAGCCGTAGACGTTCGGCCTGCCCGTCAGCACGCAGGCGTCGTTGACTAGGTAGCGCGTCGGGAAGTTGTCCGTGCCGTCCACGACCATGTCGTACTCGCGGAACAGCTCCAGCGCGTTCTCGCTCGTCAGGCGCGTCTCGTAAGTCTCTATCCTGACGTGCGGGTTGATGTCGTTCAGGCGGTCGCGCGCCGACTCCGTCTTCGGGCGCCCGACGTCCTTGGTGCCGTGGACTATCTGGCGCTGGAGGTTCGACGCGTCCACCACGTCGAAGTCCACGACGCCGAGCACGCCGACGCCGGCCGCCGCCAGGTACATCCCCGTCGGCGCGCCCAGGCCCCCCGTGCCTATCATCAAAACGCGCGCCGCCTTGAGCTTGCGCTGACCCTCGACGCCGACCTCGGGCATGATGAGGTGGCGGCTGTAGCGCGCTATCTCGTCGTTCGTGAGCGCGGGCGTCTCCGCCGCCGCGCCGCGCGCGCCGACCCCGGCCTCGGTCGCCGCGCCGCCGGCGATGGCCGGGATGATGGAGACGGTGTCGCCGTCCCTGACCGGCGTGTCGAGCCGCTGCGCGTGGCGTATGTCTTCGTCGTTGACGTAGACGTTGACGAAGTTGCGCAGCGCGCCCTGCTCGCCGTAGAGGTGCCGCCGCAGCTCGGCGTGCTCGCCCGTCACCTTGTCGAGCGCCTCGCCGACGGTCGCCGCCTCGACCGTGATTTCGGCGCGGTCGCCCGCGAACTGCCGCAGCGCCGTCGGTATGAAAACTGTCACAGCCATCTTCTTAAAACTCCTTCGGGTTCTCTTCCCCCTCCGCCTCGCCTTCGTCGCCCGCCTCGTCCGACGTGTCGGGGAGCGCCGCGCCGGGCGGCACGACCCACGTCTGGACCTCGCCGTAGGTCTGACCCTCGGCCGGCGAGGCCACCAGGATGATGAGCCGGTGCGAGCCCACGCCGTACTCCTTCGCCAGCCGCGCGCGCCACGCCTCCGCGAGTTTGAGCACGTCAACGGCCGGCGGCTCGTCCGGGTCGGGCTTCGACTCCGGGTCGAACTCCTTTTCGCCCGCGAGCCCGGGGCGGACGACGACGCAGACGTTTAAATCCTCGTCGGCCTTCAGCACTTCGGCGAACCCCCTGAAGACCCGCCGCTCGTTCTCCGCGTACTTGAGATAGTACTCGTCGAATCTCCCGATTTCGGCCGCGGCCTCCGGCCGCCGCTCCTTCGCGTCGCCCTTGACCGGCGGCGGCGCGTCCGCGGGCAGCACCCACAGCCGGACGGTGATCTCTTTCCTGTACCCGCCGAAGAGGACTTTGACGCGGTCGGGCTCGACGCCGTAGGCGCGCAACCCGTCCGCCTCGCTCTGGCCGACGCGGCGCCAGGCGCCGGGCGCGGCGTCCTCGCCGCTGTAGGCCACCACGTAGCCGGCCGCCTTCGGCTGCATCCTCAAAGCCTCGGCGAAACCCGCGAGCGTCGAGTTGCCGACCGGCGGCCCCGTCCCCATGTCCCACCCGCTGACCTCGTCGTAGGCCTTGTACTCGGCGAACTTGCCTTTGAAGCTGCCCGCGTCGTTCTCGTACTTCGCGGGTCGCGGCTCGGCGGCCCCGGGCGGCACGAGCCAGAACTCGACCCACGCCTCGCCCTTCTCGCGGTAAGGGCCGCCGTAGACGGTCTTCAAGCGCCCGGGCTCGACGTCGCGCGCCGTGACGAGGTACTGCTTTGTTATCTTGAGCCTGTAGTCGGCCGTGCCGCTGCCCTGCCCGTCCGGCCCGTAGGCGATGATGAAGCCGGTGGCGGCCGGGTTGTTCTGCAACTCGATGGCGAAGTGGTCGAGCCGCGCGCTGTGGTCGCAGCCGCCGACCCGCCCGAACTCGTCCACCTTATGCGCGGCGGCCGGGCCGTCGGCGCGCGCCTCCGGCATGGCCGCCGGCGCGGAGAGCGCCGCCGCGGCCGCCGCGGCGAGGAGAAGGCGTCGCACAGGAAAGGTTCTCTTCATTGCTCCTCCTTCACTAACTCCTCCTCTTTGAAGCGCGAGCGGTCTGCCTCAAGCTCCCACGAGCGGAGGCCGGCCGCCTTCCCCCCGCGCACTGAGACGACGACGTAGGACATCGTCGGCCACGGCGCGAGGTGTTCGAGGTCGTACTGCGAGGGCACGGCCGGGTGGTCGGGGTGCGAGTGGTAGTTGCCGACGACGCCGAGGCCGCGCGCGGCGTGCAGGCGCTCGGCGCGGGCGTAGTCGAGCGGCTCGATGGCCATCCGGTGGTGGCGCTCGCCTTCCTCGCCGAAGGCGTTCTCGACGGGGTAGGCGTCGTGGACTTCGCGCGTGCGGCCGCCGTCGCTGATGCGCCCGATGAGCAGGCCGCAGCACTCGCGCGGGTACTCGCGCTCCGCGTGCCGCTCTATCTCCTCCAGAAGCCGGGCGCTCAGCCTTATCAACTCGCCTCCCCCCAGAACTCTTCGCTCAGGTAGCGCCCGCCGCCGTCGCACAGGACTGTGACGACGACCGAGCCGGCCCCGAGCCCGCGCGCGTGGCGCAGCGCGGCCGCCACGTTCGCGCCCGAGCTGACGCCGACGAACAGCCCCTCTTCGAGCGCGAGCCGCCGCGCCATCGCCTGCGCCTCCTCGGTCGAGACTTCGACGCGCTCGTCGGCGAGCGCCGGGTCGTAGATGCCGGGCACGATTGACGTCTCAAGGTGGCGCGTGCCTTCCAGGCCGTGCAGCGGCGAGTCGGGCTGCATCAGCACGGCCTTCAGATTCGGGCTCAGCTCGCGCAGGCGGCGCACGACGCCCGTGAACGTGCCCGACGTGCCGACGCCCGAAAGGAAGTGCGTGACGCGCCCCGCCGTCTGCTCCCAGATTTCCGGCGCGGTGCCTTCGTAGTGCGCGCGCCAGTTCGCGGGGTTGTCGTACTGGTTCGGGTAGAAGTAGGCGTCCGGCTCCTCTGCGGCGAGCCTCTGCGCGAGCCTCTGCGGGGCGTCGAACCCTTCGCGCGGGTCTGTTTCGAGCAGCTCCGCGCCGTGGATTCTGAGCACCCGCTTGCGCTCGACGCTCGCGTTGGCGGGCAGGCACAGGCGGACGCGGTAGCCGCGCGCCGCGCCTATCATCGCGTAGGCGATGCCGGTGTTGCCGCTCGTCGCGTCGAGCAGGACCTTGTCCGGCGTGAGCCGGCCGGCGGCCTCGCCGTCCAGAATCATCGCCAGCGCCGCGCGGTCTTTGACCGAGCCGCCGGGGTTCAGGTGCTCGGCCTTCGCGTAGACCTCGACGCCGCGCGGGAGCCCCGCCGCGACCCTCCCGAGGCGCAGCAGCGGCGTCCCGCCGACGTTCTCAAGCAGCCCCGTGACGCCCAAGCTCAAAGCCGCGCCGCCCTTCGCCTCACTTCTGGCCGAGGTCGCGCTTGGACAGATACCAGTCGGTGACCTCGTTCTTCGACCTGAAGTCGTCCTCCATCCGCTTCGACGCGTCGGCGACGGTCTGCGGCGGCGGGACGACCACCTTGTCGCCCTTCTGCCAGTTGGCCGGCGTGGCGCAGGCGTTCTGGTCGGCGGTCTGCAGGGCGTCGAGCGCGCGCACGACCTCGTCAATGTTGCGCCCGAGCGACATCGGGTAGTAGATGAGCGCGCGCACCTTCTGCTCGGGGTCAATGATGAAGACGGCGCGGACGGTCGCCGTCTCGGACGCGCCCGGGTGGATGAGCCCGTACTTCTGCGCGACCTTCGTGTCGAGGTCGGCGACGACGGGGAAGTCGATCTTGACGCCGAAGTGCCCCTCGATGTTCCGAATCCAGGCGATGTGCGCCGGGACGGAGTCAACCGAGAGGCCGACGAGCTGCGCGCCGCGCTCCTTGAACTCCTCGGAGCGGCGCGCGAACTCGACGAACTCGGTCGTGCAGACCGGCGTGAAGTCGGCCGGGTGCGAAAAGAGGACGACCCACTTGCCCTTGTAGTCGGAGAGCTTCAGAGGCCCCTGGGTGGACTTGGCCTCGAAGTCGGGGGCCGTGTCGTTGATGCGTGGCAGGCTGTTGGAGGTCTCCTGTGTCGCCGCGGTGCTCATAATAATTAACTCCTCTTTACGGTGCGTGAATCTGTCGGAATGAGTCCTTCGCCCGAATGCGCTCCGGCGGCCGCCGGCCCGGCGGCCAAACTCCTGTGCGAGAATTTGCTTGCCGCAAGCTTACACCAAATCCGCCGCAATTCAACCGCCGGGGCGCTGCTGAAAACTGCCGCGGCGAGTTGTGACGCCCCCGCGCTTTTTGCCCCCCGCGCCGGCGCGCACCATTTAGTGCAGGCCGCGCCGTCTATACCTCAAGCCGTCTGCGCGCGCCGCCGCCGGGCGCTGGCTTTTAGGCCAGAAATCCGCTAAATACTGCGTTGTTAACAGAATCCCCCGTCCCGAATCTGGTGGCACACACGTTGCTTTTCTTAACCGCGGCGGCCGCCGGCGCGCTACGCGCAGAGGCGGCACGCCGTTTGAGGAGGATTTGAAGAAGATGAGAAACGCCAAAGGTTCCGCGCGCCGCGCGACGGTCATCATCGCCCTGTTCGTACTGACGCTGGGCGCCATCGCGCCCGACGTCTCGGCGCAGCGCCGCCGCACGCGGCGGACGACGCGCCGGGCGACGGCCGCGCGGACGACGACCCCGCCCGTGCGCTACTTTACGGTGCCGGCCGACACGGTCATCCGCGTCCGCATGGACACGGAGTTGAACTCGAAGACGGCGCGCGTCGGCGACCGCTTCTCGACGACGGTGACGGAGCCGGTCTACGGCGGCGGCGGCGGCGTGGACGTCCTGCCGGTGGGCAGCAAGGTCTGGGGCCGCGTCTCCTCCCTGACCCGCGCGGGGCGGCGCACGCCCGGCAGCATCACCGTCAGCTTCAACCAGGTCGAGCTGCCCACGGGGGCGCGCCACACGATTAACGGCTCGCTGTCGAGCCTCCAGGCCGACGACGTGAACTCCGACAACGAGGGCACCGTCTCGGGCAGGGGCAACCGCAAGCGCGACGCGGTCTTCATCGGCGGCGGCGCGGCGACGGGCGCCATCATCGGGGCCATCGCGGGCGGCGGCAAGGGCGCGGCCATCGGCGCCATCCTCGGCGGCGGCCTCGGCACGGGCGCGAGGGTCTACGAGCGCGAGCAGGAGGCGGACGTCAAGTCGGGCACGGAGTTCGGCGTCATCCTCAACCGCGCCGTCTCGCTGCCCGAGTTCAGGGCGCGGCAGTAAGTTTTAACGAGATCGGCCTTCCCTTCGGGGCGGCCGGTGAGGAGGAAGCCCGCAAGCGAAGGGGAGAGCGCGGGCGGGCTTCCCACCAATATCAAAAGCCGCCTGAAAAGGCGTCCAAGGGTTCGGTCGCCCCTGTCTCAACGTAAGTGAGCGACCGCGCAAGGAGAGGCCCGCTGCGAAGGGGAGAGCGCAGCGGGCCTCTTCTTTTTTTCTGCCCCCGGCCGCCGTCGCTCCGGCTCGCTCCTCCGGCCCGCTTTAGCGGCGGCCGCCGCGCCCAGCCGAAAGGTGACGGTCGAGCGAGAGCGCGCCCGCCCCGTTGAAGAGAAGGAAGAGCGAGGAGAAGAGCATGCAGAGGGCTAGGCGCGCGGCGTCGAGCGGCGCGTCGAGGTGCGCGATGAGGAGCGCGGCGACGAAGTTGACCGTCATGACGAGCGCCGCCGGCCGCACGAGCAGGCCGAGCGCGTAGAGGAGGCCGCAGGCGAACTGCGCGTAGGCGGAAAGGTACGCGGAGAGGAGCGGGAAGGGCGTGCGCCGGGCGGCGAGGAAGTCGCGGAATTCGAGCATCCGCTCGTGGTTGAAGACGTTGTCCTGCGTGCCGTAGACGAGGACGAAGGCGACGACCAGCCTGACGAAGACGGCCCCGTACTCCCTGCGTCTCTCGAAGAAGCCGAAGCCCGGAAGGTGTGGCATGTGGTCTGGCGCTCCGCGGCGGGGATGAGACTGCGCGCAGTTTTTACAGCGGCGCGCCCCGCGCGCGACAGCGAAATGTGACGGCGCGGACTTTTGGCGTGACGAGAGGGCTCCCGCGAGCCCTCTCGTCACGCCGGGCGGAGGAGGCGGCCGGCCTCAAACGTCGGCGGCCGCCTCCCCGCCCCCGCGCGTGTAGACGAGGCGGCCGCCGACGATGGTGGCGACGGGCGCGCCGCGCAGCGTCCAGCCGTCGAAGGGCGTGTTGCGGCTTTTGGAGCGGGAGCGCGAGGCGTCGAACGTCCAGCGCAGGTCGGGGTCGAGGACGGTCACGTCGCCCCACGCGCCGGGGCGGAGCGTGCCGCGGCCTTCGAGGCGGAAGACGCGCGCCGGGCCCGTCGAAAAGAGTTCGACGAGGCGTTCGAGCGTGACGCGGCCGCCGTGGACGAGGCGGTCGAGCGCGAGCGCGACGGCCGTCTCGAGCCCGGTGACGCCGAAGGCCGCGTGGTCGAACTCGACCTCCTTCTCGTCCCTGTGGTGCGGCGCGTGGTCGGTGGCGACGGCGTCCACCGTGCCGTCGGCGATGGCTTCCAGAATCGCTTCGAGGTGTTCGCCGCTCCGCAGCGGCGGGTTCATCTTCGTGTTGGTGTCGAAGCCCTCGCAGGCCGCGTCGGTGAGCGCGAAGTGGTGCGGCGTGACCTCGCAGGTCACCTCGGCCCCGCGCGCCTTCGCGCGGCGGACGGCCTCGACGGCGCCGCGCGTCGAGACGTGCGCGAGGTGCACGCGCGCGCCCGTCAACTCGGCCAGCGCGCAGTCGCGCATCGCGTCCGACTCCTCGGCCAGCGCGGGGCGGCCGCGCAGCCCGAGGCGCAGTGACCACTCGCCCTCGTGCATCACGCCGCCGGCGGCGAGCGTCCTGTCGTCGCAGTGGTCCATCACCGTCAGGTCGAACCCACGCGCGTACTCCATCGCCCGCCGCATCAGCCCCGGCGAGGGGACGGGCTGGCCGTCGTCCGTGACGGCGACAATGCCCGCGCGCCGCATCTCGCCCATCTCGGCCAGCTCCTCGCCCTTCGAGCCCTTGGTGATGGCGCCGACGGGGAAGACGTTGGCGAGCGCGGCGGCCGCCGCCTGCTCGACGATGAAGCTCGTCACCGCGGGGTTGTCGTTGACGGGGTCCGTGTTGGGCATCGCGCAGACGGAGGTGAAGCCGCCGGCGACGGCCGCGGCCGCGCCCGTGGCGATGGTCTCCTTGTACTCGTGCCCCGGCTCGCGCAGGTGCGTGTGCAGGTCTATGAAGCCGGGCGCGACGACCAGCCCCGTGGCGTCGAAGACCTCGGCGCCCTCCGGCGACGCCTCGCCGCAGCGGAGCACGGCGGCCACGCGGCCATCTTCGATAAGGATGTCGCGGCCGCCGTTGACTCCCTGCGTAGGGTCTACGACGTAGCCGTTGGCGATTAGCAGTCTCATCTGTTTGACGGGGCGACCCTCACGGCTCGTACTTCTCCGCCTGCCCGGCGCCGCCGGCGGCGCCGGCCGCGCGCGGCGTTTCGGGCCGCGGCTCGGCCGCGGCCTCCGCCTCGGGCCGCGCCTGCGTCGCCGGGGCGGGGTTCGCCGAGGTCACGCCCGCCCCGCCGCCGAGCAGGTAGAGGACGGCCATGCGGACGGCCAGCCCGTTGGCGACCTGGTCGAGGATGAGCGAGCGCGAGCCGTCGGCGACGTCGGAGGCTATCTCGACGCCGCGGTTCATCGGGCCGGGGTGCATGACGATGGCGTCGGGCTTCGCCAGCCGGAGCCGCTTCAGGGTGAGCCCGTAGTGGACGGCGTACTCGCGCAAAGAGGGGAGGAACGCCTTGTCCTGCCGCTCGCGCTGGATGCGCAGCACCATGACGACGTCCGCGCCCTCGACGGCCTCCTCGACCGTCTTCAAGACCTTGAGCCTCCCCGCCCCGGCGACCGCGGCGAACTCGGGCGGCGCGAGCGTGCCCGGCCCGGCCGCCGCGAC
Source organism: Pyrinomonadaceae bacterium (assembly GCA_036387195.1). GTDB lineage: Bacteria > Acidobacteriota > Blastocatellia > Pyrinomonadales > Pyrinomonadaceae > QHXN01. Next base: position 35,331 of record DASVUF010000198.1, on the reverse strand, counting down.
TTCTGCGCCGAGCGTCGTCAGGAGGTGCGCGTTCGAGCGCGCGACGCGCGAGTGGAGGAGGTCGCCGAGTATCGCCACGCGCAGCCCCTCGAAGCGCCCCTTGCGCTGGCGGATGGTGAGCGCGTCGAGGAGCGCCTGCGTCGGGTGCTCGTGCGCGCCGTCGCCGGCGTTGACGACCGCCGCGCGGCAGACGCGCGCGAGCTGGTGCGGCGCGCCGGCCGACGGGTGGCGGATGACGATGAGGTCGGGCCCCATCGCTTCGAGGTTGCGCGCGGTGTCGAGGAGCGTCTCGCCCTTCGTGACCGAGGACGACGAGGAGCTGATGTTGATGACGTCGGCCGAGAGGCGCTTGCCGGCGATCTCGAACGAGGTGCGGGTGCGCGTCGAGGGCTCGTAGAAGAGGTTGATGACGGTGCGGCCGCGCAGCGTCGGCACCTTCTTGATTTCGCGCTCGGAGATTTCGCGGAACGTCTCGGCCGTGTCGAGGATGTGCGTTATTTCCGCGGCGGCCATGCCGCGGATGCCGAGCAGGTGTCTGTGCGTGGGCTGTGCCTTCATCGGGCGCTGCGCGGGCCGGCGCGGGGCGCCGCCCGCCAAACGAAAAGGGCGGCCAAGGCGGCCGCCCCGTTTTAGCTCTCCTCCGTCGAGGGTCGCTCGACGATGGCGACCGCCTCCTCGCCGTCGAAGTCGTCGAGCATGACCTTGATAATCTCGCTCTTCTTCGTCGGCACGAACTTCCCGACGAAGTCGGCCTGGATGGGCAGCTCCCGGTGCTCCTTCCCCCTGTCCACGAGGACGGCGAGCTGGACGCGGCGCGGCCGGCCGAAGTCTATGAGCTGGTCGAGCGCGGCGCGGATGGTGCGCCCGGTGAAGAGCACGTCGTCTATCAGCAGGACGTTGCGCTCGTCAACGTCTATCGGCAGGTCGGTGCGGTTGACGATGGGGTTGGCGCCGACGGTCGAGAGGTCATCGCGGTAGAGCGTGATGTCGAGGACGCCGACGGGCGGGCGCTCGCCCTCGATGTCGGCTATCTTGTCGGCGAGTCGGTGCGCCAGCGGCACGCCGCGGCGCTGGATGCCGATGAGGTAGAGGTGCCCCGCGCCGTGGTTCTCCTCCACGATTTCGGAAGCGAGGCGGGCCAGCGCACGGTTGATGCGCATGCCGTCCATGATGCGCGCCTTCTCTACGAATTCCATCGGCGCGCATACTATCACAGGGCCCGCCCGTCTTAAAAGGTTCCGGCCCCGCGGGGCGCCCCCCTCAGCGGTCGCGGCGGACGAGGCTCGAGGCGACGGCTATCAGCTCGGCCAGCTCCACCGGCTTGGGGACGTGCATCTGGTAGCCCGCGCGGAGCGCCTGAAGGCGGTCTTCGGTGCGCGCGTAGGCGGTCAGGGCGATGGCCGGCGTCTGGCCGCCGCGCGCCGCGGGAAGCTCCCTGATCTGCCGCATGAGCTGGTAGCCGTCCGTCTCGGGCATGCCGATGTCGCTGATGATGACGTCGGGCGGGTCTTCGCCGAAGGCGGCCAACGCCTCCGCCGCCGAAGACGCCGCGCGCACCTGCGCGCCGCTGCCCGCGAGCCCCACCTTCAACATCTCCAGCGTGTCGCGCTCGTCCTCGACGACGAGCACCTTCACCCCGTCCAGACGTTCCGGCCCCTCGTAGGACGGCAGCGGCGCCCTCGCGGCGGGCGGCGACGGCGCCTCATCGCGCCGCAGGACGGGCGAGAGCGGCAGCAGCACCGTGAAGGTCGAGCCGCGCCCGAGCCCCTCGCTCTCGGCGCGCACCGTCCCACCGTGCAGCTCGACGAGGTGGCGGACGATGGAGAGGCCGAGCCCGAGCCCGCCGTGCTGGCGCGTCGTCCCCATGTCGGCCTGCCGGAAGCGGTCGAAGACGTGCGGCAAAAACTCGGGCGTGATGCCGGCGCCGTCGTCGGCGACGATGATTTCGACGTGCGAGTTGACGCGCTCCAGCCGCACCTGCACGCGGCCGCCGCGCGGCGTGTACTTCAGCGCGTTCGCCAGCAGGTTCCAGACGACCTGCTGGAGCCGGACGGGGTCGCCCGCCACGGCGACGACGCCCGCGTCCATGACCTTCTGCACGCGCACGCCCTTCGACTCGGCCGCGGGGCGCACGGCCTCGATGGCGGCCTCGATGAAGTAGTTCGGGTCAACGGGCCGCACGTCCAGCCGGAGCTTGCCCGTGATGATGCGCGAGACGTCGAGCAGGTCGTCTATGAGCTGCGCCTGCGCGCGCGCGTTGCGCTCGATTGTCTCGTAGACGCCGCGCTCGCTGCCCGGCGCGTACTGCCCCGTGCGCAGCATGTGCGCCCAGCCGAGGATGGCCGTCAGGGGGGTGCGCAGCTCGTGCGAGAGCGTGGCCAGGAATTCGTCCTTGAGGCGCGAAGCGTCCTGCGCCTCGTGGTAGAGCCGCTCGTTCTCGCGCGCGGTCAGCTCGGCCTGCGCGCGCTCCCTGCGCACAGACTCGTAGAGCCGCGCGTTGTCCATCGTGATGGCGGCCTGCGCGGCGATGCCGGCGACGATGCGCTCGTGGCGCTCGGTGAAGGCGGCGCGCTCGGGGTGGCCGAAGAAGAGGCCGCCGATGACCTCCGACGAGCGCGAGACGACCGGCACGGCGAGGTAGCTGACGACGGGGGGGAGCCCGTCCGGCATCCCGTAGAAGGGCGAGTTCCTGCCGTAGCGCGGGTCGGCGCGCACGTCGTCGGTGCGGATGACGCCCTCGCCGCGGAAGGCCGGGCCGAAGAGGTCCGCGGCGCGCGGGGCCGGGAGGCGCTCGAACGCCTCGCGCGGCGCGCCCGAGAGCGTGTGGAGCATGGTCCAGCCGCCGCCCTCGTCGGGCACGTTGTAGAAGAAGGAGCCGAAGCGCGCGCCCGTCAGCTCTGTGGCGACGTCGGTGACGGCCTGCACGAGCCGCTGCTGGTCGAGTTCGGCCGAGAGGAGCTGGCCGAGGCGGTTGATGGTCTCGGTCTCCTCGTGCGCCTCGCGCGCGTCGCGCAGCGCCGCCCGCAGCCGCTCGTCGGCGCGCCGCCGCTCGCTGATGTCGCGCGCTATCTTCGAGGCGCCGATGATGCGGTCGCCGGGGCCGCGGATGGGCGAGACGGTGAGCGAGATGTCAACGAACGTCCCGTCCTTGCGCACGCGCACCGTCTCGTAGTGCTCGATGCGCTCGCCGCGCCGCAGGCGCGAGAGGATGGCCGGCTCTTCGTCCCGGTGGTCTTCCGGGATGAGGATGGTGACCGACTTCCCCACCGCCTCTTCGGCCGTGTAGCCGAAGAGGCGCTCGGCCCCGCGGTTCCAGCTCATGATGACGCCGTCGAGCGTCTTGCTGATGACGGCGTCCTCGGCCGACTCGATGATGGCCGAGAGCCAGTAGGGCGCGAACTCCGGCCCTTGCAGCCGCCTGACCCATTGGCCGGTGTCTTCGACGTCGGTCTGTATCCTGCTCGGCTTGTCGTCGGGCATAGTCGGGCCTGCCGGGACGGGGGTTCGGAGTGCTCAGTGTGTCAGGGCGGGGGTTTTAAAGCGCCTTGCGGCGGTGTGGATTATACGCAGTCGGCCCCGATATTGCCATAGCCACTGCGCCGCGCCGCTTTGCCGCCGCCGGGGCGGGCGCATATGATGCTCCGAAAAACGAGACGGGGGAAGACCAGACTTGTCATTCACAGCCACACGCAGGGCGCTCGCGGCCGCCGCCCTGCTCCTGACGCTCTGCGGGGCGGCGGCGCAGGCGGCGTCGCCCTCGCTCGCGCCGCCGCCGCAGGGCGCCGACGCCGTGCGCGCGCGCTACACCAAGTACGAGTTCAGAATCCCGATGCGCGACGGCGCGCGCCTCTTCACGGCCGTCTACGCGCCGAAGGACGCATCGCAGAAGTACCCGTTCCTGCTGACGCGCACGCCCTACAGCGTCGCGCCCTACGGCGTGGACCACTACCCGCGCTCGCTCGGGCCCTCCGAGAGCTTCGAGCGCGAGGGCTTCATCTTCGTCTACCAGGACGCGCGCGGCCGCTACATGTCCGAGGGCGAGTTCCTACAGGTGCGCCCGCACCGGCCCGACAAGCGCGGGCCGAAGGACGTGGACGAGTCCACGGACACCTACGACACCGTCGAGTGGCTTTTGAAGAACGTGCCCAACCACAACGGGCGCGTCGGCATGGTCGGCATCTCGCAGCCGGGCTTCCACGTCGCGGCAAGCATCATTGACTCGCACCCGGCGCTGAAGGCCGCCTCGCCGCAGGCGCCGACGGCCGACTACTACCTCGGCGACGACGTCTACCACAACGGCGCCTTCATGCTCGCCGCCAACTTCGGCTTCTACTCCTCGTTCGTCCCGCGCGAGGGCGCCCCCGAGCCGCCGCGCCCCGCCGTCCCCTTCGACCCCGGCACGCCCGACGCCTACGAGTTCTACCTCAACATGGGGCCGCTCGCCACGGCCAACGAGCGGCTGCTCGGCGGGCGCGCGCGCTACTGGCAGGAGATAGTTGACCACACGACCTACGACGACTTCTGGAAGCAGCGGTCGGTCTGGAAGTTCATGAACAATGTGCGGTGCGCGGTGCTGAACGTCGGCGGCTGGTTCGACGCCGAAGACCCCGTGGGGCCGTTCCACGTCTACCACGCCGTCGAGCGGAACAACCCCGGCGCGGTCAACCTGCTGGTGATGGGCCCCTGGTCGCACGGCGGCTGGGCGCGCGGCGAGGGCGACCGCCTCGGCAACCTCAACTTCGCCGTCCGCTCGGGCGAGTTCTTCCGCGAGCGCATCCAGTTCCCCTTCTTCATGCGCCACCTCAAGGACAAGCCGGCCGAGCTGCCCGAGGCCTACATGTTCCTGACGGGCATCAACGAGTGGCGCGCCAAGGAGGTCTGGCCGCCGAAGGACGCGCGGCCGCTGACGCTCCACCTCTCGGCGGGCGGCCGGCTCGGCGCGGACGCGCCGGCCGAGGACGGCGACGGCGCCTTCGACGAGTACGTGAGCGACCCGAACCGCCCCGTCCCCTACCTCGGCTACGTCGTCGGCGGGCTGACCTCGGACTACATGACCGAGGACCAGCGCTTCGCCTCGCAGCGCCCGGACGTGCTCGTCTACGAGACGGCGCCGCTCGAAGAAGACCTCGTCATCGCCGGTCCGGTCAAGGTCAGCCTCAACGTCTCCTCGACGGGGACGGACTCGGACTTCGTCGTCAAGCTGGTGGACGTCTTCCCCGGCGACTACCCGCAGGCACCCGCGCCCGAAGGCCAGCGCCCGCCCGCGAACGCCGTCCGCATGGGCGGCTACCAGCAGCTCGTCCGCGGCGAGCCCTTCCGCGCCAAGTTCCGCGAGGGCTTCGAGCGCCCCGTCCCGCTCGCGCCGGGCCGCCCCGCGCGCGTCGAGTTCCAGATGCCGGACGTCTACCACGCCTTCCGCCGCGGCCACCGCCTGATGGTGCAGGTGCAGAGTTCGTGGTTCCCGCTGGTGGACAGGAACCCGCAGAAGTTCATGGAGATTCCGAAGGCCGGGCCGTCGGACTTTCAGAAGGCGACGCAGCGCGTCTACCGCGGGCGCGGGCTCGGCTCGTCAATCACGCTGCTGGTCGAGCAGGGGGGACTCGGCGCCCGACCGGGCAGATGAGAAAGTGTCACACGCGCCCCTTCAGGGAGCCCCGCGCCGCCTCGACAATGGCAAGCGCGGGGCTCAAAATTTATACGCGGGCTCGGAGGAAATCTCATGCGGCCCGGCTCTCATCAACAAGGGGTTTATGCGTTCCGACATCAACAGCTATCTCGTTGACTACGTGCGGCGCGGCGGCGCGACCGCCTTCTCCCAGCGGCGCGGGCTGCGGCTCGCGCGCTGGTCTTACGGCCGCGTGGCGGCCGCCGCCTACCGCTTCGCGCGCGAGCTTGAGGCGCGCGGCGTCTCGAAGGGCGAGCGGGTTCTGGCGTGGGCGGCGAACGGGCCCGAGTGGGTCGCGGCCTTCTTCGGCTGCGCGCTCCGCGGCGCCGTCCTCGTCCCGCTCGACGTGGAGAGCGCGCCCGACTTCGTCGCGCGCGTGCAGGCGCAGACCCAGGGCCGCCTGCTGCTCGTGAGCGCCGAGACGGCGGGCCGCGCCGCCGCGCTCGGCCTCCCCACGCTCGCGCTCGAAGACCTTGAGGCGGCGCTCGCGCGACACTCGCCCGAGCCTTTCGAGCCGCGCCACATAGGGCCCGGCGACCTCGTCGAAATCATCTACACCTCGGGCACGACGGCCGAGCCGCGCGGCGTCTGCCTCACGCACGGCAACCTGCTCGCCAACCTCGCGCCGCTCGAAAAGGAGATGCAAAAGTACGTGCGCTGGGCGCGGCTGGTCGGCCAGCTCCGCTTCCTCTGCCTGCTGCCGCTCAGCCACGTCTTCGGGCAGTTCATGGGCATCCTCGTCCCGCAACTGCTCGGCGGCGAGGTCATCTTCCAAGACGCGCTCAACCCGTCCGAGATAGTCCACGCGGTCAGGAGCCGCCGCGTCTCGGTCGTCGTCACCGTCCCGCGCCTGCTCGACTCTCTGCGCGAGCACGTCGAGCGGCGCGAGGAGTCGCGCGGCCGCCTCGAAGCGCTCCGCCGCAAGATAGAGCTGGCGAAGGGCGCACACCCGCTCAGGCGGCTCTGGCTGTTCCGGCGCGTGCACGGCTACTTCGGCTGGAAGTGCTGGGCGTTCGTGACGGGCGGCGCCACGCTCGGCGAGGGGACGGAGACGTTCTGGCGGCGGCTCGGCTTCGCGGTCGTGCAGGGGTACGGGATGACCGAGACGGCGTCCCTCGTCACCGTCAACCACCCTTTCAAGACCGGGCGCGGCTCCATCGGCAAGACCCTGCCGGGGCAGGAGCTGAAGCTCGACGAGGAGACGGGCGAGATTATGGTGCGCGGCGCGAACGTCTCGCCGGGCTACTGGCGCGGCGGCGCGCCTCACGCGGATGCGCCGCCGGGCGAGGAGGGCGGCTGGCTCCGCACGGGCGACCTCGGCGCGATGGACGAGGCCGGCAACTTCTACTTCCGCGGCCGCAAGAAGGACGTCATCGTCACGGCCGCCGGCCTCAACGTCTACCCCGAGGACATCGAGGCGGCGCTCGAACGCCAGCCCGAGGTGAGGCTCGCGGCCGTCGTCGGCGTCGAAGGCGCGCGCGGGCCGGAGCCGCTGGCCGTGCTCATCATGCGCGAGGCGGGCGCGAGCCCCGAGCCGGCCGTCGAGCGCGCCAACCAGACGCTCGCGCGCCACCAGCACGTCCGCCGCTGGGCCGTCTGGCCCGACTCGGACTTCCCGCGCACGCCCACGCACAAGGTTCGCAAGCGCGACATCGCCGAACGCCTCGCCGCGCCGACAAGCGGCGGTAACGGCGGCGCGAACGGGACGGCCGCCGCCGGCGGCGCGGCGGCGAACGGCGCGGCCGCCGCCGGACTCGAAGGCGCGGCCGCGCCCGAAGGCGGCGCCGCCGGAGACTCTCCGCACAGTCCTCAGTCCTCAGTCCTCGGCCCTTCGCCGACTTCGGTCATCGCCGCGCTCGCGGCGCGCGCGGGCGGGGGCGAGGCGCCGGCCGGGCTCGACTCTTCGGCGAGCCTGTCGGCCGATTTGAAGCTCGACTCGCTCGGGCGCGTCGAGCTTCTGAGCGCGCTCGAAGACCGTTATCAAATCGAGATTGACGAGGCGAGCTTCACTGACGCGACGACCGTCGGCGAGGTCGAGCGCATCGTCAGCGCGGGCGGCGCGCGCGCCTCCGACGCGGCGCGCTACCCATACCCGGCGTGGGCGCAGGCCGAGCCCGTCCGCTGGCTCCGCGTCGCCTTCTACTACGCGGTCGTGCTGCCCGTCACGTCGCTGCTCTGCTGGGCGCGCGTCGAGGGGCGCGAGAGGTTGCGCGGCGAGCGCGGCCCCGTCCTTTTCGTCTCGAACCACATCACGTACTTCGACCACGCGCTCATCATGTCAGCGCTGCCCGGCCGCTTCCGCCGCCGGCTCGCCATCGCGCAGGAGGGCGAGCGGCTGCGCTGGTGGCGCCGCCCGCCCGCCGGCACGCCCTTCCTGCGGCGGCTGCGCTGGATGGCGCAGTACTTCTCGGTCGTCTTCGTCTTCAACACCTTCTCGCTGCCCAAGGCGAGCGGCTTCCGCCGCAGCTTCGCCTACGCGGGCGAGTCCGTAGACCGCGGCTACAGCGTGCTCGTCTTCCCCGAAGGCGTCCGCGCCGACGCCCCCGGCATGAACCCCTTCAAGGAGGGCGTCGGCGTCCTCGCCTCAAGGCTCGCCGTCCCGGTCGTCCCCGTCCGCATAGACGGCCTGCTAGAGCTGAAGCTTTCGGGGCGCCGCGGCTTCACGGCCCCGCACAACGTCACCGTCCGCATAGGCGAGCCGGTCAGCTACCCGCGCGACGCGGACCCCGCCCGCATCACCGCCGACCTCGAACGCAGGGTGAAGGAGATGTAGGCGCGGGCGGCAGGCCCCGCCGGACGGAAGTCGGCGGCGACGACCGTGCGGCTCGGCGGCGGCGGCGGTTTTCCACCGTCCGCCGTCCGCCGCACGGCCTCTACTCTCTTTTGACACCCTTTCCGCGGCTCTGTTACGCTCGGGTCGCTTTTTCGCACTTCCCCTCGGCCAGCGCCCCGTCAGATGCTCTATCGCTCGCTGCTGCGACCCCTGCTCTTCAAGTTGCCGCCGGAGACGGCCCACGAGTTCGCCCTTCGCGCGCTCGCGCTCGGCCTCGGCTCGGCGGCGGCGCGCGGCGGCGGGGCGGCGGAGTTCGTGGGGCTCGAACGCTTCGGCCTGACGTTCAGGAACCCGGTCGGCGTCGCCGCGGGCTTTGACAAGAACGGCGTGGTCGCGCCGCGGCTGGCGGCGCTCGGCTTCGGCTTCGTGGAGGTCGGGACGGTGACGCGGCTCGCGCAGCCGGGCAACCCGCGCCCGCGCCTCTTCCGTCTGCCGGCCGACCGCGCGCTCGTCAACCGGCAGGGCTTCAACAACGAGGGCGCCGAGGCGCTGGCCCGTCGGCTCGCGCGCTCGCGCCCCGGCTGCGTGCTCGGCGTCAACATCGGCAAGAGCCGCGTCGTCCCCGTCGAGGAGGCCGCCGAAGACTACCTCGCGAGCTTCGAGACGGTGCGGGCGCACGCCGACTACGTGACCGTCAACGTCAGCTCGCCGAACACGCCGGGGCTGCGCGAGCTACAGCGCGCCGACCTGCTCGGCTCGCTCCTCGGCGCGCTGCAACGACGCAACCGCGAGCTGGCCGGGCGCGAGGGGCGGCGACCGCTCCCGCTGCTCGTCAAGGTCGCGCCCGACCTCGGCGCGGGCGAGCTGGAGGCCGTCGTCGAGGCCGCGCTCGGCGCGCAGGTGGCTGGCGTCATCGCCACGAATACGACGACCGCGCGCGCTGGGCTGCGCACGGACGCGCGGCGCGTCGCCGCCTGCGGCGACGGCGGCCTGAGCGGCGCGCCGCTGCGCGAGCGCTCGACGCGCGTGGTCGCGGCGCTCCGGCGCCTGACGCGCGGCTCCCTTGAGGTCGTCGGCGTCGGCGGAGTCTTTACGGCCGAAGACGCCTGGGAGAAGATTTGCGCGGGCGCGAGTCTCGTGCAGCTCTACACGGGCTTCGTCTACGAGGGGTTGGGCGTCGCGCGGCGCATCAACCGGGGACTGGCGGCGCGGCTCGAACGCGAGGGCTTCCGCACGCTCGACGAGGCGGTCGGCTGCCGCGCCGACGAGTTCGCGGGCGTCTGAGCGCCCGCGCGGACGTTGACCGGGGAGGACGCTTTGATGACGACGATGACAGGCGCGGCCGGGGCCGTCTCGGCCGGCGAGAAGCTGATCGTGGCGCTCGACGTCGAGGACGCCGGCGAGGCGCTGCGAATCTTCGAGGCGCTGCGCGGCGAGGCGGGCATGTTCAAGGTCGGCTCGCGGCTCTTCACCTCGGCCGGCCCCGACCTCGTGCGCCGCCTGACGGGCGCGGGCGCGGCCGTCTTCCTCGACCTCAAGTTCCACGACATCCCGAACACCGCGGCCGCGGCCGCGCGCGAGGCCGTCCGGCTCGGCGTCCGCCTCTTCAACGTCCACGCCGCCGGCGGCTCAGAGATGATGCGCCGCGCGGCCGAGGCGACCGCCGACGAGGCCGCGCGGCTCGGGACGCCCAGGCCGAGCCTCGTCGCCGTCACCGTCCTGACCAGCATGGACGAGGAGGGGCTGGCCGAGACTGGCGCCGCGGCGGCGACGGTCGAGGAGCACGTCCGGCGGCTGGCGCGGCTCGCCGACGCCTCGGGGCTCGACGGCGTCGTCGCCTCGCCGCACGAGATTCGCCCGGTGCGCGAGGCGGTCGCGCGCGAAGGCTTCCTCGTCGTCACGCCCGGCGTCCACCCCTCGGCCGCGGCCTACGCCGACCAGAAGCGCGTCATGTCGCCCGGGGACGCCGTCTGGTCCGGCGCCGACTACGTCGTCGTCGGCCGCGCCATCCTCAACTCGCCCGACCCGGCGCGCGCCGCCCGCGACATCGTCGAGGAGATGGAGGGGGCCGGCAGGCGTCAGGCGGGATGAGCGTCGCGTATCACAAGCAGGGCGGCGGGCCGGCGTTCGTCTACGTGTGCGGCATCGAGGGGACGGGCAAGCTCTTTTACAAGCAGGCGGCGGATTTGGCGCGCGACCACACGGTCGTCTCGTTCCCGCTGCGCGCCGAGGGCTGGCACACGATGCCGCGGCTCGTGGAAGACCTCGCGTGGGTCATCCGCGAGGCGGGCGGGCGCGCGACCGTGCTGGGCGAGTCGTTCGGCGGGCTGCTGACGATGGCCGCCGCGCTCGAACACCCCGAGCTGTTCGAGCGCCTCATCCTCGTCAACACCTTCCCGCACTTCACCTCGCGGCTGAAGATTCACGCGGGCTGCCTGCTCTTCCGCGCCTTCTACCCCGCGCTCGCGGCGCACCGGACGCGCGCCGCGCGCCACGTCCTCTTCAGCCCCGACATCCCCGAAGAGGACAGGCGGCTCTTCCGCGAGCACACGCGCGTCGTCGGCCGCGAGGGCTACGTCTCGCGGATGCGCATCATCCGCGACACCGACCTGCGGCCGCGGCTCGGCGAGATACGCGCGCCGGCGCTCGTCGTCGCGGGCACGGCCGACCGCCTGCTCGACAGCGTGCGCGCCGCGCGGCTGATGGCCTCGGCGCTGCCGCGCGCGCGCCTCAAGCTGCTCGAAGGCACGGGGCACGTCGCGCTGCTCTCGGGGCGCGTGCGCGTGCGCGAGTGGCTGCGCGAGTTCGACGATTTTTGAGCGCCGGCGGCCGTCGCCGCGGAACGCGCGGCCGCCCCGGGCGTGTAAAGGAGGACGCGCGCGCGTTTGTCGCGCGCGCGCGAAATTTGCGAAGATGTCTCGGGGCACGAAAAGGGGGCACTCTTTGGGTCGAGGTTCGGTTGCGAGGATTCTGCTGACTGCGGCGCTGGCCGCGCTCTGCCTCTGCGGCGCCGCGCGCGCGCAGCAGCAGCCGCGCGCCACGGATGTCTCGACCGCGCCCTTCTCGCCGTCGCCCTACCGCGTAGGCGAGCGCCTGACCTACACGGTCTCCTTCTCCAGCTTCCCCACGGCCGCGCACGTCGAGACGCGCGTCACCGAGCGCGGCCCGCTCTACGACCGCGAGGGCGTCGAGCTGCGCGCGCACGTCGAGACTATCGGCGTCATCTCGGCCGCGCTCTACGCGCTCAACAACGACTACGCGACGGTCGTGGACCCTTCGACGGGGATGCCCTACCGCGCGCAGCAGTCCATCCGCCAGGGCGGGCGCATCCAGAGCGTGACGCAGGACTACAACGCGCCGCTCGGCGACTCGGCGCTGTCGCCCGGGCGCGAGTCGCCCGTCACCCCCGGCTCGTTCGACCTCCTGTCGGCGCTCTACCGCGTGCGCGCCCTGCCGCTCGCGCAGGGCGCGACCTACCTCCTCAACGCGCGGCACGGCGAGACGGCCTACGTCGCCGAGGTGAAGGTGGTCGGCCGCGAAAACCTCAAGACCAACGTCGGCTCCTCGAACGCCATCGTCGCGCAGGTCCGCGTCCGCGGCGACCAGCAGGCCGACGACTACCGCCTGCGGCTCTACTTCTCGGACGACGAGCTGCACCTGCCGCTGCTCATCACCGCGCGCCACAGCGGGGGCGAGATACGCGTCGAGCTGGCGAGCGCCGAAGTCCTGAACGGGGGCGCGGCACTGCCCGCCGCCTCCCTGACGCCGACGCCGCCCGCCGCCACGCCCACGCCCGCGCAGCAGCCACAGGCCGCGCAGCCCGGGGCCGGCCCGCGCCCCGGCGCGGCGACGACGCCGGGGGCCGCCGCGGTCGCGCCGCCCGCCGAGCCGCCCTTCAGGCCGGGCGAGCAGCTTAACTTCAACTTCTTCCTCGGGGCCGGCGCGCAGCCCGTGGGCACGGCCTCGTTCCTCGTCCGCCCGCGCGCGCGCTACTTCAACCGCGAGGGACTCCACCTCGTCGCCAACCTCCAGACCGTCGGGCCGGGGCAGGCGCTCTTCCCCGTCAGCGACCAGATAAGCTCTTACGTGGACGCCTCCTCGGTGCTCCCCTTCCGCACGGAGCTGTCGCTCGCCGAGGGCCAGCGCCGCGCCCGCTTCGTCGTCTCGGCCGACCAGGCCAGCGGCAGCCTCCTCTTCGAGGACGGGACGCGCGTCGAGGCCCCAGTCGGCACGCACGACCTGCTGTCGGTCTTCTACGCGCTGCGCTCGTTCGACCTGACGCCGGGCAAGCGCAACGGCGTCTCGCTGCTCATCAACAAGCGGCCGCGCCTGCTCTTCGTCACGGCGCTGCGCGCCGCCACGCTCCAGCTCGGCGGCCAGCAGATTCCGGCGGTCGAGCTGGCGCTCCAGACGAGCGACCCCGACGGCGACAAGCTCGCGCTCCGCCTCTGGATCAGCACCGACAAGCGCCGCCTGCCGCTGCGCCTGACTGCGCAGACGCCGCTCGGCCCCGTCCGCGCCGACCTCGCCATCATCCCGACCGCGCTCCAGTGATTTGAGATTTCGACCCTGAAACTCTCAAATCCGAGACTCCCGACCCGCCCGCGCGTCACGACGCCGCGGCCGCTCCCTGTCCCGGCGCGCCCCCCGCGCGCCAGTTGAAATTGAAATCTATTTTCAATCAGGGTATAGTCTCCTGCGGCGGCGCGGGACGTTCCCCAACCCGGCCGCCCGCGCCCCGATTGAAACTTTAAACGACGGTGGACGACTTATGAGTCTCGCCCTGACCGCAATCGAACAGGCGAACGGGCCCTCGGGTTCGGCCGAAGGCGTCCGCCCGGCGGCCGTCCCGCTCGACGAGTTGCGCGTGGGGACGCCCGCGCGCGTGCTGGCCGTCGGCGGCGAGGGCGCGCTGGCGCGCCGTCTGATGGAGATGGGCGTCGTCCCCGGCGCGCCCGTCCGCGTCATCAGGGCCGCGCCGCTCGGCGACCCGCTCGAAGTCCGCGTCCGCAACTACCACCTGGCGTTGCGCCGCAGCGAGGCGCGGACGATTTCCGTGGTCGCGAGTGTTGAGTGATAAGGGGCCGTCGGCCTTCAGCTTTCGGCCGACGGCCCCGGACCCGCGGCGGACGGAGGCCGGAGGCCGGCGGCCGAAAGTCTTCTCGCCACTTCCCTTATGAGCAGCAGTATCCTCGAATCCCCCCCGCGCGCCGGCGCGCCCGCGGGCGAAGGCGTCGGGCGCGAGGCCAGGCCGTTGGTCGTCGCGCTCGCCGGCAACCCTAACGCGGGCAAGACCAGCATCTTCAACGCGCTGACGGGGCTCCGCCAGAAGGTCGCCAACTACCCCGGCGTCACGGTCGAGCGCAAGGAGGGCGTCTGGCCGCTCGGCGACGACCTGCCGCCCGCCCGCCTCGTAGACCTGCCCGGCCTCTACAGCCTCGAAGCCGCCTCAATAGACGAAGAGATAGCGCGCGACCTTCTGACGGGGCGCGTGGCCGACGTGCCCGCGCCCGACGTGGTCGTCGCCGTCGTGGACGCCACCAACCTCGAACGCAACCTCTACCTCGTCACGCAGCTCTTCGACTCGGGGCGCCCCGTCGTCGTCGCGCTCTCGATGGTGGACTTGGCCGAGCGCGCGAGGCTCGAAATAGACACGGGGGCGCTGGCGCGCGCGCTCGGCGTCCCCGTCGTCCCCGTGACGGCGAGGTCGGGGCGTGGGCTGGAGGAGTTGGCGCGCGCCGTCGCCGGGGCGGCCGGCTCGCGGGCGCCGGGCGCGAAGTGGCGTCTGTCGCCGCGGGCGGAGGAGGAGGTCAGGCGGCTCTACGCGGCCGGCGCGCAGAGCCGCGAGGAGGCGCTGCGCGACCTCTACTCGGACGATTTGCCTGCGGACGCCGAGCGGCGCGAGGCGGTGTTGGCCGCGCGCGGGCGTCTCTCGGCGCTCGACCCGCGCTGGTGGCAGGAGCCCGTGACGGCGCGCTACCGCTGGATCGAGTCCGTGACCGAGGGCGCCGTGCGCGGCGCGCGCGGCGAGCGGCCGGGCGCGACCGAGCGCATAGACCGCGTCGTCACGCACAAACTCCTCGGCCCGCTGGTGCTGCTGCTGGTGATGGCGGTCGTCTTCCAGGCCATCTTCTCGTGGGCGACGCTGCCGATGGAGTTGATTGACGGCGGCTTCGGCGCGCTCGGCGAGGCGCTGCGGGCGCGGATGCCGGCGGGGCTTTTGACCGACCTGCTCGTGGACGGCGTGGTGGCGGGCGTCGGCGGCGTGCTGGTCTTCCTGCCGCAGATTCTGCTGCTCTTCTTCTTCATCGCGCTGCTGGAAGACAGCGGCTACATGTCGCGCGCGGCGTTCCTGATGGACAGGCTGATGCGCGGCGTCGGGCTGCACGGCAAGGCGTTCATGCCGCTGCTGTCGAGCTTCGCCTGCGCCATCCCGGGCATCATGGCGACGCGCACCATTGAGAACCCGAAGGACAGGCTGGCGACCATCCTCATCGCGCCGTTCATGTCGTGCTCGGCGCGGCTGCCGGTCTACACGCTGATGATAGCCGCCTTCTTCTCCGACTCGCGGCTGTTCGGCTTCGTCCCCGTCGGCGTGGTGCTCATGCTCTCGATGTACCTGCTGGGCGTCGTCGTCGCCATCGCGGTCGGGTGGCTGCTCAAGCACACGCTTTTGAAGTCGCCGCCGCCGCCGCTGGTGCTGGAGCTGCCGCCGTACCGCGTGCCGAACCTCGTCAACGTCGCGCAGACGATGCGGACGCGGTCGTGGCTCTTCGTCAAGCGCGCGGGGACGGTCATCCTGACCATCTCCATCCTGCTCTGGGCGCTGATGACCTTCCCGCGCTCGGCCGAGAAGCCCGTGCCCGACGCCGAGGAGGGCGCGGCCGTGCAGGCGATGCGCGAGACGGGCCCCGAGTCGAGGGGCGAGCCCGCGCCGCGGACGGCGAAGGAGCAGGGCGACACGGCGGACGAGGGCGCGCAGGTCGAGCAGAGCTACGGGGGGCGGCTCGGGCGCGCGCTGGAGCCGGCCATCGCGCCGCTCGGGTTCGACTGGAAGATGGGCATCGGGCTCGTCGCCTCGTTCGCCGCGCGCGAGGTGCTCGTCTCCACGCTGAGCATCGTTTACAACGTCGGCAAGGACGACGACGCCGAGTCGCCCTCGCTCATCGCGGCCGTGCGCAACGCCAGGCGCCCCGACGGCAGCCCCGCGTGGACGCCGCTGGTCGCCGTCTCGATGATGGTCTTCTTCGTGCTCGCGTGCCAGTGCATGTCAACGGTGGCCATCGTGCGGCGCGAGACGAACTCGTGGCGGTGGCCGCTCTTCATGGTCGGCTACATGCTGGTCATCGCCTACGCCGCCTCGTTCGTCACGTACCAGGGCGGGCGGCTGCTGGGGCTGGGGTGAGGTGTCTATGAGGTTCGACTGGCAGACGGTCGCAGTCGCCGTCATCGTCGCCGGCGCGCTGCTCTACGCCGCGCGGCGCGCGTTGACGCGGCTGCGCTCGTTCAGGGGGGCGAAGGGCGGCGCGGCGGGGTGCGCGACCGGCTGCGGCTCGTGCGGCGACGTGGACGCGCCCGTGCGGCCGTCGAACCCGCTCGTCCGGCTCGGCGGGACGAAGGCTCAGGGCCGCGGGCGGGGCTGAAGGGGTCTTCAAGGGGAAAAAGGGGCGCGGGCTTTACGGCCCGCGCCCCTTTTCTTTCGCGCGCCGTCCAAGTCAGAGCGCGAAGTTGAAGCTGAGGAAGCCGCTGACGCGGACGGGCTGGCCGTCAACGACGGTCGGGTTGAACTTCCAGCGGCGCGCGGCCTCGATGGCGGCGGCCTGCAACTGCTGCGGGCCGTCGGCGCGCGCGACGGACTCGACGTCGCCCTTCTCGTTGACGACGAGGTAGACGACGACGGCGCCGCTGACGCGCGCGGCGCGCGCCAACTGCGGGTAGGAGGGCGCGACGCGCTGCCGCGCCTTGCCGACCAGCGACCCGACCGAGACGGGCGAGACGCCCGCGGCGGGCGCGGCCGCGGCCGCCGCGGGCTGCTGCTGCGCGCCGTTCGCCGAAGCGCTCGGCGGCTGCGCCGAAGCGCTCGTCGGCTGCGCGCCCGCGGGCGCCGAAGCCTTCTTCGCGGCGGCGGCGTCCGCCGTCCTCTGTTCGGCGCGCGGGGCCGGCGCGGAGGGTCTGTTGGCGGCCGCGCCGGCGGCGGGCGCGGGCGTCGGGCGCGTCGCGGGGGGCTCGCTGATGCTCGCGATGCGCATCTCGGACGAGAAGAGGTGCTGGCGCGCCTCGGAGACTTCCGTCTGCCAGCGCGCCCTGTCCTGGTCGTGGCGCGCGATGCGCATGCGCACGGTCGCGGCGTCTTCGCGCAGCGCCGCGGCGTCGAGCCCGGCCCCGCCGCCCCCGCCCGCGCCCTTCAACTGCTCGGCGTGGAGCGCCTTGGCCTGCTCGACGACGCGGTCGAGGAGTCCGCGCAACTGCTCTACGTCGCCGGCGGCCTCGGGCGGCAGCTCCGACGAGTCGGTGACGTTGACGCCGAAGGCGCGGTAGCGTTCGAGGTGCGTCCTGACGGCGTTGACCATCTGCCCGGCGATGGCGAAATAGGAGTGCGTCGCGGCGTCGCCGGCCTGCCCGGCCGGGCGCGCGCGGAACGTCTCGTCGAGCAGCGCCAGCGCCCGCGGGTAGTCGGGCATCTCGACGAGAATCGCCATCAGCAGGATGCGCGCCACGCCGCGCACCGACTCGTCCTGCGTCGAGGCGCGCAGGCTCTCAAGCTCGCCCGCCGCGGCGGCGAGCTTGCCGATGGCCGCGAGCGCGCGGGCGCGCGCCAGCCGCTTCTGCGCGGCCTCGGCCTCGGCGGCGGCCGGCGCCGGCTGCGCCGAAGCCTGCTCGGGCGCGGCCGTCTGTAAAGCCTGCGCGTGCGCGCCGAGCGCGGGCGCAAGCGCGCATGAGAGCGCGAGGACGGTTCCTGCAAGGAGGCGCGGGGGGATGGGCTGGCGCGATGAACTCACTACTAAAACTCCGTAAATTCAAAAGCGAGCAACACGCTCGCCCTGGGAACTGACTCGATTTGACAGCACATTATGCCCGCCCCGGCCTCGGCGTTCAACCCGCCGCGCGCCGATTTCCGTCCGGCTCCGGACACGCGGGCGGGCGGAGGCGGCGGCGCGGGGCGCGGGCGGGCGGCTCCCCCTCCGCGCGCCCCCACGGCTTACTTCGCGGGCGCGGCGAGGCTGCGCGAGATGCGCTCGCGGATGGCGCGCGCCCTCTGCTTGATGAGCGGCTCGTCGAGCGTGAGCAGGCGGCGGTCGCGCATGACGACGCGCCCCTCGATGACGACGGTGCGCACGTCGCCGGCCTTCGTGGCGTAGACGAGGTGCGAGTAGATGTTGTAGCGCGGCGTCTGGTGGAGCGCGTCGAGGTCAACGACGACGAGGTCGGCGCGCTTCCCCTCCTCGATGGAGCCGATGTCGGCCTCCATGTGGAGGGCGCGCGCGCCGCCGATGGTCGCCATCGCCAGCGCCTCCTCGGCCGTGACCACCTTCGGGTCGTTCGACGACAGCTTGTGAAGCTTCGCCGCCACGTCCATCGCCTCCCACATGCTGAGGTCGTTGTTCGACGCCGCGCCGTCCGTCCCGAGCCCCAGCGACACGCCCGCCCTCAACATCTGCGGCACGGGCGCGACCCCCGACGCCAGCTTCATGTTCGACTCGGGGTTGTGGACGGAGCCGACGCCGTGCTGTTTGAGCAGGCTAATCTCGCCCTCGGTCACGTGAACCGTGTGCGCGGCGACCGTGCGCGCGGAGAGGAAACCGATGCGCGCGAGGTACTCGACGGGGCGCGCGCCGTGGTCGCGCGAGACGTCCTCGACCTCCTTGCGCGTCTCGGCGACGTGCGTGACGACGGGCGCGCCCGTGCGGTCGGAGAAGGCGCGCACCTCGCGCAGGTGCGCCTCCGAGACGGTGTAGGGCGCGTGCGGCGCGACGGCCGCGGTGACGAGGCGGTTGCCCTTCCACCGCGCGACGAAGCGCTCGGTGTAGCGCATCGCCTCGGCCCACGTCTTGTTGTCGGGGACGGGGAAGTCTATGACCGTCTCGCCGAGCAGCCCGCGGACGCCGGCGCGCTCGGTCTCCTCGGCGATGGCGTCCTCGAAGTAGTACATGTCGCAGTAGGTGGTCGTCCCGCCGCGTATCATCTCGGCGAGGGCCAACTGCGCGCCCGCCCGCACGAACTCCTCGGTGACGTTCTTGGCCTCGGCCGGGAAGATGTACTTCGTCAGCCACTCGTTGAGGTCGAGGTCGTCGGCGATGCCGCGGAACAGCGCCATCGGGGCGTGCGTGTGGCCGTTGACGAGGCCGGGGATGACGGCGCGGCCGCGCGCGTCAATCACCTCGCGCGCGGCGAAGCGCCGCAGCACGTCCGCCCTCCTCCCCACGGCGACGACGCGCCCGCCCGCGACCGCGACCGCGCCGTCCTCGACGACCGTGCGCCCCGCGTCCATCGTCACGACCGTCCCGCCGCTGACGATGAGGTCAACGCGCCGCGGCCTCTGGGCGGCGGCCGCGGGCGGCGCTAGCTGGGAAACGAGGGCGAGGCAGAGCAGCAGGAGTTTGACGGTGGCTCTCATCATCTTTGTACGGGGCGGGGCCTACTTCTGGTCGGCGGCGGCCTCTTCGAGGAAGCCGGCGTCGAAGGGGTGCGGGAGCAGCTCCTTCATCCGGTACGTCACGGCGTCGCCGCGCAGGTTGGCGAGCGTGACGGGGATGTCGCCGCAGAACTCCCAGATGACCTGCCGGCACGCGCCGCAGGGCGGCGTCAGCCGCTCGGTGTCCACGACGACGCAGAGGCGCCGGAACTTGCGCTCGCCCTCGGAGAGCGCCTTCCAGATGGCGACGCGCTCGGCGCAGATGGTCTGCTCGTAGGCGGCGCTCTCGACGTTGCAGCCGGTGTAGACGCCGCCCTCGGCGTCGAGCGCCGCGCCGACGCAGAAGTTCGAGTAGCGCGCCAGCGCGCACTGCCGCGCGTCGGTCGCGCGGCGGACGAGTTCTTGCAGGCTGTCGTTCAGGTTGTCCGTGCTCACTTACCCTCCCTGCTCCACCTTGAGGCCCAGGCCGACGGGCGCGCCGGCGGCCCGCGTCCTGCGCGCGTCGGCGAGGCGCTCGCGGATGCGCCCCGAGATGAGGCTGATGCTCACGAGGTTGTGCCCGCCCTCGGGGATGATGACGTCGGCGCAGCGCTTCGACGGCTCGACGAACTGCGTGTGCATGGGCCGCACGGTGGCGAGGTACTGCTCGATGACCGACTCGACGGTGCGGCCGCGCTCGGCCACGTCGCGCCGCAGGCGGCGGATGAAGCGGATGTCGTCGGGCGTGTCCACGTAGACGCGGATGTCCATCTCGTCGAGCAGGCGCTGCTCGGCGAAGATGAGGATGCCCTCGATGATGATGATGGGCTGCGGCTCGACGCGCAGCGTCTCGGGGCGGCGCGAGTGGGTCTTGAAGTCGTAGAGCGGGAGTTCGACCGCCTCGCCGCGCTTGAGCGCGCGCAGGTGCTCGACGAGGAGGTCGTTGTCGATGGCGTCCGGGTGGTCGAAGTTGACCACGTCGCGGATGTCGTGCGGGAGCTGGTCGAGGTCGCGGTAGTAGGAGTCCTGCTGGAGGAAGACGACCTCGGCCTTGGTCACCGACTCCAGAATCCGGTTCGCCACGGTCGTCTTCCCCGACCCCGTCCCGCCGCAAATTCCGATAATCATGTGCTCCGCTTCGCTCCGCCGTGAACTGTGAACCGCAAGCCGTGACGACCGACCGCCGCGGGCCGCGACGACGGGGGGGGGGACGCTTTCGCCCCGCCGCGCCCGGCGGCCCGCGGCTCACGTCAGTTTCGGTATGACCCTCCGCAGCAGTTCCGCGAAGGTCTCGCGGACGCGCTCGCCGGTCTCGATGACCTCCTCGTGGTTGATGGGCTTGTCGAGGACGCCGGCGGCCATGTTGGTGATGCAGGAGAGGCCGAGCACGCGCAGCCCCATGTGGCGCGCGACGAGGGCCTCGGGGACGGTGCTCATGCCGACGGCGTCGGCGCCGAGCAGCCGCAGCATGCGTATCTCGGCGGGCGTCTCGTAGCTGGGGCCCGTCAGCGCCGCGTAGACGCCGCGGCGCAGCTCCAGCCCCATCTCGCGCGCCTCGCCGACGGCCGCCTCCTGGTACTCGCGGTCGTAGACCTCCGTCATGTCGGGGAAGCGCGGGCCGAAGCGCGCGTCGTTGCCGCCGAGCAGCGGGTTCGTCCCCATCAGGTTCAGGTGGTCGCTGATGAGGACGAGCGAGCCCTGCTCGTAGGCGTTGTTGAGGCCGCCGGCGGCGTTCGTCAGCACGAGGCTTCTGGCGCCGAGCAGCCCGAGCACGCGCACGGGGAACGTCACCTCTTCGAGCGTGCGCCCCTCGTAGAAGTGAAAGCGCCCCTGCATCGCCGCCACGCCGACGCCGCCGACCTGCCCGACGACCAGGCGGCCGGCGTGCCCCTCGACGGTCGGGCGCGCGAAGCCCGGTATCTCGGCGTACGGGACGGCCTCGGCGCCCTCCATCTCGTCGGCGAAGGCGCCGAGGCCGCTGCCGAGAACGAGCGCGACGCGCACGTCCGAGCCGGCGCGCGAGCGTATGAAGCGCGCGGCGTGCTCGGCGCGCTCGTAGAGCGTTTCGTGCTGCTGGCTCTCGGGCGTGGTCATCGGCGTCCGTCCCCGGCGGCGTCCGGCCTCAGGGCTGCTTCTCCTTGTCTCCCTTGTCCCTCTCGTCGAAGAACATGATGTTGAAAACTAACACGAGCGCGCCGACGGCCGCCAGCAGGAAGAAGATGATGGCGATGCCGGGGTAGCCGAGGATGGTCCACGTGGACTCGACCCGCATCATCAGCGCCGCGCCGACGATGAGCGCCGCCAGCAGCAGCCCGGCCGTGATGCGGTTGGCTATCTTGTGGAGGCTCGTGAGCAGGCTGTGCTCGTCTATGACGTCGGCGTTGATGCGGATGCCGTTGGTCGTCAGCGTGTCCACGAGCTGGTTGACGCGCGACGGCAGCTTGTCCACGAACTCCTTCAGCTCCAGCACCGTCCCGTAGAGGTTGCCGGCCGACAGGCTCTTCTTGAGCCGCCGCTGGAGGATGACGTCCGAGTAGTTGCGGATGGCGAAGTTCGGGTCGAACTTCGGGTCGAGCGTGTGGACGACCTGGTCGAGGTTCAGGAGCGTCTTGGCGATCATCGTGAACTCGGGCGGGAGCCGGAAGTTACACTCGCCGGCTATCTGCTGGATGCGCAGGACGACGCGCCCCGAGTCCAGGTTCTCGAGCTGCGCGTTCTGGTTCTCCAGCACCAGGTCGGCGACCAGGCGGCGGAACGTCTTCTCGTCGAAGCCGGGCTTGCCCTCGCCCATCTTGATGGTGATGTCGGCCGCGTCGTCGCCCTTGCCCTCGCTGATGGCCAGGAGGAGCTGGATCAGGTTCTCCTGCGGGCGCGGCGCGAGGCGCGCGACCATGCCGAGGTCTATGAGCGCGATGCGCCGGTCGTCGGTCAGGAAGACGTTGCCGGGGTGCGGGTCGGCGTGGAAGAAGCCGTCGATGAGTATCTGCTGGAGGTACGCCTGGAAGAGGTGCTCGGCGAGCTGGTAGCCGTCAATGTCAATCTTGGCGAGCGGCGAGAGCGCGGTGATCTTGCGCCCGGAGATGTAGTCCATCGTCAGCACGCGCGAGGTCGTGTAGTCCTCGACGGGCTGCGGGACGACGATGCGGTCGAACTCGCGCAGGTTGTCGGCGAAGATGACGAGGTTGCGCGCCTCCAGGCGGTAGTCCAGCTCGCGCAGGAGGTTCTTGCGGAACTCTTCGAGCAGCGGTGTGAACTCGTACTTGCGGCCGGCCTCGGTGTGCGAGTCGAGGAAGGCCGACATGTCCGTGAGCACGTCCATGTCCTTCGACATCTCCTCGCGGATGCCGGGGCGCTGCACCTTGACGACGACCTCGCGGCCGTCGCGCAGCGCGGCGCGGTGCACCTGTCCCAAGGAGGCGGCGGCGATGGGCTGCGACTCGAAGTAGGAGAACGCCTTCGAGATGCGCACGCCCAGCTCGCTGGCGACTATCTGCTCGACCTCTGTGAACGCGAAGGGCTCGACCTTGTCCTGGAGCCGCGTGAGCGCGTCTATGTAGGGCTGCGGCAGCAGGTCGGCGCGCGTCGAGAGGAGCTGGGCGAGCTTGATGAAGGTCGGGCCCATCTTCTCGATGTCGGCCGCCAGCTCCTCCATCTTCGCGGGCGAGACCTCCACCGCGGGCTGCGCGCCCTCGATGGCCTCTTCGAGCCCGGCGCTGCGGACGAGGTCTGCGCGCCCGTACCTCATCAGCAGCAGCGCCATGTCCTTGTAGCGCTTCAAGTGTTCGGGCCTGAGCGAGATAGCCATAAGAACGAGTAGGCGGCGGCCGTTAGACGGCGGCCAGCCGCGGGTCACTTTACCAGTCGTTTTGTCGGGTTACGCCGCGCGGGACTAATTTACTACCGACCGCCGGCCGCTGACCAACGCCTCGCCCCCCTACTTCTCCTTCTGGTACGGGACGCCGAGGGCGCGCGGGGCGCGCGAGGCGCCGATGAAGCCGGCGAGGACGACGATGGTCAGCACGTAGGGGATGATCTGGACGAACTGCGTCGGTATCTCCTCGCCGCCGAAGTGGACGCCCTGGAGCTGGATGGCGATGGCCTCCGTGAAGCCGAAGAGCAGGCAGGCGAGCATCGTCTGGACGGGGCGCCACTTGCCGAAGATGAGCGCGGCCAGCGCGATGAAGCCGCGCCCGGCGCTCATGTTGCGCGTGAAGAGCGACGACTGGCCGATGGAGAGGTACGCGCCGCCGACGCCGGCGAGCGCGCCCGAGAGGAGCACCGCCGTGTAGCGCATCAGCTTGACGCTGACGCCGGCGGCGTCGGCCGCCTCGGGGTTCTCGCCCACCGCGCGCAGCCGCAGCCCGAACGGCGTGTAGTAGAGCACGTAGTAGGACGCGGGCACGAGCGCGAACGCGATGACGATGGGCGTCCACGGAATCAGGTGCTCGCGCGGTATCTGCGGCGTCGAGCCCGACGAGAGGAAGAACGCGCCGCTCAGGAGCGCCGGCACGCCCGTCAGAAGGATGTTGATGGCCGTGCCCGAGACGACCTGGTCGGCGCGGTAGCGGATGCTGGCGACGGCGTGGACGCCCGCTATCGCCGCCCCGGCCGCGACGGCCGCGAGCAGCCCGACCCACGGGCTCCCGGCGTACCAGGTGATGGAGGCCGCCGTGAACGCGCCCGCCAGCATCAAGCCTTCGAGCGCGATGTTGATGACGCCCGCGCGCTCCGAGAACATGCCGCCGAGCGCCGCCAGCAGCAGCGGCGTCGAGAGCCTGATGGCCGAGAAGAACAGGCCGATGTTGAAGATTTCACTCATGGCGGTAACTGCCGGCGGGCGGCCTCAGACCTTCGAGCGCTTGAGCAGGCCGAACCTGCCGAACGGGCCGCGGAAGAGCGTTTCGGCGGCGACGAAGAGGATGACGATGGCCTGCAAGACTTCGACCAGGTCCTTGGTGACGTGCTCGGAGAAGGCGTCCACGAAGATGCCGCCGCGGATGAGCATGCCGAAGAGCAGCGCCGCCAGGAAGACGCCGACCGGGTGGTTGCGCCCGAGCAGCGCCACCGCGATGCCCGTGAAGCCGTAGCTGGCCGAGAACCCGTCGTAGTAGCGGTAGCGGTAGCCCAGCACCTCGCTGACGGCGACCATCCCGGCCAGCCCGCCCGAGACGGCCATCGCCAGCACGATCTGCCTGCGGACGTTGACGCCGCCGTACTCGGCCGCCGAGGGGTTCGCGCCCGTCGCGCGTATCTCGTAACCCCACTTCGTCCGCCACAGGAAGACGTAGACGAGCGCGCACGCGAGGATGGCGAGCAGGAACGCGAAGTTGACGGGGATGCGGCTCGGCAGCCCCGGCACGAAGTGGCCGAGGCGCGGGATGTGCGCCGGGTCGCCGATGGGCACGGTCTGCATGATGGGGTCGCCCGGCGCCTTGAAGTAGTACTGTGTGAAGTAGCTGACGAGCGCGACGGCGATGAAGTTGAGCATGATGGTCGTGATGACCTCGTGCGCGCCGAAGCGCGCCTTGAGCCACCCCGGTATCGCCCCCCACGCCGCCCCGACCGCGACCGCCGTCACCACCGCCAGCGGGACCAGCACGACCGCCGGCAGGCTCGCCCACCCGTACTCGATGGGCGCGCCGGAGAAGTCCTTGATGACCGACCCGCCCAGCTTGATGGAGACCCACGCGGTCGCGAAGGCGGCGACGTAGAGCTGCCCCTCGGCGCCGATGTTGAGCAGCCCGCAGCGGAAGGCCACGGCCACCGCCAGCCCCGTGAAGATGAGCGGCGTCGCGTAGAAGAGCGTGTAGCCGACGCCGTCCGGCCACGTCAGCGCGCTCCCCAGCAGCAGCCCGTAGACCTCCAGCGGGTTGTCGCCGATCGCCCACACGATGACGCCGCCGACGACGAACGCCACCAGCACGGCGATGACGGGGAACAGGAGTTCGCGGAGATGCTTCATAAGTTTCTAAGCGGGCCGTAGCCGCCGGGCGGTGGTCAGTGGAAAAACGTCCTCGGTCGAAACTTCTACGCGTCGGGGCGCGCGGCCGCGGCGCGGGGCGCCGGCGGCTACCGCCCGCCGCCCTCCCCCCCGGTCATCAGGAGGCCGATCTCCTCCTGCGTGGCGCGCGCGGGGTCAACCTCGCCGACGACGCGGCCGTGGTAGAAGACGAGCAGGCGGTCGGCGAGCGAGGTGACCTCCTCCAGCTCGGCCGAGACGAGGAGGATGGCGCAGCCCTCCTCGCGCAGCTCGACCAGCTTGCGGTGGATGAACTCGATGGCGCCGATGTCCACGCCGCGCGTCGGCTGCGAGACGAGCAGCAGCCCGGGGCGCAGTCCGAACTCGCGCCCGATGATGAGCTTCTGCTGGTTGCCGCCGGAGAGCGCGCGCGCCGGCAGGTCGGGGTTGGGGGGGCGCACGTCGAAGTCGCTGATGAGCTGCTGCGCGCGCGCGCGGATGCCGCGCAAATCGAGCAGCGGCCCCGCGCCCACGGCCGGCGGGCGGTAGTGCAGCCCGAGGATGGAGTTCTCCGACAGGTCGAAGTCGAGCAGCAGCCCGCGCCGGTGGCGGTCTTCCGGGATGTGCGCGATGCCCATCTCCAGACGCTCGCGCGCCCCGGCGCGCGTCACGTCGCGCCCGCGGAAGAGGACCTCGCCCGAGACCCGCGCGGCCGGGACGAGCCCGGCCAGCGCCTCTATCAGCTCTGTCTGCCCGTTGCCCTCGACGCCGGCGACGCCGACTATCTCGCCCGCGCGCACGTCGAACGAGACGTCGCGCAGGCCGCGCTCGCCGCCGCCCACCGCGACCGTGAGCCGCCGGACGCCCAGCACCGTCTCGCCGGCCCGCGCCTCGGGCTTCTCGACGCGCAGCAGCACGTCGCGGCCGACCATCATCCGCGCCAGCTCGGCCGCGCTCGTCCCGGCCGTCTTGACGCGCCCGACGACGCGGCCGTCGCGCATCACGGTCACGTCGTCCGAGATGGCCAGCACCTCCGAGAGCTTGTGCGTGATGATGATGACGGTCTTGCCCTGCTCGCGCATGCGCCGGAGGATGGCGAAGAACTCCTCGACCTCCTGCGGCGTGAGCACGGCCGTCGGCTCGTCGAGGATGAGCAGGCGCGCGCGGCGGTAGAGCGCCTTCAAAAGCTCGACGCGCTGCTGCTGCCCGACCGAGAGGTCGTGGACGAGCGCCTCGGGGTCAACCGAGAGGCGGAACTCGTCCGAGAGCGCGCGAATCTCCTGCGCCGCCCGGCGCAAATCTATCGCGGCCGCGGAGCCCGGCTCCGCGCCCAGGACGATGTTCTCGGCCACGGTCATCGTGTCCACCAGCATGAAGTGCTGGTGCACCATGCCGACGCCGAGGCGGATGGCGTCGTGCGGCGTCTGTATCTGGCGCGGCTGGCCGTCCACCACGATGTCGCCCGAGTCGGCGGTGTAGAAGCCGTAGGCGATGCGCATCGCCGTGGACTTCCCCGCCCCGTTCTCGCCGACGATGGCGTGAATCGTCCCCGGCTCGACGCGGATGTCTATGTGGTCGTTGGCGAGCACGTCGCCGAAGCGTTTGGTTATCGCTCTCAGTTCAAGCATGTGTTCGGCGGCCGCCCGCCCCCTCCCGGCGGCTAATCCCGCCACTCCCGCGCCCTCCAGCTCCGGCGCAGTGACAACACCGACGGCACGAGCGCGGCGACCAGCACGTAGAAGATGAGTTCGCCCCACGGGCGCGGCGTCGCCGTCCAGCTCGCCAGCTTCGCCACCGCCCAGGCCGTGAAGCCGCAGAGCAGCGCGTCAACGAGCAGGTCAATGAACAGGTAAGGGCTCCGCGGCCGCTGCGGCCTTTGCGCGTGGGCCGCGGCCGGCGCGTGCGGCCCGTGCGGCCCGGCCGGCGTCGCCGCCGTCGCGCCGCTCGCGGCCGCCGGGGGCTGGCGGCGCGACAACTCCCACGCGGCCGTCGTCCGCTCGTCCCGGCTGTGCTCCCCGCCCCCGGCCGTCAGGATTCGGTCGAGTTCCTCGTCGGCGTAGCGCGCGAAGCGGCGGCTCAACTCCTCCTCCTCTTTAGCGAGCACGGCGGCTTACTTCCCCATCGCGTCCGTGACCTTGATTTCGCCGGCGATGATCTTCTGCTTGGCCGCCTCGGCCTGCTGGAGGACTTCCGGCCGGACGAGCGACTCGTTGCACTTGTCCATGGCGGCGGCGACGCCGTCGGCCTCGAGCCCGTAGACGTGGAAGCCGCCCTTGAACTGCCCCTTCGCCACGTCCGAGACTATCTGGTAGACGGCGTTGTCCACGCGCTTGACCATGCTGGTCAGGACGAAGCCCGGCTTGACGCAGTTCTGGTTCGAGTCCACGCCGATGACGAAGCGCTGCGCGCGCCCCGAGGCGTCGCGCCCGGCCTGCTCGACCGCGTCGAAGGCGCCGAGGCCCGAGTTGCCGGCGGCGGTGAAGATGACGTCGGCGCCCTTGCCGATCTGCGACAGCGCCAGCTCCTTGCCCTTGCCCGGGTTGTTCCACGCCGCGTCGGTGACGCCGACGTAGTTGACGATGACGCGCGCGTCCGGCCGCGCCGCCTTCGCCCCCTCCTCGTAGCCGACGGCGAAGCGGTGGATGAGCCCGATGTCCATCCCGCCGATGAAGCCGAGCACGCCCGTCTTCGACTCGCGGGCGGCCATCATCCCGACGAGGTACGAGCCCTCGTGCTCCTTGAAGACGAGCGAGGCGACGTTGGGCAGCTCGCTCGCGCCGTCCACGATGGCGAAGTTGATGTCGGGGTAGTCCTTGGCGACGATCTCCATGATGGGCGCCTGCGCGAAGCCGACGCCGATGATCAGGTCGTAGCCGCGCTCGGCGAAGGCGCGCATGGCCGGCTCGATGGAGGTCGGGTTGCCCGGCTCCACGTCGCGCAGCATGACGCCGAGCGACGGCTTGTCGCAGGGCGAGCCGTCGGGCTTGCGCCCCGTCTCGGCGCACTTCACGCCCTCGTAGGCGGCGGCGTTGAACGAGCGGTCGTCCTTGCCGCCGATGTCGAAGACGATGCCGACGCGGACTTTGCCGCGCTCGTCGGCGCGCGGCTCCCGGCGGCAGGACGCGCCGCCGGCCGCGAGGGCGCACGCCAGCGCGGCGGCCAGCAACATTCTCAACTTCATTGCGCGATTACTTCCTTGATGAGTTCCGGGACGCGGCTCGGGGCCTCGTCGCCCACGACGTAGGCGGCGCGGACGCGGGCGGCCGCCCCCTCGCCGCCGGGGCGGCAGTAGAGCAGGCCGAGCGGCTCGCCGGCGCTCACCTGCTGGCCCACCCTTGCGCGCGCGACGTAGCCGACCGCCGGGTCGATGCTGTCCTCGACCCGCGCGCGGCCGCCGCCGAGGCCCGCGACCGCGCGGCCCACCTCCGCCGCGTCAACCGAGACGACGTAGCCGGCGCGCTCGGATTCTACCCTGACTTCCCGAACCGTCAAGTCCGCTAGCCGCCCCGGGTCGTCGCAGACGCGCGGGTCGCCGCCCTGCTCCTCGACGTTGCGGCGGAAGCGTTCGAGCGCCGCGCCCGACTCCAGGGCCTTCAGGACTTTCGCGCGCGCCTCCGTGAGCGAGGCGGCCGCGCCCGAGAGCGCGACCATGCGCGCCGCAAGCTCCAGCGACAGGTCGCGCACGTCGCGCTCCTCGTCGCCCGACTCGCCGCGCATGATGCGGACGCACTCGACCACCTCGTTGGCGTTGCCGACGGCCGCGCCGAGCGGCTGGCTCATGTCCGTCAGCAGCGCCTCGGTCTGCACGCCGCAGGAGTGGCCCGTGCGGACGAGCGCGCGGGCCAGCGCGCGCGCCCGCCCCTCGTCGCGCATGAAGGCGCCGCTGCCGGTCTTGACGTCGAGCACGAGAGCGCCGAGCCCCGCGGCGAGCTTCTTCGACATGATGGAGGCGACGATGAGCGGGATGGACTCGACCGTCTCGGTCGCGTCGCGCAGCGCGTAGAGCTTCTTGTCGGCGGGCGCTATCTCGGCCGTCTGCCCCATCATCGCGTAGCCGACGCGCCCGAGGACGCGGCGGAACTCCGAGAGGTCGAGGTGGACGCGGTAGCCGGGGATGGCTTCGAGCTTGTCGAGCGTCCCGCCCGTGTGCCCGAGGCCGCGCCCCGAAATCATCGGCACGGCCGCGCCGCACGCGGCCACGAGCGGCGCGATGACGAGCGAGGTCTTGTCGCCGACGCCGCCCGTCGAGTGCTTGTCGGCTTTGGGGAGCGGGACGTCCGAGAAGTCGAGCGCCTCGCCCGACCCGAGCATGGCCTGCGTCAGCGCCTCCATCTCGCCGGTCGTCATCCCCGTCATGTAGACGGCCATCAGCAGCGCCGACGACTGGTAGTCGGCCCACGCCCCGTCCACCACGCCCCGCACGAAGGACGCGATCTCCTCGCGCGACAGCTCGCCCCCGTCGCGCTTCTTCCTGATGATGTCCTGCGGCCTCATGCGCTTTGCGGTCCGGAACGAAGGAACGTCGTCGGCCCCGCCGACGTGCTGAAGGGTAAACGCCGCGCCGGCGGCCGGCGCCGAGATGACGAAGCCGAGATGACGGAGACGACGCGGAGCCGTCCCGCGAGACTCTCACGCCGCGACTAGACCCGCTCCAGCAGCACGACGGCCTGCGCGGTGACGGCGCGCCACTCGCCGACGGCGTCGAGCCCCTCGCCCGACTTCGCCTTGACGCTGACGCGGTCTGAGCCGACGCCGAGCACTTCGGCCAGCCGCTCCCTCATCTCCTGCACGTAGGGGCGCAGGCGCGGGCGTTCGAGCATGACGGTCGCGTCGGCGTTGACGACGCGGTAGCCGCGCTCGCTCGCCAGCCACATCACGCGCGCCAGCAGTTGCAGGCTGTCGGCCCCGCTCCAGCGCGGGTCGCCGTCTGGGAAGTGCTGGCCGATGTCGCCCTCGCACATCGCGCCGAGCACCGCGTCCGTCAGCGCGTGCGCCAGCGCGTCGGCGTCCGAGTGCCCCTCCGCCCCGCGCCCGGACTCGACCCGCACCCCGCCCAGGACGAGCGGCCGCCCCTCAGCCAGCCTGTGCGTGTCGTGCCCGATGCCGATGCGAAACATTGGAGCAGTAGTCGGGGGTTTCAAAAGTCAGTACCCGGACACGGGACGCGAAAACCCGAATCCGTGGGCGGCGGCCGGCGCCTCTACTGACCCCCGACCTCTTTCAGCAAAATTTCCGCCAGCGCGAAGTCGCGCGGGGTCGTGATTTTGACGTTGTGCGCGCCGCCTTCGACGACGTGGACGGGCTCGCCGAGGCGCTCGACCAGCGCGCTGCAATCGGTCACGTCCGCCCCGAGCGCGCCGGGCTGTCGGTAGGCGCGGCGCAGCAGTTCGAGCCGGAAGCACTGCGGCGTCTGCGCGTTCCAGAGCCGCGCGCGCTCGGGGGTGCGGACGACGCACCCGCCCTCGACCTCCTTGACCGTCTCGACCGCGGGGGCGGCGAGGACGGCCGCGCCGTGCGCCTCGGCCTCGCGCACCGCGCGGTCTATCTCGTCGGGCGTGACGAAGGGGCGCACGCCGTCGTGAACCGCCACCACGCCCGCGCCGCCCGCGCCGAGGGCTTCGAGCCCGCGCCAGACCGACTCGGCGCGCGTCTCGCCGCCGGCGACGGCGCGCGCCGGCTTGCGCAGCCCGTGCGCCGCGGCCAGCGCGGCGAACTCCCCGCAGGCGTCGGCGGGGAGGACGACGACCGACTCCGCGATTGTCTCGCACAGCTCGAAGCGCGAGAGCGTGTGGATGATGATTGGGATGCCGGAGATTTCCCGGAACTGCTTGGCGCGCGCGCCGCCCGCCCGGCTCCCACGCCCGGCGGCGACGATGATCGCAACATTCATAAGGGGCCGTCGGCGTTTAGCCTTTAGCTCTGGCGCGCCCGGCGACTTGAATTTGAAATCGGGCGCCCCGACGGCAAGGCGGCGCAGCGCGCGGCCGGCTGCCCCGCGGCCCCCTTTACGACTGGCCGGGCTCCGGGGCGCGGACGGGCGCCTGCGGCGGCTGCTGCTGCTGGCGCTGCTGGAAGGGGCGGCGCTGCTGGCCGCCGCCGGCGTGCGCCGCGCCCTGGCCGTTCTCGGCGTCCTCCCACAGCCGGCCGAAGATCATCTTGCCGGCCGTGGTCTGGAGCACGCTCGTCACGGCGATGTCGGCGTTCTTGCCGATCATGCGGCGCGCGTTGTCCACCACGACCATCGTCCCGTCGTCGAGGTAGGCGACGCCCTGGTTGTACTCCTTCCCCTCCTTCAGGATGAAGACGCGCATCGCCTCGCCGGGCAGCACGACGGGCTTGAGGGAGTTCGCCAGCTCGTTGATGTTCAGGACCTGTATGCCGTGGAGTTGCGCCACCTTGTTGAGGTTGAAGTCGTTGGTGACGACCACGCCGTCCAGGCTCTTCGACAGTTCGAGGAGCTTGAGGTCAACCTCCTTCACCGCCGGGAAGTCCGTGTCCACCACCTGTATGTCGAGCGTCGAGTTGCCCTGGAGGCGGTTGAGCATGTCGAGCCCGCGCCGGCCGCGCTGGCGCTTCGAGGAGTCGGGCGAGTCGGCCACCTGCTGGAGTTCGCGCAGGATGAACTGCGGGATGACGATGGTGCCCGAGAGGAAGCCCGTCTCGGCCACGTCGGCGATGCGGCCGTCAATGATGACCGAGGTGTCGAGGATTTTGACGTCGCGGCGCGTCGCCTTGTCGCTGAAGATGCCGCCGAGGGCCGAGAGGTCGAGGTAGTCGCCCTTGGCCGCGCCGACCATCAGCCCGATGTAGGCCATGATGAAGGCCAGCGCCAGCGTCAGAAAGACCTTGGTCGAGGGGTGGACGGCGTTCGCCTCCTGGTAGCTGATGAGGAACCCTATCAGCACGCCCCCGACGATGCCCATCATCGAGCCGATGCCGGCGCCGATGAGCGTCTTCAGCGACGCCTTCTGGATGCGCGTCTCGAAGAGGATGATGACGACGGCGAGCAGGAGGGCGAGCGCGGCCGAGGCCAGGTGAGTCGGGAGGCCGAGCGCCGTCGCGCGGCCGGGCGACGCGTGCCCGAGCGGGTCGAGCAGGTACCCCGCGCCGATGAGGATTCCGATGAAGACAACCCGTATGAGAACAGTGTTCGTCCGCATGACGCCGAGGATATTACCACTTTATTACGCGTCTGTCTCTGACGAAAACGGGGGCTCCGGCGCGCCCGCGCGGGGCGCCGGCCCGGCCGCCGCCGGGCCCATTTCGACGGCGCACCGCCTGTCCTGATACCTGTTCCGGCGCACCCACGACAGGCACTCCGGGCACACGTCCGCCTCCGACTCGGGCGCGGCCACCTCGTGCGCCTCCCGCAGCCCCGCCCCGCACGCGGCCCCCACCGGCGCGTACGGCTTGATTAAAGACTCCTGCCCCAAATCGTGAACGTAATGCACAGCCATTTTTAAAATCCACCCCCTTTGAAAAGTCTCTCCGGCGCGCGCTGGAACGGCTCGTCCGGAGCCCGCTCGCGTTAGCGGATACAGGATAGCAACTCCTACCGCTTAACCCCGCGACCGACGATTACCTCTTGAGCTACGTACTCGTGAGGAGCACCTGCCCCTCTTGCAAAATGTTTCGTAGCACAGCTCCCACAAACCTGAAGATATCCCGGGTGGTTTCGGGTGGCAGATATGCGGCGGTCACAATACTAACCAAAGCCCCTACAAGAAGTGTGATCCAATCCTTGCGGCCCACCCGACCAGAAGATTCTATGAGGTAGTTAACCTTACTCTCCACCAACTCCGGGTCGAGTTTATGGGCGGTGAGGAGATACCGCTTAAGCTCGTCCAGGCCGTTCCTGATATACGCTTTTTCATCCTCGCCAAATGGAGCATTCGAGCCTGCGTTAGATGACGCGGTGATGACGTTTGATTCCTGGCTTATAGACGTCCACAAATCCGGAGTCTCGACCTCCCTTTTTACATATGACAGCCAAGCCTTAAAGTAAGCTATTACACTCTCCCAAGATATAGAAGACGTAAGGGCGCGATGTAACGATTTATCGTCCGGGCTCCACCTGGCAGAAAAACTTCCATTGCCACTATTCTCAAATGCAAAAAAGAAGTCAGTGTTTGCATATACCAATCTCGGAATAGTTCCGTTTCTCCAGACCGTCCCATGCGTGTCTTCCCAATGGAATGAAGATGGGTCTAAACCTGTTTCTTTAATCATTTCAAACACCTGATTCCTCAAGTGCTTCATGAGCGGTTTGTCAGCCATCGGTTGCTCCTAAGCACGGCATTGTGCTGACGGCATACTCTGAATGATTAAAAGAGCTCGTCCAGGGCCTCCTCGACCGAGCGCACGCCGACGGCGCGGACGCCGAGCAGGCGTTCGAGCCCCGCCGTGTTCGAGGCGGGCATGACGATCTTTTTGAAGCCGAGCGCCTGCGCCTCGCGCGCGCGCGCCTGCGCCTGCATCGCGCCGCGCACCTCGCCCGTCAGGCCGACCTCGCCGAAGACCGCCGTCTTCGGGTCAACCACCTTGTTCCGGTAGCTCGACACGACGGCGGCCACGACCCCGAGGTCGGCGGCCGGCTCGTCAACCTCGAACCCGCCGACGACGTTGAGGAACACGTCGGACTTGAGCAGCCCCTCGACCCCGACGCGCTTGGCCAGCACGGCGAGCAGCAGCGCGAGGCGGTTCGTGTCGAACCCCTGGGCGGTGCGCGCCGGGTAGTTGAACGAAGAGTCGGAGGCCAGCGCCTGTATCTCGACCAGCATCGGGCGCGTGCCCTCCATGCAGGCCGAGACGACCGACCCCGAGACGTTCTCCGGCCGGCCGTGCAGGAACATCTCCGACGGGTTGGCGACCGCCACCAGCCCCTCGCCCGTCATCTCGAAGACGCCCAGCTCGTTGGCCGCGCCGAAGCGGTTCTTCGTCGCGCGCACGATGCGGTGGTTGTGGTGGCGCTCGCCCTCGAAGTAGAGCACGGTGTCCACGATGTGTTCGAGCGCCTTGGGGCCGGCGATGGAGCCCTCCTTGGTGACGTGGCCGATGAGGAAGACGGGTATCGTCCGGTTCTTCGCCAGCATGAGGAACTGCCCCGCCACCTCGCGCACCTGCGAGACGGAGCCGGGCGCGGACTCTATCTTCGACGAGAAGACGGTCTGGATGGAGTCAACGATGATGGCGCCGGGCGCGTCGCGCTCCACCTCGTCCAGAATGTTTTCGAGGTTCGTCTCGGGCATCAGGTAGAGGTTCGCCGCCTCGACGCCGAGGCGCTCGCCCCTCATCTTTATCTGCCCCTCGGACTCCTCGCCCGAGACGTAGAGCACGCGCTCGTCCCGGCGGCTCAGCCTGTCCGCCACCTGGAGCAGCAGCGTGGACTTCCCGATGCCGGGGTCGCCGCCGATGAGAATCAGGCTGCCCGGCACGATGCCGCCGCCGAGCACGCGGTCGAACTCCTCGATGCCCGACGAAGTCCGCGCCGTGTCCTGCGTGCTTATCTCGCCGAAGCGCACGGGCTTCACCTCGCGCAGGCGGAAGCCGCCGCGCGCCGCCATCCCCTTGGCCGCCCCGGCCGCCGGGCGGGCGCGCTCCTCGACCATCGTGCCCCACTCTTTACAGTGGGGGCACCTGCCAAGCTCCCTCTGCGCCTGCCCCCCGCAACTCTGACAGACGTAAACCCTGCCCGCCGCCTTAGCCACTTTTCAAATCTTCCTTCTCTTAAATTCCGCCTCTGTCAGCCGGCGGTGGCCGCCGGCGCCGCGTGTAAAGTGCGGCCTATTTTACCACCGCGCGGCGGCCGCTTCAGCCCCGCGAAGCTCGGCCGGCCGCCGCCTCCGCTTGACACGAAAGGCGGCGGCCGGCCGAGGTTTTCGGGCTGTTTTTACAGGAGTTCTTTTATCCTCTCGGTCGGGCGGCCGAGCACGGCGCGGCCGCCGCGCTCGACGATGGGGCGTTGCAGGAGGTCGGGGTGTTCGACCATCAGGCGGATGATTTCGTCGTCCGAAAGCTCGCGCCGCCCGAGCCCCAGCTCCCTGTAGGCGGCCTCGCCCGTCCGCAGCAGCTCGCGCGGCGCGACGCCCATCTTCCCTATCAGCTCGCGCAGCTTCGCCTCGCCCAGGGGCTCGACGTAGTAGTTGACCTTCCCGAAGTCCACGCCGCTCTCACGGAGCAGCCTGTCCGCCTCGCGGCACTTCGTTCAGGTCGGCTTCTCGTAGACGGTTATCCTGTCGTCGCTCATAAGATTCAAGCTCCCCCCCACGCGCGGGCGGAGCCCGGGGCCGTGGTTCAAAGTCGGGGGACTGCGCCCGGCTTTG